>NZ_OU963893.1:4127883-4445413 GCF_918797525.1 unidentified bacterial endosymbiont | reverse complement strand
TTATCAATATCCACTACTTCAAACTTGAAGCCGGAGAACTTAACGGAGTCGGTACGCTTCGGGATTTTACGCAGCATAAACATCATAAACCCGCCAATGGTCTCGTAGTTGCCCGACTGCGGGAACGCGTCGATGTCCAGCACGCGCATCACGTCTTCAATTGGCGTGCCGCCATCTATTAGCCATGAGTTCTCGTCACGCTGCACAATTTGCTCTTCCATGCCCTGGCCGACCAGGTCGCCCATGAGCGTGGTCATTACGTCGTTCAGGGTGATAATACCGACCACCAGCGCGTACTCGTTCATGATAACCGCAAAGTCTTCACCCGCCGTTTTGAAACTTTCCAGCGCTTCAGAGAGTGTCAGGGTATCTGGCACAATCAAAGTATTGCGGATCATCACACCGCTATTTAACGCCAGGCTCTGGTTGGCCAGCACGCGGTTCAGCAGATCTTTGGAATCCACATAACCGATGATGTGATCGATATCTTCATTACAGACCAGAAACTTGGAGTGCGGATGTTCTGCCACTTTGTTCTTCAGGCTCTGCTCGTCTTCATGCAGATCGAACCAAACCACGCTTTCACGACCGGTCATGGAAGACGGAACCGTACGGGATTCCAGTTCAAACACGTTCTCAATCAGTTCATGTTCCTGCTTACGCAGGACACCCGCGAGGGCACCGGCTTCTACCACGGCGTAAATATCATCCGAGGTAATGTCATCTTTACGCACCATTGGCAGCTTAAAGGTGCGGAAAATCACGTTCGCCAGGCCGTTAAAGAACCATACCAGCGGGCGAAACACATACAGGCAGAAGCGCATCGGGTTGATGATGCGCAAAGCCACGGCTTCTGGCGCAATCATACCGATGCGTTTCGGGGTCAGGTCGGCGAACAAGATGAATAAGCTGGTTACCAGCGTGAAGGAGAGAATAAAGCTCACCTGTTCTGCCAGCTCGGCGGACATGTATTGAACAAAGACGCTGTAGAAAGCCGGAGAAAAGGCTGCATCACCGACAATCCCCCCCAGAATGGCGACCGCGTTCAGGCCAATCTGCACCACGGTAAAGAACATGCCGGGGTTTTCCTGCATCTTCAGAATACGTGATGCGTTGATGTTGCCTTCATCGGCAAGCAGCTTGAGTTTGATTTTACGCGACGCGGCCAGCGATATCTCCGATATCGAAAAAAACGCGCTGACGGCAATCAGACAAAGTATGACTAAGATGCTGTTTAACATAGTTTATCCGGCTTCTCGCCAGATCCTCGGAAGGGAAGTTGATACCATTTGTGTGGAAACACATTGAACGTCAGCGCGTAGCGTTGAGCCGATTATTTCAGCGGGTAGTATAGCGTAAAGGCGTGTAAATCTACCAGAGGTCACATTTTGGTGTATATGCCCGGATGAGTGGAAGCGTACAGTGAGAACCGTATTGACGAACGAAGGCTATTCAGTTGGCAGCTCAATGCGCCATGGCAACAGTTCGCTGACCCGGTTTATCGGCCAGTCAGCAATACTGCGGCGCAGCGCCCGGACTTCCCGTTCCAGCTCTTTCAGACGCTGGCGTTCGTTGGTAGTCAGCGCATTCGGCTCATCATCAGCGGGGGGGCTTAGGGGCAATGGAGCAGATTGCGGCCCATTGTGTGTTGTAGGTGTCCTGGTTTTCCAGAACCATGTGAACAGAACTTCAGGGGGAAATCGGTTATGTTTTGTCATCCAGGTTACCTCTCAAAGAGTGTATTCTCCAGGATTACGGGGGCGGTTCAGTTTACCTGGGCATAAAGCCCGCCCCGAGAATAAGGCTCAGGTCAGCGAATCTCAGAGTGGCCTGCAGCTCGGACTGCAATGAGGCCGGATACAGAGCTGTAACTACTCGTCAATGTCAGAACAACGGAAGCCTTGCAAACGGGGAGGCGTTCATACAGTAAACATGGACTTGCAAAAGTGTAGCGGTATTCGGCGCAGCTATTTAGCGGACAGCCGGACGCATCATCGAAGTACCAATAGCCATGATGTCACCATAGGCAAGTCCCAAGCTATCCACCTTGTGGTTCAAACCAACCGTTTCAATAATATTTGAGAAATTGATTGATTCCAGATCACCGGATATCAAGGCATTACAGTTACCCAATATCTTATTCAAATTTAATTTGTCTGTATTAAACAAATTCGGTTCATCAGTACTGCGATCCAGTGCAGTAAGTTTCTCATTAAGCATCCCCTTAATTTTTGTGACGCTAACATCACCGAAATTTTTAAAATAAATATGTGTACCTGCATTTATGTCATTCAGCAATTTTGTTCTGATTTTCTTGTTTATTCCGTTAATATTATTAATAGCATTTTGCAGCATAATTTGTGATCGAGAAAAATTAGATACTGACGATGGTATTTCCAATCCACGCTTATTAGCCGCGTCAAGTATTTTGAATATTTTTTTACCAGGATCACGGGTCGTATTCATTATATTTCTGGTGTCGCTCAACAATGCCTCACGAATCTCCGGATTTTCCATACTGCGCTTACCATCGTCAGATAGAACTTTTTCATAATTTCTTACAAACACCTCCGGGTTATGTAGCCCTGCTGCCATAACCATCTTGAAAATAGCCTGCCGTTGCCCAACCGACAGTGTGGTTGCGTTACCCATATCGATCACGGTAAGCAGGCCATTGGTTTCATCAAACATGATGTTTCCGGAATGTAAATCACCATGATAAAAGCCGGTACCAAACAAGCTCTCTTCAACCCATTTAAATGTTAATGCCTTAATTGCAGATGCCAGTTTAGCCCCAAAATCCACTGTTTCAGCTTTCAACCGCTGTTGCTTCAAAAGATCATTAAGGACGTTGAATGCTGACTTTACTGTCGTACCGGGGGCCTTCTCAAGTACCATATATCCCTGTGATGGCGGTATTTTATCGACTAACTTCATCACCGTTAAATTTGGTTGGCCAGCGTTATACACTTGCGCCAGGCGAACATTATGGGCTTCTTTTGACAAATCCATTTCTACCTTAACTTGCGCCGAGATACCATCAAATGTCTTTCTCATGCCAGGGATTTTGTCTGCTTCCTCCCGCATGAAAACCAGTTCCCTTTCTGCACGCAAGCGGATACCTGGGCGCAGCAACTTTATCACCACTTCCTGTGGCTCATCCTTGCCTACCCATTTTATTCTTGCCAGCACTGTTTGACCGACCGATGCTGCACCAAGATTTTTACCGACTTCTATACTTTCTATTTTACCGGCCGATTTTTCGACAATTCCACTGAGTGTTGATTTAATGATTTCCCCATTAATCGGACTCAAAGAAGCCTTCATCTCGTCCAGCGCATTTTTTAACTTAGGAGGTGCATTATCACCCAGCAACTGCAGCATCTTCTGCAGATACGGCCCCCCCCCCTTTAACAATCCTACCAATTTCCGCTCGGCAGAATCTCCTGACCTGGCATCATTGAGAAATGATGCAATCATTGCGCGTTTATCCACCACCGCTTGCTTATCAAAATAATTACCCAGTACATTTTTGACAAAAGACTGCAAGTTACCTTCGCCTACATTCCCAATATTGGCCAACATACCCACGCCATCAAGCGAGCTGAATTTAAAGTTGACAAACTGGACATCAATAGCTTCAGAAAGGCTGGTGAAATCATCATCTGTTATTTTTTGTAGTAAAATTTCGACCATGTTCGGGTTTATTTCAGTACCGTATACACCAAGAATTTGCTTCAATTTTTTCAGCGTATCTTTTGCTACCTCCTTCAATCCACCTGGCAGACCTGCAGCATCAAGCATTTCTGGTTTGTCAATTACTTCAGCCAGTACTTCTTTATTGTTCAGCAATACATTTTTAAGCCTTTTCCCTGGTTGCAGGGTGTCTATTTCCCACTCATTTTCAGGAAAAAATATCTCCGCCAGGAATTTACGTACTTTTTTCTCATCTTCTGTCTGCACTGCCCTGTTATTATCGACTGATGGCACATTATTGACATCAATAATATCAGTAACTGTATTTAACTTCGCCGCATGCCACTTTTCCAGCAGCTCCTTACTTTCTGCATCAAGAACCATTCTTGCCGATATGTCAGATTTGTCGAGACTTTCTATGGTCTCTGCCATATTTTTGCGGTCATTAACAAAATCTACAGCGATTTGTACCAACTGAGGGGTATCCACATGATCAAACTCTTGCACACCTGTTTTTTCCTGCAGGAAATTTAATGCTAAAGCACGTTGATTGGCAGTTTCATCCTGTAAAGCCATTACTGACGTTGCAACAGAACATTTATCGCTATGCATGAGAATCTCACTTTTTACATTTTCCCTCAACTGCGCTATTGTTTTGTAATATATTATTTTCTCTTCACCAGCATAGCTTATTTTTACATTTAACCCATCCTGCTGAACGTGAACATCTGATCCTTGATACGAAAAACTGAATCTATTATCATCAGGTGCCATATTTTTCATTGCATTAAGCAGAGCATCAGTCAGCGCAAGAAATTCATTATTTTTACTTGCTCTATTGAACGAATGATACAGCTCTACACCAACAAATCCTAACCCCCCTGTCAGCAGCCCAACGATTACTTCCAGTACAACACCTGCTGTTGAGCGCTTGTAATCTGCGGCCTTAATAGCCATGTTTTCATCTGCAGAAAAAACGCGTTGCAATGTATTTATCGAAATCATTTTTCTCCTTTGGTTTAGCAGGGCGTGATCGTCAACGTTTTTCGACCAAGCAATACAGGTTTGACCCTGAGATCACACTATGGTCTGCACTCCCTGAGCAGACAGGTGAGCCATGAGCCTGCGTTCCGGATAGCAGTAATCTTTACTGGGCAAAACCGAAACGACGCGTGTCTGTTGACGACCCGACGGAAAAATATTTATCGGCAATAATTTCAAAATGAGAATATTTTTCGGTTAGTTAGATACGGCACAGACGATTATTTATTTGCCTTCAGATGTTTGTAAGGTTATAGGAATAATACAAAGTAATCACTTTCATGTAACCCACCTAAAGCCTGATATTTACCACTCATCAGTAAGCTCTTTATTAAAAACAGGGCATTGTTGTAAAGTTAGCAATGAGGTAGCCTTTGATGTTATTGAAAAGTGATATTTTTAAAGGTCTTTGCTTACCAGATGCATCTCGCCCAGAGAATGACCTAAGACGACGTTTTCTGCTTGTCTTTTACGGAGTGCTCGCATCACCTCAATCACTGGGAGTCTGGTTTGGTCGGTTTCCAGATACTAAATGAGCAAAAGAAAGCCATCGTTGACCTGATCCAGGCGGAAAACGAGTGGATCAACAGCGCACCCGCCGCCGGGAAGAGTCCATGAACCACGCAATGTCTGGTATGGCCAACATGCTGTAAGAATCACGGGCTGTTAATGTGGATCTGGACGAAAAGACGGCCAAAATAAAAGAAACCGGCAATGAAGCTGCCTTTGAGGCGCTGAATGAACAATACAGTCAGGAAAACATTCTCAAGCGGCTACAGCACCGCTTAGGAGGTAAAAAATAATTAACCTTAAATTCTTTCTAAAATAATCATATAATTTCCGACAAGCAAAAAATTGGGTATTTCACTGATGGGCTTACCGCAGGGTTTTAGTATTTACACATCAAGTATTATTTTTAATTCAGCTATAAAATTTGAGTCCGGTGATGTTTTGTATGGTCTGGTAGGCAGCAGACACTCCATATCTAATATTATAGAAAAAATGAATGCATTTAACGCAAAAATTATCATCATCCAAAATACACTTACCAATGCAGTTTGGAACAGGCGTTATAATATATTAGACGGAAATTTGAGTGTTTTTACTGACCAGGCTTGCTGGATGGTAACAAGTAAAGCAGGGCCGGAATTTAAGACAAAAGTAAGAGAATCTAAATTTCAGGCAACCAACAAATCTCGCAAGGTTTAATATTTGAAAGAGGTTAGTATCTAAAAGTCATTATGATATTTTTGCTCTAACATGGATTGATTCTTGGGTGGATTGTTCATCCACGCTGAATGCCCCGTACAGCCTGGCTCCGTTGGGTTATTATAACAAGGGCGTATGGGATTATGCAGGGATTTTTCAACTTCATCCCGTTGATCGAGTAGCGATTGGTAGCTACGTTCTTGTTGGGCAATTTTTAAATTAGGGTCAAATTTGAACTTCTGCTCTTCCCGCAATGAGTCCATTTCTTGGTTGTTTTCATGATATAGGCGATCGACGGGTGATTTTTCTTTAAATGACAAATCTATGGCAAAGCCAAAAGGAGCACAGAAAAAAAGGGAAAAGACAACAATAACCTTTTTAAATATATGAAAATATACTGTAAATGAATAATTTTTCATTATATGAATTTACCTCATGTTGTTTTATAAATTATAAATTTGATTCGTCAGCTCAGATAGTAAGTGCTATGCTCGGTCATGTTAGATGGAAGAACAGTAGTACGCCTACGGAGTGAGCAGCACTAACCCAGCAATAGTGGACACGCGACGAAATGGGTAAACGCTCAACCAGAGGTGACTCACAATGACAAAACCAGCATCAACCATCGCACGCCTGAATTTCGTCACGAAGCCCTGAAACTGGCTGAACGCATAGGCTTTGTCGAACACTATCTTGAGGGTATCCTGCCTGAATGGGTAAGCTGTAACTAACTTGTTGAGAAGAAATATTCATGTTGATATTCAAATAATATTTATTGAGCAGCAAGGTCCAATCCAATGTTAATTGGAGCTTTATGTATTTAACAGCAGTTTAAAGATTTCTCTTTTCATTAATGATGGCAACAATACATCATAGTTGTATATAGGGTGCTCTACTGACATTCTAAATTACCAGGCCTGTCGAATTATCTCTGATTTCTCTCCATCGACACCCCCGGTGGGATTGTTGGGCTTCCCGTCATGAGTTACCGGTTCAATATTCCAGACAGACTCGTGCATCATTTGAGCATCCATGCCCGCCCTGAACTCCGGGCATACTGTACGTAATATCTCCATACCCTACCCGGTCTGGCTCCGGTACAGCGAACTGACGCTTGAGCAAATTCGGCAGGCAGGTATGCGCCTGCAAAGCTCCGACTCTGGATCCATGCTCGTCGTATTTCGCTACACAACCTGACTCGCGCCGGGTTAACAGTATTGCGCCGTTTCCGCCAGTACCAGTAACTGCTACGGTGGATTACAAAGACTGACAACCGTGTGGCTGTCACTCAGTCTGGTCGCTATCGCCTGAGCTGGCGCACCCAGCTTCCAAGTGTGGTAGAACCGATATTCATCGCTTCACTGGCTTGTCGATATGCGTAGCCCTTATCAGCGATCAGCTGTGCACATCCAGCCTGAACTCAGGGGTGAAAGTACGCTTGGTTTTCTTATTCATTAAGCCACCTGTGTTGTGTTGAGGTGAGAATATTATCTTTAATCAGGTGGCCTAACTTACTGTGCCACTACAAAACAACATCAAGATAAAAAAACGTCATACATAGATTCAGCATTGACATCATCGCTGATCAGTTGGGCTAATTTACTTGCTAAATCGTGATTGATGAAGATCTCAGGATTGCCAAGAGTGCGAGCAACGGCAAACATTACCAGCCCGAAAAAAGCTATTTTGGCCATTCTACGGGCACGTGTTCGAGCCAATGGCTATTACCTCAACCCAACCACGATCTGTAAGCGAACGCATACACGGCACTTGCATAGGGGATGTGTTTAACAGGGCATTGTGGATGGTGGCAAAATCTGAGTTGTGAGCAAACGTTATACACCCTTTTGATAACGTGCCAGGGGGAACTCCTTCAAACCAGGTACCATCATCAATGCTCCAGTCATCTGTATACAAAGCAAACCATTCATCACAGCTAAATGCCGCGCCATGAAAACGCCAGCACCGTACAAATTGAATGGAGCATAATCAGCACCGTTCAACATAAACTTTCCTTATTGGGCAAGATAGTATTTCATTTTTTACCTATGATACGAAAACTAATTTATTCGAGATCAGGGACAATGTCGGTACAGAAAGCGAATTCAACAGGCCAGACTGGCGGGGGAGCCAGCCCGGCCTGAGTGGCTATTCCACCGTCGATAAACTGGCGCTTTTGACCGCACGGCGCGTGGCATCGCCGCCCCACACCTGGTCATATTCATAGCCGGTCAGCTGCTTGATCACCACGCGGGTCGTGTCGTCGCAGTCCCGGTAATCTCCGCCCAGCTTGCGGCGGGCGATTTCCTTGAGCAGCAACTTGTGGGTCTCGCGAGTCAGTCTGAATTTATAGGTCGCGAAGAAACTGACGGCCAGCAGGGCCGCCGTCGCGAAAATCATCAGGCCGATGATGGCGGCGAGTGCGGTTTCAGGCTGTGCCCCGCTGCCTTTCACGAAGCCGGACTCTTGCAGCACCAGGCCGATAAGCATAATCGCAATCGCGACGGTGCTTTTACGGGTCAATACCATTACGCCGGCAAAAATCCCCTCCCGACGCTGTTGCGTCACTATCTCGTCGATATCAGGAATAAAACTGTAGATATTCCACGGTATATAATACAGACCGGACCGCGCGGCCCCCAGCAGGATAAAGACCGCCGAGAACAACAGTGTGGGCACGTGTGTTTTAGTGAGATAGACCGTAAACAAAAACGCCAGTACGCAAAAAATACAGCCATATGAGAGACGTAGCGCGGCGGAGGGCGTCATATTCAGCCGGTTCAACAGCAGCATAAAGCCGTAGGTTCCCGGCACTGAAGCAAAGGCTGCAATGCTCAGCCAGCCCGACACCGCAGCCGCATCCTGGCTCAGGCAATAGACCACGTAATAGGTAAACACCGAGCCGAACACGTCCATCGCCGTAAACGAGAAGATGTAAATCAGGATATGCAGGCGGAATGCGCGAATGCGGAAAGCGGAAAAGAGATCCAGCACCAGATATTTAAGATGGTTGCCCATTCCGCTGCTGCGTTGTTTATCAACCTTAAAGTCAGACTCCGGATGCACATCTTTCGCTTCCCATGTACTGTACCAGGTGGTAAATACTGCAATGCAGAACACGCAGGAAAATATCAGCCCGGTCAGGGTATAGGTGAAAGCGTTATCTTTCCCGG
Source organism: unidentified bacterial endosymbiont (assembly GCF_918797525.1). Classification (NCBI taxonomy): domain Bacteria; species unidentified bacterial endosymbiont. The sequence continues at coordinate 4,436,294 of NZ_OU963893.1, read as the reverse complement.
TGAATTGCATAATCACCCCGGGGACGGAAACGGCCAGGAAGCCGCCCAACTGCGAGCAAATCATGCGCACGCCGGAAAGTCGGCTACGTTCTTCGTAGCGGTTCGTCATCTCCGCCGCCAGCGTTTCCCACGGCACCAGCACCATCGCCGACAACAGTTCGATAGAGAGATAGGTTCCCAGGTAATACCCGTACCCCATATCGGTTATCCACAGCAGGGCATACAGAAACATTAGCGGTGAACTGAGTAATAAAAAGAAGCGACGGCGACCAAATTTTCGCCCCAGCCAGGTATTTCCAAAATTATCGGTGATATAGCCCATAATCGGGCTTAATAACGCGTCAATGACGCGGGCGATGGCAAATATTGAGCCAGCTTCAATTACTGAGAGACCGCAATAGGTGGTATAAAAAAATAACAGCCAGGTGCCGATAATGGCGAAAGCGCCTCCGCCAAACAGATCGGTTATGCCGTAGCCAAGCGCCACGCCATAACCAACTCTACGTTCAGTTGGTTTGACCATAATAATGTCCAGTATAGGGTAGCTATTAACCCACTTATGGGCCGTTTTTTATTTAACTGCTGGAATACACATTACGTTCTCATTATGGATATCTATCCATTGTCGTAATTGAGATGACCGATAAATAGCCTCCACAAGCGTGAGTGACTTCCCGGCTTCACGGATATCGGTGTAGTCCGTATTGCCCGGCGTAGTAATAGCATGATAAAAACGGCGGATTGCCTGCTGGTGTCCACGTCCCCAATAACGTTTAATTGATCCGTCCGGGACGTTATCGCTTGCCAGTTTGAAACGCTCTCCCGGCGTCACGCGCCAGAGCGTACTGTCATCGAGCATCAGCGAGCCATGTTCACAGCGTATTTCCATCATTAGCGGCGAATCCGTGGTGTGACAGTTGCTGGCGTAAAACAGACCGCGCGCGCCATTAACGAAGTGCAGCGTAGCCATCGCGCTGTCTTCTCCTTCGGTAATATCTGAAAGTTCACCGCTGTCGACGACGCCTTTCAGCCGCGTCACGCCACCGGCAAACCATTGCATCAGGTCAAGCGTATGGATTGCCTGATTGATCAGCAGGCTTCCTCCTTCCGTCGCCAGCCGTCCGCGCCAGGGACTTTCGGTGTAATAAGCGCCCGAGCGAGACCACGTGAGTACTGCCCGGATGCTTAACATTTTGCCGAGGCTGCCCTCATCAAGCTCGCGGCGTATGCGCAGGCTCGACGGGTTGAGGCGGTTCTGATAGCAAACGCCAAACAGCGTTGAAGCGCGATCGGCAGCGTTGGTGATATCAATGATTTCACTGCCGTTCATCCCCACCGGCTTTTCACAGAAAACATGCTTACCGGCGGCGAGCGCCGCCAGGATCATGCTTTTATGCTCAAAGTGGGGGGTGCAGATGTGCACCACGTCGATAGCCTCATCCAGCAACATCTCCCGGTAATCCTGATAAAAGCGGCACTGGTAGCCCATCGCCAGCTTTAAGCCTTTAACACTGTCGATATCCACCAGCGCGCGCAGTACTACGTCTGGAAGCTGGCGCAGAGCATTCACATGGCAATTATGAATAGCGCCAGCGCCGATAATTGCCGTGTTCAGGATAGTCATTTTGCCTCCTGTTAATCCGCTGCGTTCGCCAGCATTTGCGCCTTCACGCACAGCTCCGCCGCCTTAAAGGCATGCGCCTGCGTCATGGCGTTTTCGCTACGATGCAGACAGTCGAGGATCAGTTCGCCGAAGAACGGGAATCCAACTTGTCCCGCCACCGGATAGCGGAACTCACCCTCTTTATTGACGAGATAAACCACATCTTGCTCGCCGTGGGTTAAATCAACGTATTTGCGAATTTCGATATATCCGTCGGTGCCGAGCAGCGTTAAGCGACCATCGCCCCAGGTCGAGAGTCCGTCAGGGGTGAACCAGTCGCAGCGGAAATAGCCGCTGGCGCCATTTTCGCCCTTAAGCATCGCGTCGCCGAAATCCTCAAAGGCCGGATACTGTGGATGGTTAACGTTACGCGTCTGGCTGGCGACGACGACGGCATTTTGGTTGCCGGTGTAAAACAGGAATTGCTCTATCTGGTGGCTACCGATATCACACAAGATGCCGCCGAAATAGCGGCGCTCGTAAAACCAGTCCGGACGCCCGTGTCCTTCACGATGCGGGCCGGTGCCGAGCGTTTGCACCACGCGCCCAATGGCACCTTGCTGCACCAGTTGGCCGGCGAACACCGCGCTCTCTACGTGCAGACGTTCGCTGTAGTAAACCGCGTATTTCTTGCCGGTTTTTTCCACCATCGCTTTGGCATCAGCCAGTTGTTCAAGGGTGGTGAGCGGCGCTTTGTCGGTGAAGTAATCTTTACCCGCCGCCATCGATTTGAGGCCCAGCGCGCAGCGTTCGGACGGTATGGCTGCTCCCGCGACCAAACGCACCTCGCTGTCGGTGAATATCGTTTCCAGTGAAACCGCCACCTGTACCTGTGGGTACTGTTGGACAAACTTATCCACTTTCTGCGGGTCAGGATCGTAAACCCACTTCAGCGTGGCGCCCGCTTCAATCAGCCCGTTGCACATCCCGTAGATGTGGCCGTGGTCCAGCGCGGCGGCGGCAAAGATAAATTCGCCCTCCCGCACCACGGGGTGCGGTTTGCCGACGGGCGCGTAGTGCATTCCATCATTTTTATTCATGGTTACATTCCTCGATCCAGATCTTTACCCAGAGGGATAGCGCCCACTTCGCTGAAGTTGGCTACGCTTGCGGATTTTTCATAAAAATGGGGGGCGAGGACGTTCGTCCCACCGGTACGGTAGAAGGGATCGTGATGTTTAATCGGCAGAGAGACGACGGCCCGGGTAATCGCCGACTTGTAAATCGCGGTAATCAGCTCCAGCGACCGCTTGCCCTGCACGCCATCCACCAGGGGGGGGACACCCTGCTCAACGGCAGTGAGCAGGTCGTTAATCTGCCCGTCGTGCAGCGTCCACGTGAGTTTTGGCATTTCGTGGAAAACGGCGTTGAGTTGCGCTTCGCGCTCGCTATCGTGGCTCTCTTGCGGAAAGCCGTTATCAGCGCTCAGGCTGGCAATGGCCTGCCACGGCGCGGAGATCCGTGCTTTATCGCCCTGAATGATGATTTTTTGATCTTCACCGTGGTGCACCACCGAGGCGGTAAGCTGCGTGAGGGCGCCACTGGGGTATTTGAAAATCGCGGCGCTCAGGTCTTCCACTTCGGCATTGTCATGCGCGACGTTCGTCATCATCGCCACGACTTCGCACGGGAAGCCGAGCATCCACTGGATGGCATCAATGTGGTGTACCGCATGGTTAAGCGTGCAGCCGCCGCCCTCTTTTTCCCATGTTCCTCGCCACCACAGATCGTAATAGCAGTGCCCGCGCCACCAGAATGAATCGACCTGCGCATGGCATATTTTGCCCGCAAGGCCGGAGTCCAGCGCCGCTTTTAAACGCCAGAACGCATCGGTAAAGCGATTCTGCGCAATGATGGCGAGCGTTTTGCCGCTGGCCTGCTGAGCGGCGATCATCGCGTCGCACTCCTCAAGCGAGGCGGCCATGGGTTTTTCACACAGCACGTGACAACCGGCGTGCAGAGCATCAATGGCGATCTCTGCATGTACGTAGGGCGGGGTACACACGTCGACGATGTCGACACCCGGTTCGCACGCCAGCATTTGCTGGTGGCTTGCATAAACCCGGGCGTCGGTCAGGCCGTAACGCGCTTTTTTCTCGTGCGCTTTTTCTAAAAAGATATCGACCAGCGCGACAATCCGGCAGCGCTCACCAAACTGCAAATAGCCCTGAATATGGTTATGCGAGATATTCCCTGTTCCCACGATAGCGACATTTAACATCGTTTTTTCTCCTGGGTTACCAGCTACCAGAGGCATCCAGCGTTCGGCTTATCGTCTCTTTCTCTACCGAGGTGGTTATCCGCTGCTGAAGCAGGCGCAGGTACTGTTTTTCATTAAGCGGTAGCTCGACCCAGTCGTCGGTCCAGGTGGACAGATGCATGGCGTTGGAGAGGGTTAGCCCGCGGATCCCTTCCAGGCCCGGCGCAATCAGCGGTTCGCCGCGCAGAATAGCGGCGCAGAAATTGGCGGTAATGACGTAGTGCTCACTGCATTCCGGCGCGACGGGTACGGTAACTTCCCAGCATTCGGGTTCTCCAAAACCGTTTTGCCAGCGGGCGTTGAACGCAGTTTCCGATTCGCGCAGCCGCCAGTAACGTAGTTTCCCCTCTTCAACGACGACTTTGCCGCGAGTTCCCGTAATCTCAAGGCGATTGGTTCCCGGGGTTTCTGCGACCGTGGTGATAAACACGCCGGTGGCACCGTTGGCATATTCCGCGTAGGCGGTGACCTCGTCTTCCACTTCGATGTCGCGATACTTGCCAAACTGACAAAAGGCGCGCAAACGTACCGGCATACCTACCAGCCACTGCCAGAGATCGAGCTGATGCGGGTCCTGATTAAGCAGCACGCCGCCGCCTTCGCCTTTCCAGGTGGCGCGCCAGCCGCCGGAGTTGTAATAACTTTGCGAGCGATACCAGTTGGTGATTATCCAGTTCGAGCGACGGATGTCGCCAAGCTCACCGCTGTCGATGAGATCTTTCACTTTCTGATACAGCGGGTTTGGACGCTGGTTGTACATCATGCTAAACACCACGTCGCACTCGTGCGCGCAGGCGTTCATCTCCTGAACCTGCGCGGTATAGACGCCTGCCGGCTTTTCACACAGGGTATGAATGCCATTGCGCATGGCCAGCATCGACAGGCGCGGGTGGTCGTAATGTGGGGTTGCCACGATGACCGCATCGATAAGCCCGCTATTCAGCATCTCTTGCGCGTCGCTGAAAAGCGGAATGGAACCTACCCGTTGGCGAATGGTGGGATGTTTTTCCGGTGCATTATCGCAAACCGCCGTCAGGCAGGCCTCGCCAACGGTTCCCGCCAGTAAATAGCGCGCGTGAACGGTTCCGATATTCCCTATACCAATAATGCCAAAACGTACTTTCTCCATGACACACCTTATTTTCAGTCGAAAGAGTGATGACCGGAAAATAGGAAAGGTGAGCCGTAGCGACAATGTGTTTTTGTGAGAATACTCGCAAGGCGGTTAAGTAAACTCCAATGTCTTTGAAATTTAGTTTTAAAATCAAGACGCTGTTTCTGCAAATATTTGCAAAGACTGAATGAGAGCGAGGTCACACTATGCCGGGCAGGTTAAAAATGGAGGAGATCGCCTCCCTGACGGGGTATTCCGTCAGTACGGTTTCCAGGGTATTAAGCGGCAAATCTTATACCAGTGAAAAAGCCCGCGACGCGATAGTCCGCACCGCGCAGGAGCTTGGCGTGCTTGAGTCGATGGTGAGCGGGCGGCTCTTAATTAACGGTATCGCCGTTTTTGCCCCGGAAAGAACATTCCAGGGACGGGGCGATATTTTTTACCTGGAAGTGACCAAAGGCATTACCGAAGCCTGCGCCCGGCACGATGTGTGGGTTAGCTGTTGCGGACTGGAAGAACAGCATGCGGATGTAAAAGTATTTATGGAAAAGGCTGGTCATAAAAATATCAATGCGATAATTATCATTGGAACTGATGATTCCACTATTTTTAAACTGGCCAGCACCCTGAATAAACCCTGTGTATTAATTAACTCCGTCGATCGGGACCGGATGCTGGATTCAGTCTCTCCCGACCACCGCGCCATAGGTTTTACCGCCATGCAATATCTTTTTGAGCAGGGGCACCGCCGGGTGCTAACCCTCACCTGTCTGCGCCGGGATACGCTCTATGCGCGTCTGGACGGCATTAAAGAGGCGTATCGCCATTTTCACGTCGCCTTTGAGCCGCAGCGTGATTTGCTGGTAACCGAGTGGTTTACCGCAGAAGAGGCCGAAAGTGCGCTGGATGCGTGGTTAAGGGGGCATGACAGAGCGCAGTGGCCTGAGGCCATTTTCCCGAACTGCACCAGCATGGCCGAAGGGGTGATCAGAGCGCTGGAACGCCACGGTCTGCGCATTCCGGACGATATTTCGCTTATCACCACGGATTTTGCCTGGAATCTGGAGCACCGGCTGGAACAACCGGTAACGGGGGTCACGGTGCCTTGTCGCGATCTTGGCATTGAGGCCGTACATCTCCTGCAAACCCGGCTCAACAGACCGCAGGCGCCGGTTTATAACCTCCTGTTGCAGGGGAAAGCGATAGATAACGGTTCGGTGAGTAATGCGACGCGCCACGCCGCGCGCGTGGCGCTGGGGCAATAATCAGGCCAGCAGTGGCGGCAGGCACACGCCGATACCGCCGATACCGCAGTAGCCGTACGGATTTTTATGCAGATACTGCTGGTGGTCGTCTTCGGCATAGTAAAACGGCTTCGCGGCGGCGATTTCCGTCGTCACTTCGCGCGTATCTCCAGCGTCGCGCATGGCGCTCTGGAAGCGTTCCAGGCTGGCGCGAGCGGCTTTTTCCTGCTCCGGTGTGAGCGGATAAACGGCAGAGCGATACTGGGTGCCGTGGTCGTTGCCCTGACGCATCCCCTGCGCCGGGTCGTGGTTTTCCCAGAAGACCTGCAGCAGTTGCTCGTAGCTGATGACGGACGGGTCATACACCACCCGCACCGCTTCGGCATGGCCGGTATCACCGGAGCAGACTTCACGGTAGGTTGGGTTTGGCGTGTAACCGCCGGTGTAACCCGCAGCGGTGCTGTAAACGCCGGGCAATTGCCAGTAAAGGCGTTCAACGCCCCAGAAACAGCCCATGGCGAACAGGGCGATCGCCATTCCATCTGGAACGTTGGACATTGAGTGGTTGTTGACGGCGTGTAGCGTCGCCACCGGCATAGGGGTATTGCGTCCCGGTAATGCATCGGCTTGTGAAATCAGATGCTTTTTATCGAATAAACTCACGGTGGGGCCTCCCGGGGAGCGATGTTTCGGTTAAGGTTGTCACGAAGCGTTTAATTGAACACAATAAATGCGATGAATGAGTGTAGATTTAATCATAAGAAATATTTGGGTGTTACACCCTTTTTCAACCCGCAAATTGGGTTTTTGGCTAACAGCCGTATTGAGCCGCGGAGCGGCATTGCATTTGCTTCCAGGGTGGAAACAGGGATATTCAGGAGAAAACGTGACAAAAATCCGCCAGTTATGTTTAGTCAGTATACTGCTGACAAGCGGGATTGCCAGCGCGGCGAATGTCCGTTTGCAGGTTGAAGGGTTATCCGGGACGCTGGAAAAAAACGTCCGGGCACGGCTGTCGACAATCCAGAGTGATGAAGTGACGCCGGACCGGCGCTTTCGCGCCCGCGTGGATGACGCGATCCGCGACGGGTTAAAAGCGCTGGGATATTACGAACCCACCATCGACTTTGATTTACGTCCGCCTCCGGCCAAAGGACGACAGGTGCTCATTGCCCGCGTCTCGCCGGGCGAGCCAGTATTGATTGGCGGCACCAACGTGGTGCTACGCGGGGGAGCCCGTACCGACAGGGATTATCTAAACCTGCTTGGCACGCGTCCAAAAGTGGGGACCGTGCTGAATCACGGTGACTACGATCGCTTTAAAAGCGCATTAACCAACGTGTCGCTGCGTAAAGGCTATTTCGACAGCCAGTTTAACAAAAGCCAGTTGGGTGTTGCCCTCGACAGACGTCAGGCGTTCTGGGATATCGATTTCGACAGCGGCGAGCGTTATCGCTTTGGCGATGTGACGTTCGAAGGTTCGCAAATCCGCGAAGCGTTTCTGCAAAACCTCGTGCCGTTCAAAAAGGGTGACTATTTCCAGTCGAGCGATCTCGGCGAACTGAACCGCCGTTTATCTGCCACCGGCTGGTTTAACTCGGTGGTTGTTGCCCCTGATTTTACCGATGCCCGTGAAAGCAAAGTGCTACCGCTGCACGGCGTGGTTTCGCCGCGCACGGAGAACACCATTGAGATGGGGGGCGGCTTCTCAACGGACGTGGGGCCGCGCGTCAGGGCGGCGTGGCGAAAGCCGTGGATGAACTCCTACGGCCACAGCCTGACCACCAGCGCCAGTATCTCCGCGCCTGAACAACAGCTGGATTTTAGCTACAAAATCCCACTGCTGAAGAATCCGCTCGAACAATATTACCTGGTGCAAGGCGGCTTTAAGCGTACCGATTTGAACGATACCGAGCAGGACTCCACCACCCTCGCTGTGTCGCGATTCTGGGACCTTTCCAGCGGCTGGCAGCGCGCCATCAACCTGCGCTGGAGTCTTGACCACTTTACCCAGGCAAACGTCACCAACACCACCATGCTGCTCTATCCGGGAGTGATGATAAGCCGTACCCGTTCCCGCGGCGGCCTGATGCCCGTGTGGGGCGATTCCCAGCGTTACTCCATTGATTATTCCGACACTATGTGGGGGTCCGACGTGGACTTCACGGTGGTACAGGCGCAAAACGTCTGGATCCGCACGCTGCTCGACAAGCACCGCTTCGTGATGCGCGGCAACCTCGGCTGGATTGAAACCGGCGATTTCGACCGCGTTCCGCCGGATCTGCGTTTCTTCGCCGGGGGCGATCGCAGTATCCGTGGCTATAAATTCAAATCCATCTCTCCCGAAAACGAAAAAGGCCAACTGACCGGAGCCTCCAGGCTGGCGACCGGCTCGCTGGAGTACCAGTACAACGTGAGCGGGAAGTGGTGGGGGGCAATGTTCGTCGACGGCGGTGAAGCGGTGAACGACATCCGCCGCAGCGATTTTAAAACCGGCGCGGGCGTCGGCGTGCGCTGGCAGTCGCCGGTCGGGCCAATTAAGCTCGACTTCGCCGTCCCGGTGGGGGACAAAGACGTACACGGATTACAGTTTTACATCGGTCTGGGGCCTGAATTATGAGTTTATGGAAGAAGATAAGCCTCGGGGTGCTGATTTTTATCATGCTACTGCTCGGTACAGTGGCGTTTCTGGTGGGTACAACCACGGGTCTGCATCTGCTGTTTAACGCGGCCAACCGCTGGGTTCCGGGGCTAGAGATTGGCCAGGTGACGGGCGGCTGGCGCGATCTGCGGTTGAAAAATATTCGCTATCAACAGCCGGGGATCGCGGTCAATGCCGGGGAGTTCCATCTTGCGGTGAAGCTGGGCTGCCTGCGGGACAGTAAGCTGTGCGTAAACGATCTGTCGCTAAAAGACGTCAATGTGGGGATAGATTCCACGAAAATGCCAAAATCTGCGCCGGTTGAGGAGGAAGATAGCGGCCCGCTGAATCTCTCAACTCCTTACCCGGTTGCGCTGTATCGGGTGGCGCTGAACAATATTACTGTCAAAATCGACGACACCACGGTGTCTGTGATGGATTTCACCTCTGGCCTGCGCTGGCAGGAGAAAAACCTTACCCTGACGCCAACCTCACTACAGGGATTGCTGATTGCGCTGCCAAAAGCGGCAAAAGTGGCGCAGGAAGAGATCGTCGAGCCTAAGATCCACAATCCGCAGCCGGAAGAAAAACCGCTGGGCGAAACGCTAAAGGATCTCTTCTCTCAACCGGTACTACCTGAGATGACGGACGTTCATCTGCCGCTAAATCTCAATATCGAAGCGTTTAAAGGCGAGCAGTTGCGTTTGACCGGCGATACCGATCTCACGGTCTATAACATGCTACTTAAGGTTAGCAGCATTGACGGCAGCATGAAGCTCGACGCGCTGGATATCGACACCAACCAGGGCTCGGTTAACGCGTCAGGCAATGCGTTGCTGCGCGACGACTGGCCAGTGGATATCACGCTGAACAGCGCCCTCAATATTGACCCGCTAAAAGGCGAAAAGGTGAAGGTGAAAGTCGGCGGTGCGTTGCGCGACAAACTCGATATCGGCGTGAACCTTTCAGGCCCGGTGGACATAACCCTGCGGGCGCAAACGCAGCTGGCGCAAGCGGGGCTGCCGCTGAATGTAGAGATTATCAGCCAGCAGCTTTACTGGCCGTTTACCGGCGAAAAGCAGTTCCAGGCCGATAACCTTAAGCTGAAACTGAGCGGCAAAATGACCGACTACGCGCTGTCATTTAGCACCGCGGTGAAAGGTCAGGGCGTCCCGCCAGCGACGATCGCGCTGGACGCCAAAGGTAACGAACAGCAGATTAATCTCGACAAACTGACCGTTGCCGCGCTGGAAGGAAAAACCGAGCTGACCGCACTGCTCGACTGGCAGCAGGCGATCAGCTGGCGCGGCGAACTGAAGCTGACCGGTATTAACACGGCCAAAGAGATGCCGGAGTGGCCGTCGAAGCTTGATGGTCTGATCAAAACGCGCGGCAGCCTGTATGGCGGGACATGGCAGATGGACGTGCCGGAAATCAAGCTCGCCGGTAACGTGAAGCAGAACAAGGTTAGCGTTGAGGGTTCCGTTCAGGGCAACAGCTATCTGCAGTGGGTTATTCCGGGCCTGCACGTAGCCCTGGGGCGCAATACGGCAGATATCAAAGGCGAGCTGGGGGTACGGGATCTTAATCTGGATGCCACCATCGATGCGCCGAATCTCGATAACGCTCTGCCTGGGCTTGGCGGGACGGCGAAAGGGCTGGTGAAGGTTCGCGGTACGGTGGATGCGCCGCAACTGCTGGCGGATATCACCGCCAATAACCTGCGCTGGCAGGAACTGTCCATTGCGCGCGTGCGCGTTCAGGGGGATGTGAAATCCACCGAACAGATCGGCGGCAACCTCAACCTGCGCGTGGAGCGTATTTCTCAGCCTGATCTTAATATCAATCTGGTGACGCTTGCGGCCAAAGGCACTGAGAAGCAGCACGATCTCCAGCTTCGAGTGCAGGGGGAGCCGGTGTCCGGGCAGGTGCATTTAACGGGGAGCTTTGATCGCAAAGAACAGCGCTGGAGAGGTCAGCTTGATAACACCCGCTTCAGCACCGCGGTTGGGCCGCTGGTGCTCTCACGCGCCATTGCGCTGGACTACCGCAATACCGAGCAAAAAATCAGCATTGGGCCGCACTGCTGGACGAACCCGAATGCGGAGCTGTGCGTGCCGCAGACCATCGATGCGGGTGCAAAAGGGCGCGCGCAAATTACTCTCAACCGCTTTGACCTGGCGATGCTGAAGCCCTTTATACCGGCAACCACCCAGGCCAGCGGCGTCTTTAGCGGTAAAGCGGATGTTGCATGGGACACCACGCAGGAGGGGCTGCCACAGGGTAGCGTGACGCTCTCTGGCCGTAATGTGAAAGTCACTCAGGAGATAAACGATGCGCCGCTGCCGGTGGCCTTCGATACCCTGAACCTGAGCGCTGATTTGCATAACAACCGCGCACAGCTGGAGTGGGTGATCCGCCTGACCAATAACGGTCAATTTGACGGTCAGATCCAGATAGCCGATCCCCAGGGGAGACGTAATCTTGGCGGCAACGTCAACATTCGCAACTTCAACCTGGCGATGGTGAACCCGATCTTCTCGCGCGGGGAAAAAGCGGAGGGGATGCTCAGCGCCAACCTGCGTCTGGCAGGCAATGCGCAAAGCCCGCAGCTGTTTGGTCAGATGCAGCTAAACGGGGTGGATATCGACGGGAACTTTATGCCGTTTGATATGTTGCCAAGCCAGATTGCGATGAACTTTAACGGCATGAGTTCGACGCTTACCGGCTCGGTGCTTACCCAGCAGGGGCAAATTAACCTTAGCGGCAATGCCGACTGGAGTCAGCTTGATAACTGGCGCGCGCGGATATCGGCGAAGGGCACCCGGGTGCGGATCACGGTTCCGCCGATGGTGCGTCTGGACGTCTCGCCTGACGTGGTCTTTGAAGCGACGCCGAGCCTCTTCACGCTGGACGGGCGCGTAGATGTGCCGTGGGCGCGTATCCTGGTGCACGACGTTCCGGAGAGCGCGGTCGGCGTCTCCAGCGATGAGGTGATGCTCGATGACAATCTGCAGCCGATTGAACAGCAGAGCGCCGGGATCCCGATCAACAGCAATCTCATCGTCCACGTGGGGAATAACGTTCGTCTGGATGCGTTTGGGCTGAAGGCAAGACTCACGGGCGACCTGAAAGTCGCGCAGGATAAACAGGGGTTGGGCCTGAACGGGCAGATCAATATTCCTGAAGGACGTTTCCATGCTTATGGTCAGGATCTGATTGTACGTAAAGGGGAGCTGCTGTTCTCTGGCCCACCGGACCAGCCAATACTGAATATCGAAGCCATCCGAAACCCTGACGCCACCGAAAACGATGTGATTGCGGGGGTGCGTGTGACCGGTTCCGCCGATGAACCGAAAGCGGAAATCTTCTCTGACCCGGCGATGTCGCAGCAGGAGGCTCTCTCTTACCTGCTTCGTGGGCAAGGTCTGGAGAGCGGTCAAAGCGACAGTGCGGCAATGACGTCGATGTTAGTGGGCCTGGGGGTTGCACAAAGTGGTCAGGTTGTGGGTAAAATCGGCGAGACGTTCGGCGTAAGCAATCTGGCGCTGGACACCCAGGGCGTGGGTGACTCTTCGCAGGTGGTGGTCAGCGGCTATGTACTGCCGGGTCTGCAGGTAAAATATGGCGTGGGGATCTTTGACTCACTGGCAACACTCACGTTACGCTACCGCCTGATGCCTAAGCTATATCTGGAAGCGGTGTCTGGCATAGATCAGGCGCTTGATGTGCTCTATCAGTTTGAGTTCTAGCAATGCGAATATTTGTCTACGGTAGTTTACGCACTAAGCAGGGCAACAGTCACTGGATGACCAATGCCCAGTTGATGGGTAATTACAATATTGAGAACTTCCAGCTGTACAGTCTGGGCCACTATCCAGGCGCGGTTCCGGGTGAAGGAACAGTACAGGGTGAAGTTTATCGTATTGATAATGCGACGCTTACCGAACTTGATGCCTTGCGCACCAGGGGCGGTGAATACGCGCGCCAGTTGATTCAGACGCCGTACGGAAGCGCGTGGATGTATGTCTACCAGCGTTCGGTCAAAGGGTTAACGCGGATTGAAAGCGGTAACTGGTTAGACAGAGACCAGTACTGATAAACGACAACGCCACCGTAAGGTGGCGTTGTTTTTTGCGTCCTGAACCAACGTAAAAAGGACACAAAAAAGCCCCGACATGCGGGGCCTTAATGCGCATCAGTAAGCATTACTTCTTCGCAGCGCGCTCGAAGGACGCGACGATTTCTGCTTTTGCCGCTTCAGCGTTGTCCCAGCCGTCAACTTTAACCCACTTGCCTTTTTCGAGGTCTTTGTAGTGCTCGAAGAAGTGAGTGATCTGTGCTTTCAGCAGTTCTGGCAGGTCGTTCACATCTTTAATGTGATCGTACTCTTTGCTCAGTTTCGTGTGCGGTACTGCAACCAGTTTCGCATCTTCGCCCGCTTCATCGGTCATTTTCAGCACGCCAACTGGACGGCAGCGAACCACAGAGCCAGGCTGCAGTGGGTATGGCGTTGGGACCAGCACGTCGACCGGATCACCGTCCAGAGACAGCGTGTGGTTGATGTAACCGTAGTTACATGGATAGAACATCGCGGTAGACATGAAACGGTCTACGAACAGGGCGCCGCTCTCTTTGTCCACTTCGTATTTGATAGGATCTGCGTTAGCCGGGATTTCGATAACAACGTAGATGTCTTCTGGCAGTTCTTTACCCGCAGGGACGTTGAGTAAGCTCATGTCTGTGTCCTTTAAAATGGATGGTAAACAAGTGGCAGGTATTATAGCCAACTGGTGCGGAATGTCTTGACCTGTTTTCGCCTCATCGCCTTATTCAACTCCCTTTTCAGACCGTTTCCATGACAGGAAAATCCATAAACTCAGGTGCATTTTAAATGCACAAATGAAAGCGATTACAAACTTGTGATTAACGTTTCATTCACTTTTCTGAAGTGTGATGTAACGCAATCTGTTACATATTCGATTGGCTATAGTTTTTCCGCAGAACACCTTTTAACCAACAAAAAACACCCCTACGAGGACGTTCATATGTGGAAGCGCTTACTTCTTGTCACAGCAGTTTCGGCAGCCATGTCGTCTATGGCGATGGCCGCACCTTTAACCGTAGGATTCTCGCAGGTCGGGTCTGAATCCGGCTGGCGTGCGGCTGAAACCAACGTTGCCAAAAGCGAGGCTGAAAAACGCGGAATCACGCTGAAAATCGCCGATGCTCAGCAAAAACAAGAGAATCAGATTAAAGCCGTACGTTCCTTTATTGCGCAGGGTGTGGATGCCATCTTCATTGCACCTGTCGTTGCGACCGGCTGGGAACCGGTGCTGAAGGAAGCCAAAGACGCTGAAATTCCGGTCATCCTGCTCGATCGTTCCATCGATGTAAAAGACAAATCTCTCTATATGACCACCGTCACCGCCAACAACGTGCTTGAAGGGCAATTAATTGGTGACTGGCTGGTAAAACAGGTGAATGGCAAACCGTGCAACGTGGTTGAACTGCAGGGCACGGTCGGGGCGAGCGTAGCCATTGACCGTAAGAAAGGCTTTGCAGAGGCTATCGCTAAAGCGCCAAACATCAAGATTATCCGTTCTCAGTCCGGCGACTTTACCCGCAGCAAAGGTAAAGAGGTTATGGAGAGCTTTATCAAAGCGGAAAACAACGGCAAGAACATCTGCATGGTGTATGCCCATAACGACGATATGGCGATCGGTGCCATTCAGGCCATTAAAGAAGCGGGTCTGAAGCCGGGCAAAGATATCCTCACCGGTTCTATCGACGGCGTGCCTGACATCTACAAAGCGATGATGGACGGTGATGCGAACGCCAGCGTTGAACTGACGCCAAACATGGCGGGCCCGGCATTCGATGCGCTGGAGAAATTCAAGAAAGACGGCACCCTGCCTGAGAAAGTGACTATCACCAAATCAACGCTCTACCTGCCTGATACCGCGAAAGAAGAGTTAGAGAAGAAGAAAAATATGGGCTACTGATGCCTTTTCTGTTTGACCCTCTTCCCGTCGGGGAGAGGGTGAGGGGAAGAATGATGACCACTGAAAAACACCAGGAAATCCTCCGTACGGAAGGATTAAGCAAATTTTTCCCCGGCGTAAAAGCATTGGATAACGTCGATTTTAGCCTGTGGCGCGGTGAGATTATGGCGTTGCTGGGTGAAAACGGCGCCGGTAAATCGACGCTGCTCAAGGCCCTGACCGGTGTTTATCATGCCGATCGCGGAACTATCTGGCTGGAAGGCTCTGCCATTTCGCCGAAAAATACCGCTCATGCCCAGCAACTGGGTATCGGAACGGTATATCAGGAAGTGAACCTGCTGCCGAATATGTCGGTGGCGGATAATCTGTTTATTGGCCGTGAACCGAGACGTTTTGGTCTGCTGTGTCGCAAAGAGATGGAGGTGCGGGCAACACGGCTGATGGAGTCTTACGGCTTCTCGCTCGATGTCCGTGAACCGCTGAACCGTTTTTCCGTGGCGATGCAGCAGATTGTTGCCATTTGCCGCGCTATCGATCTCTCGGCAAAAGTGCTTATCCTTGATGAACCCACCGCCAGTCTTGATACCCAGGAAGTAGAGATGCTCTTCACCCTGATGCGCCAGCTGCGCGATCGGGGGGTGAGCCTGATCTTCGTTACCCACTTCCTCGACCAGGTCTACGAGGTAAGCGACCGCATCACGGTGCTGCGTAACGGCAGCTTTGTGAGCTGCCGTGAAACCCACGAATTACCGCAGATTGAGCTGGTCAAAATGATGCTGGGCCGTGAACTGGAGACCAACGCGCTTCAGCGCGCAGGCCGCACGTTGCTTAGCGATAAACCGGTCGCCGCCTTCAGCGACTTTGGTAAAAAAGGGGTTATTTCGCCGTTTAACCTAGAGGTGCGTCCTGGAGAAATTGTCGGGCTGGCAGGATTGTTAGGATCAGGACGTACCGAAACCGCAGAGGTGATCTTCGGGATCAAACCTGCAGACAGCGGCAGGGCGTTTATCAAAGGCAAACCGCAAACGTTACGTTCCCCGCACCAGGCCTCGTGCCTCGGCGTCGGTTTCTGCCCGGAAGACAGGAAAACGGACGGCATCATTGCCGCCGCCTCGGTACGGGAAAATATCATTCTTGCCCTGCAGGCGCAGCGCGGCTGGCTGCGGCCGATCCCGCGTAAAGAGCAAAACGCCATTGCGGAGCGCTTCATCCGCCAGCTCGGTATCCGCACCCCGAGCGCAGAGCAGCCGATTGAATTTCTCTCCGGCGGTAACCAACAGAAGGTGTTGCTGTCACGCTGGCTGCTAACCAAACCTCAGTTCCTGATCCTCGACGAGCCAACGCGCGGTATCGACGTGGGCGCTCACGCCGAAATCATCCGCCTTATCGAAACGCTGTGCGCGGATGGTCTGGCGCTGCTGGTGATTTCGTCCGAGCTGGAAGAGCTGGTGGGGTACGCCGATCGCGTCATCATCATGCGCGATCGCAAACAGGTGGCTGAGATCTTGCTGGATGAACTGTCTGTTCCGGCAATCATGAATGCCATCGCGGCATAAGGAGTAACGCGTGATGCCCCGTTCGCTTTCGCAATCCGGAGAATCTAAGCGCCGCTTTACATGGCCGACCGGCATGCCGCAAATCGTCGCGCTGCTGCTGGTCCTGTTGGTTGATAGCCTGGTCGCACCGCATTTCTTCCAGATTATTGTTCAGGATGGCCGCCTGTTTGGTAGCCCGATAGATATTCTTAACCGCGCCGCGCCGGTGGCGCTGCTGGCGATTGGTATGACGCTGGTCATTGCCACAGGCGGAATCGATCTTTCCGTGGGGGCGGTGATGGCGATTGCTGGCGCCACTGCCGCTTCAATGACCGTTGCCGGGCATAGTCTGCCGGTGGTGCTACTTGCTGCACTTGGGTCGGGGGTATTAGCCGGGCTATGGAACGGCATTCTGGTCGCCGTTCTTAAGATCCAGCCGTTTGTCGCCACTTTGATTTTGATGGTGGCTGGACGTGGGGTTGCGCAACTTATTACCTCCGGTCAGATCGTTACCTTTGATTCACCGGGTCTGGCGTGGCTTGGCAGCGGCAGGCTGCTCTTCTTCCCGACGCCGGTCATTATTGCGCTGCTAACATTAATGGCGTTCTGGATCCTCACCCGTAAAACGGCGCTCGGCATGTTTATTGAAGCGGTGGGGATCAACATTCGTGCCGCGCGAAATGCCGGGGTGAATACGCGGCTGATGGTAATGCTGACCTATGTGCTAAGCGGCGTCTGTGCCGCCATTGCCGGGGTGATTGTCGCGGCCGATATCCGTGGGGCCGATGCCAACAACGCCGGATTATGGCTGGAGCTGGATGCGATCCTGGCGGTAGTGATCGGCGGCGGGTCGCTGATGGGCGGGCGTTTTAATCTGCTGCTCTCGGTGATTGGCGCCCTGATCATACAGGGAATGAATACCGGCATCCTGCTCTCGGGTTTCCAGCCGGAGCTTAATCAGGTGGTGAAAGCGGTGGTCGTGCTCTGCGTGCTGATCGTCCAGTCACCGCGCTTTGTTAGCATCATTAAGGGGATCCGTGGTCATGATAAAACGTAATTTACCGTTAATGATAACGCTCGGCGTGTTCGTGCTGGGGTATCTCTACTGCCTGACTCAGTTTCCCGGCTTTGCTTCGACGCGCGTTATCTGCAACATCCTGACCGATAATGCGTTTTTGGGCATTATTGCCGTCGGCATGACCTTTGTGATCCTCTCCGGCGGGATTGATCTCTCTGTGGGTTCGGTGATCGCGTTTACTGGCGTATTTCTGGCGAAAGCGATTGGCTTCTGGGGTATCTCACCGCTGCTGGCTTTCCCGCTGGTGCTGGTGATGGGCTGTGCGTTTGGCGCCTTTATGGGCCTATTGATCGACGCGCTGAAAATCCCGGCCTTTATTATTACGCTCGCCGGAATGTTCTTCCTGCGCGGGGTGAGCTATCTGGTGTCGGAAGAGTCAATTCCGATTAACCACCCTATCTACGACACCCTCTCAAGCCTGGCGTGGAAAATTCCCGGCGGCGGTCGACTGAGCGCAATGGGCTTGTTAATGCTGGGCGTGGTGGTGATCGGTATCTTTCTGGCGCACCGCACCCGGTTTGGTAATCAGGTATACGCCATTGGCGGCAGCGCCAGCTCGGCGAACCTGATGGGGATCTCAACCCGCAGCACGACCATTCGCATTTACATGCTCTCTACCGGCCTGGCGACGCTGGCGGGTATTGTCTTCTCAATCTATACGCAGGCAGGATACGCGCTGGCGGGTGTCGGGGTTGAACTGGATGCGATTGCCTCGGTGGTGATTGGCGGCACGCTGCTGAGCGGCGGAGTCGGGACGGTGCTGGGCACCTTGTTCGGCGTGGCGATTCAGGGGCTGATTCAAACCTACATCAACTTTGACGGCACGCTCAGCTCCTGGTGGACGAAGATAGCCATCGGCATTCTGCTGTTTATTTTTATCGCGCTGCAACGTGGCCTGACGGTGCTGTGGGAGAACCGCCAGAGTTCGCCGGTGACGCGCGTGAGTGCCTCAACAACAGAATCATAACATGCTGAATTTGCTCAAAGTCTCAACATTTTCCGCTAGCGGCCGATACTTCTTTTTGTACCCAGACATATCTCGCTACCGGAAATAACATCATGCTTAAAACGCTATCGATTCGTACCGGCTTGCTCTCTTTACTGGCCGTTATGACCCTTCTGCGCGCGCGGCGTTCCGCTTGATGGAGATCGGTATTCTGAGCGTCATTGATGGTATTGCGTTCCAGACCAACATTCTGGCGCTGAACGCCTCTGTCGAAGCGGCGCGGGCAGGGGAGCCTGTCCGGCTCCCCTGAAGAGGACGTTACGCGTCCGGGTATTCGCGGATCAAACGTTCAACGTCTTCAACCATATGGTTGTTGCCGACGAAGAACGAACGACGCTGGTGCAGGCTTTCTGGCACGATATCCAGAATACGCTCTTTACCATCGCTCGCCTTGCCGCCAGCCTGTTCGGCCAGGAATGCCATTGGGTTACATTCGTACAGCAGACGCAGTTTTCCGTCCGGATGGCTGGCGGTGCTTGGGTAGAGATAAATTCCACCTTTCAGCAGGTTACGGTGGAAATCCGCCACCAGAGAGCCAATATAGCGGGAGGTGTAAGGGCGTTGGGTGGCGTGGTCCTCTTCCTGACAGAATTTGATGTACTTCTTCACGCCAGTCGGGAATCTGATGTAGTTGCCTTCGTTAATGGAGTAGGTGTTCCCCCTCTCGGGGAAGCGCATACGTTCCTGGCTCAAACAGAACACACCCAGCGACGGATCGTAAGTAAAGGCATGAACGCCGCAGCCGGTGGTGTAGACCAGCATGGTTGAAGAGCCATAAACCACGTAACCGGCGGCGACCTGCCGGCTGCCCGGCTGCAGAAAATCTTCTTCAGTCACCGGTGTGCCAACAGGCGTGACGCGGCGATAGATTGAGAAAATAGTACCGACAGAAACGTTAACGTCGATGTTGGAGGAGCCGTCCAGCGGATCCATCAGAACAACGTACTTCGCATGTTCACACCCTTCGAAAACGACGATTTCATCTTCTTCTTCAGAGGCGATACCCGCAACGATGTCGCGTGCGCGCAGGGCTGCTTTCAGTTTTTCATTGGCGAACAGGTCGAGTTTCTGCTGAACCTCACCCTGAACGTTTTCGGCACCGCTGGCACCCAGGATATCGACCAGACCGGCCTTGTTGATATCACGGTGGATGATCTTAGCGCCCAGCTTTATTGCCGACAGCAAAGCAGTGAGCTCACCGGTAGCATGAGAAAACTCGTGCTGCTTTTCGACAATAAATTCACCTAACGTTTTCATAACACTTTCCCTGCATCTTGTGAGTAGAGCGATCGTATGTTCACTAAAACGACTAAAGCCCAACAATCTTAACAAACATTCAAAAATTAGCGCAGAGGTGAATCGCGCCAGCAAAATACGGATTTTCCTGAAATGCGTTTCGCTGCTGCGGACATGTGAGTAAAATGTGCGCCACATTGAAGAAGGATAGTGACGTATGCGCATTCATATATTGGGGATTTGTGGCACTTTTATGGGCGGACTGGCAATGCTGGCACGCTCGTTGGGTCATGAAGTGACAGGTTCGGACGCCAATGTGTATCCGCCGATGAGCACACTTCTGGAAAAGCAGGGCATCTCTCTTATTCAGGGCTACGATGCCAGCCAGCTAGAGCCACAGCCGGATTTGGTTATCATCGGCAATGCCATGACCCGTGGAAATCCGTGTGTGGAAGCGGTGCTGGAACGTAACATTCCGTTCATGTCTGGCCCTCAGTGGCTGCATGATTTCGTGCTGCGCGACCGCTGGGTTGTCGCCGTAGCCGGTACGCATGGCAAAACCACCACCGCCGGAATGGCGACGTGGATCCTGGAGGCCTGTGGTTACAAGCCGGGCTTCGTTATCGGCGGCGTGCCGGGGAATTTCGAGGTCTCTGCGCGTCTGGGTGACAGCCCGTTTTTTGTCATCGAAGCCGACGAATACGACTGCGCCTTCTTCGACAAACGGTCTAAGTTTGTCCATTACTGCCCGCGCACGCTGATCCTCAACAACCTTGAGTTCGATCATGCCGATATTTTTGACGACCTGAAGGCCATCCAGAAACAGTTCCACCATCTGGTGCGTATCGTTCCAGGTCAGGGTCGTATCATCCTGCCGGAGAACGACATCAACCTGAAGCAGACGATGGCGATGGGGTGCTGGAGCGAGCAGGAACTGGTGGGTGAGCAGGGGCACTGGCAGGCGAAAAAACGCAACGCTGATGCCTCCGAGTGGGAAGTGTTGCTCGACGGTGAAAAAGTAGGTGAGGTGAAGTGGGGCCTGGTGGGCGAGCACAATATGCACAACGGCCTGATGGCGATTGCCGCGGCGCGCCATGTAGGTGTTCTGCCAGCCGATGCCGCCAATGCGCTGGGCTCGTTTATCAACGCCCGTCGCCGCCTGGAGCTACGCGGAGAGGCCCATGGCGTCACGGTGTATGATGATTTCGCCCACCACCCAACGGCCATTCTGGCGACCCTTGCCGCCCTGCGCGGTAAAGTCGGCGGCACGGCGCGCATCCTGGCGGTACTGGAACCGCGCTCCAATACCATGAAGATGGGGATCTGCAAAGACGATCTTGCACCGTCGCTAGGGCGTGCCGACGAAGTTTTCCTGCTGCAACCGCAGCATATTCCGTGGCAGGTGTCAGAAGTGGCTGATGCCTGTATTCAGCCCGCGCACTGGAGTGCGGACGTAGATGCGCTGGCGGATATGGTGATAAAAACCGCGCAGCCTGGCGACCATATTCTGGTTATGAGCAACGGCGGTTTTGGTAGCATCCATCAAAAGCTGCTGGAGGGGCTGACGAAAAAAGCGCAACAGCAAGCGTAAACGTGTTACGCACTATATAAGGATATATAGTGCGTAAGTATTATTTAATTTTATATTTCATTTTTCTAATTTGACTTAATTTTATTTATTTCAAACGCGTTCATTCATAATTGCAATCAATAAATTCTCATTGTCGATTATCATCTGATATTGTTAGATTCCTAAAAGTGGAAAATTATACCGCGTATTGTTGTATATATCATGCGCATCAATAAATAATAACTTTCTCTCAAATGTTGATGATGAGGTTAGTTTTTATGGAAGAAAGCAATCCGTGGCCAACGTTCGTTGATGCCTTCTCAACGGTATTGTGTATATTTATTTTCCTGATGCTGGTCTTCGTGCTTAATAGTATGTTGATTATGTATGAAAGTTCAAAAAAAACCTACGCCGCCGCTGCGCATATGGAGCAAGTGGCTAAAGCGGCATCTTCTGCACACGCCGATGACGGCGGGGCAGCGCCCGATAAACAAAATCAGCATGATTCCACTGTTGCTACAACGTCTGGCACGCGTCAATCAATGATGGCTGAGGCTGAGCAACAGCAGGCAACAGCAGGCGCTGAAATGAAAAAATCAGCCGCATCCTCTTCTACGCAGACCGCTCAGGCAAATGCTGAAGGGGGGGAATTGGGTGGCGACAAGATGCTGCAGGGCAACGTTGATGAGAGCAATAAAGGCCAGGTTATTAGGCTTGCCGATAATGAGACTGCCGCTTCGATTAAGGGGCAAAATAGCGGGCGATTTGATTCGCCAAACACACCGCCAGCGTGGGAAATAAAGGGCAATCAGTTCCTGGTTAACTTTAAAGGTGTGGAGCAGGGGTATCCGGCGGATGTGATTCAAGAATTGAATAAGTGGATCGGGAAAAATAAGCCTCTCAGCATTACCGTATATGCTCGTCCAACCGAATCTATTGCCGTTTCAGATGCTATGCGCCTGGCGTATGAGCGTGGGGTCATTCTTTTGAAAATCATCAAAGAAAAACACCCAAATGATGAAATATCTATATCTGTTGTTAATGACGCGGCAGCCTTGAATAACAGTGCTGTTGTCACACGGAGTGAGTGATTGTTATGAATTTTTTAAAAAGATACCATTCTTTTATTCTGGCGCTGATTTTTGTATTTTTACCGCTCGCCACGTTGTGTATACCCGCCATCTTTGACTACGTCGTTGATACCTGGCATGTTGCCGCCTTTTACAGCTCAATTATTATCGTTCTTTATTTAACAGGTTGCTTTGTCGTTATTTTCTCATTTATTGAGATTGCGAAATGCGTGAGCGTACTGCGTAAGAAGAATGCAGATAAGCACTCCTATTTGCTCGGCGATGCGAACAAAATTGTGTTCTCACCGAGCCACGGACTTGATGACGACACTATCGCCTCGCTTTACGAGAGCATGGATAACAGCGTAAACCGCAAGCAGAACCAAAGCCTGGCAGGGGTAATGACCTGCGCTAACCTGTCGACGATGATCGGTTTGCTGGGAACCTTTGCTGGCCTGTCGATGACGATCGCCTCTGTCATTACCCTTCTTGAAAAATCGCAAATTACCGGCGGCAACGAGGCCGATACGTTAAGCATCATCGTCAATGTGGTCTCCTCGCTGTCTGAACCTCTCAAAGGGATGAATACCGCCTTTGTCTCCTCTATTTATGGGGTCGTGAGCGCCATTTTGCTTAACGTGGTGTGTTCATTTCTGCGTGGGGAATTTGTTCGTTTATCAATAGATCTTCGTAACGCACGTCTGGACTTTGTCCGCGAATGCCGTGGCCGCAAAACGCCTGTCGCTGAAAAAACCAAAACGCTGCGCGTGATAACCGACCTGGATGAGGTGGTTAAGGAGTTTAAGGACGGGATGTTCGCCTGGCAGGAACGCCTTGCCACCGCCTTTAACGAAAGTAACGACAGCCTGAAATCGCTCCTTGCCAACAGTGCTGAGGCTTCCCGTAATAGCGCGGCCTTTAACGAACGCATGGAGAGCGTCGCCAGAGACCAGGCCGAAAACCTGCAAAAAATCGATCGCGGTATTTCGCTGAGCCACGCCACCCTTGGCGCTATTGAGCAAGGCATTCAGCAGAGCCATCACGCCCTCAAAGAACAGCGTGAGCAACTGGAAACCATTGGTCTGAATCAGGATGCGCTTTATTCAGGGCAGCAAAAAATACACGCACAGCTGGCCGGGCAGGGCGAAGCTTTAGGTACCGTTATTGCTCATCAGGAAACGCTGCAGGAAACCGTACAGAGCGCGGGTGAAAACATCAGTCACGTTGAGGCGACGGTAGGAGAGATGTCCGCCGAGGCCGCGTGCCATTTTGCCGCGCAATCCGCTGAGATCAAAAGCGTGGGGGATACCCTAAGCGGAATGGAACAGGCCGGAGCACAGCGCCATGTTGAAACCATTGCCACTATCGAAAGCCAGTCTCAGACATTTGAACCTCTGCTCGGGCAAATCGCAGGGATGCACAGAAGTTTGCAAAAGGATATCAATGTCATCAAGGGGCAGGAAAACAAATGAATATGCGCATCGTGGCATTGCTGTTAACGGCAGGGCTGTTGCCCATTTCACTTCACGCAGCCGCAGAAGTGGCCGCTGGGTCGCTGCCGCTTCGTACGCTGATTATCCATGCGTTAAATTCGCAGCCATCCGTCGCCATTGCCTCCTGGGAAACAGAAATGCGCCACCAGGAGACCAACATGAGTAAGGCGTCGTTGTACCCAACCCTGGATGCCTCCTCCGAGGCGGCACGTAAAAAGACGGATGAGCATGACAATGAACAAAACGTTGAAAACAAGCTTACGCTGAGCTATCGCATCGCCGATTTTGGCGTCAGAAGCAGCAATATTGAAAAAGCCGAGCACCAGGAAGCCGCCAGCCAGTTCGACTTTCAGCAGGAGCTGCTGACGGTTGCGCAGAAGACATCAGATGCTTATCTGGCAGTGGAAAAGACACGACAAATTCTGGCCGTTATCGATGGTGAGAAACTGTTTTATAAGCAAATGCTCAATGATTTCTCAGAGCTTATCAGCGCCGGTGCCGCAATGCAGTCTGATATCCGCAAGGTCCAGGTTTCCATTGATTCCCTCAGTACCCAGGAGCTGAACTATCGGGCGCAATTGGACACACAATTAATGATGCTGCGGAACATGACCGGCGATTATGTGACCGCCGACAACCTGGGTAAGCTGCCCGTTTTTTTTCAAAAAATACATTTTCAACACTCACAAGGATCAGGTTATCGACCAAATCATGAAAGATAACCCCACCTACCTTTCACTGAATAAGGCGGTTTCGGCGGCATCGGCTGACTACGCGGCGGCAAAGTCCGCAAATTACCCGGTTGTTGATTTTAATGCTGGCTATACGGATAACTCACCCTCAAAAGATGCCCAGGAAGATGATTATCAGGATGAATTTAAGGTTGGTGTTAAGGTTGGCCTTAACCTCTTTAATGGCTTTAAAAATCAATCTGAGTCGGCAAAGTTTAGCGCTAAATATACTCAGGCAAAACTCGGCCTCGATGATTTTTTAATTAAAACTCGTAATAGCGTTGATGCCTCCGTTTCTAAATATCAAACCGGGGCTGATTCCTTAGTGATTTCAACACGATCGTATGATAATGCCGGTAAATTTATAGAGCTGTATAAAGAGGAATTTAAGCTTGGACAAAAGTCATTGCTTGATTTCATATCAAGTCGAAATGAACATTACCAGGCTAATTTAACGATGATTGAATCTCAATTCGCGGTTTATCAGGCTAAGTTGGATCAGCTTACGCAGTTGGGAGGGTTACTCCAGAAGCTGTATCTCACGCCAGAGGAGATACAGCCCAGTAGCGGTTCCGTAGCACAATGAACAGAAAACAAAGTGACCATCTTATGATGGTCATCATAGTCATGACGCTGGTGATTTTGACGATGTTTTCGTTTATCAGAATTAACGCAGTGGTTCATGGTAACGGTGTCATCATTACCAAGGATAACACCCAGGTCGTTTCTCTTCCGAAAGGAGGAACGGTTGATTCCATTCATGTTGCGGAAGGCGATTTTGTTAAGAAAGGACAAATACTTGCTGAAACGTCAAACTTTGATATTCAGAAAGAGTATGAACGTGCCCGGGCGCAAAGCGAATATTTAGCCCTCTATATTAAAGAGCTGGATGCGGTGTTGGCCTGGAAAGGCGATTTTCGCAAGTTCGATACAGCGGCGCTGAAGAATCAGGATCTCATCGGCAACATTCAGTTGCTTATCAGTCAGGAACGCACGAAAGAGAGCAAAATAGAGAGCTTAGAGTCTGATGTCGTACAGCTTGGTATTGCCCGAATCAGTAAGAATAGCGAGCTTTCACTGGTACAGGAAGAAGTTAATATTCTCTCCCCGTTAGTCAAAAAAGGGATCAGCTCTTACACCACCTTTCTGGCAAAGAAGCAGGCTGCCGTGCGCCTGAAGACTGAGATCATCGAGCTTGAAAGTCAGATGGTGGCAAAGAAGGAGGAAGTTAAGGTCACCCGGGGGGAGATTAATGACGATTATTTTGCTATCCGAAATACGTTATCAAAAAACCTGGTGGATGCGCAGCGTGAAGCATCGCTGAATAACTCTGCAATGACGGTACTGTCTAAACAGATGAGTGATTCAAGCGTTCATTCACCGGTTGATGGCGTTATTTATAAGATTAATAAGAATGCTTTTACAAAAGGTGGTGTTATTCAGTCCGCCGATTCACTTTTCGAAATAAAACCCTTGTCCACCAAAATGATTGCTGAGGTTAAGATACAGCCGAAAGATCGCGATCAAATATTCGTTGGCGGTGAGGTAAATGTAAAAATATTATCTTTCATACTTTCTGGTGCTAAGCCCTATAAAGGTGAGGTTGTACAGATTAGCCCGGATTCCTATGAAGAGACTATTAACGGGAATATGGTCAGGTATTATAAGGCCATCGTGGGATTTGATATATCCGAAGCAGATCGTGACGATATTAAACCTGGCATGGCCGTCGACGCCTATGTTATTACAGGTAATCATAGCATTTTAAAATACCTTGCCTCGCCGCTGATGCGTGGCGCACAACAAGTCTTCAGTGAGCCGGTCCTTACTGATATCAAAGTTACTCATAAATAGGATAATAATATGAGCAAAACTATCTTTGTGAACAATGATTCCGTTGTTGATTTACAGCAGTACGGAAACATGCAAAATGCCAAAGTTGTCATTAGTGGGACCGACTTCAAATTCATCTTCCCGGACCATACTGAAATTAACGTGGTTAACGGCGCACTCTTTTCGAGTCTTGAAAAGAATACCGTCATGTTCAAGTTTCAGGGGGAAAGCATCTCCGGGCAGGACCTGCTAAAAAAGGTTGACCTGAGTAATTTGCAACTGGAAAGACTCGACTCTGCATTATCAGACCAGCGCCAGGAGCACGTGCTTAAAGATAATATCGGCAAGCTGAGCGATATTGACGCGAAAAGCCTCGATGAAGCCAAAAAAGAGGCGGAGCAGCTCAAGCATGAAGCGGAAAAAATGCGTGCCGAAGCAGAAGAGGCGCGCAAAGCGTCTGAAGATGTGGAAAAGCAGCTTCAGGAGTTTCTGAATGAAAAAGCGCAGAGTAAAACGCAGAATGGGGCGGAACCCCAGTCTGACATTGACGGCATGGACGGGGGAAATCTTTATAAAAAGAAATACTCTGATGAATCCGTTGCCGAGGCAAATCGCTTAATTTTTTCCGATTACTCATCCAGTTCTTCCAGCTCATCAAGTTCGAAATCGTCAGACTCGACGCCCGTTGATGAAAAGCCAATCGATATTTCGTTGAAGCTTGATGAGGTGAGCGATTCAGGTACCAAAAACGACAACATCACCAATGTTACTACCCCGGATTTTATTGGTTCAACGGGGCCTGGCCTGACGGTTACGCTGCGCGTTGATGGCATCGTTGTCGCCGTCACCACGTCCGATGCGATGGGGAATTTCTCATTCACCTCGTCGGCCCTTGCGGATGGTCAGCACAGCGTGCAGGTCGATGTTACCGATGGCTCAGGCGGTAGCGGCAGCGCAAAAATACAGGTCACTATTGATACCGTTATCGAAGCGCCCACCTTTGTGCTTGATGAACAGTATGCCATTGCGCAAGACGACAGGATTGAGGGTGAGAATTTAACGCGCTTTAGCGACGCCAAAATTGACGGTACGGCGGAAGCCGGTTCCCAGGTAGCTATTTACGCGAACGGTGTTTTGCTGACCACGGTCACTGTCGATGCAAACGGGAGTTGGTCTTATCAGTTCAGCGGGTCTGAGCTGAGTGAAGGGATCAACAATATTGAAATTACCGCGACGGATAAAGCAGGCAACAGCGCCTCGACAACCGGCACCATTACGCTTGATACCATCCCTCCTGAAACCCCGGTCATCATTCTTGATGAGGCCAGCGATACCGGCATGGCGCAGGACGACCACCTGACCAATGACAAAACGCCCTCTTTGCACGGTAATGCCGAACCTGATTCAACCCTTGAACTCTATCTCAATGGCTATAAAGTCGCCGATATTCAGGTGGATTCAGCAGGCAACTGGGAATACACCCTGCCAGATAATAAAATCACCGCGGATGGTGTTTATACCGTTGACGTTGTCGCCTCCGACCGCGCAGGAAATACCTCTTCGGCCAGTATGGATATCACTATTGATACCAATATCGACGCGTTTTCGATGTCGATGAACAGCAGTTCAGATAGCGGTATTGCCGGGGATAACTACACCAATAACATCTACCCGTCATTTACCGGTAAAACCGATCCCTCCAGCCACATTGTGGTCACCAACCTGACGACCGGGGAGGTCATTGAGCTTGATGCTTCGCAAAGCGGAAACTTCAGCTTTACTCTGAGCATGGCCTCAACGGAAGGGATTAACGAACTGTCGATCTCGGTCACTGATTATGCGGGTAACGAGCAGACGTTTAACTATGAATACACCATTGATACCGTCGCCCCTGTTGCCCCCGCTCTGGAACTGGATTCGTATGTTACCTCTCTTTCCGGTGACATTTTAACTAACGATGCCACGCCCCTCTTCACCGGCACGGCGGAAGCCGGTAGCACCGTTATCCTGTATATCGACGGTAAGCAATATGGCACGGTTACCGCCAACAGCGAGGGAACCTGGTCCTTTAACATGCCTTCGGATCTCGCCGATGGCAGCCACACTGCGGTGGCGTATGCCCAGGATCTGGCAGGGAACCTCTCTCCAGCCTCCGCCGATTATACCTTCAATGTCGATACCGGAACCGTCGCTCCTGCGGCTACTCTGCTTGCAGAAGATGATACCGGTAGCAGCCAGTCAGACTGGATCACCCGCCAGAACGACAATCTTACGTTTGTCGGTACGGCCGAAAAATACTCGACCATTACGCTGAAAGTGGACGGGAAAACCATTGGCACCACGCAGGCCGATGAAAACGGCCACTGGCAGTTTGACTATGATCCAAATCCCGCGTTGTCTGACGGCGAATTTACCCTTTCCATCGAAGCGCGTGATGAGGTGGGGAATACGGCGAGCAGCACCTATGAACTGGTTATCGACACCATGACCGTGACGCCGTCATTGCGTCTGGATGCCGGGTCAGATACGGGTTCTTCCAACGATGATGGCATTACTAAAGACACGCACCCGCTATTGACCGGGACGGCAGAGGCCAATGCCACCGTCGAAATTTATATTGATGGCAAATCGGTTGGTGAGGTGGTTGCTGACAAAAATGGCGTATGGAATTACCGTCTGCCAGACGATCAAACCTTGTCTGACGGCGATCATACGGTGGTGGTCAAAGCGACGGATATTGCGGGCAACAGCGCAAGCTCGACCTCAATGACGATCACCGTCGACAGCGTCATTGACACCCCAACGATTAAGCTTGAGAGCGATAGCGGCGACAGCAATTCGGATTGCATCACCAACAACACCTCCCCCGAGTTTTCTGGTACCGCAGAAGTTTATTCCAGCGTGGTTATCTATCAGGACGGGAAAGCGATTGGTAAAGCCACTGCGGATGCCAGCGGGCACTGGAGCTATAGCTATACCTCTTCTGAACCGCTGCAGGATGGCAGTTACATATTTTATGTCACCGCCACGGATGTTGCCGGTAACTCAGCCACTTCAGACAAAATCCAGGTGCAGATCGATACCTGGGTCTCCGTGCCGACGGTGGATCTGGCGGATGCGTCTGACACAGGCAGCAGTTCATCAGATAACATCACCCGCGATACGACGCCAACCTTTACGCTGGGCAATGTCGATAGTGATGTGGTCGATGCGAAGGTGACGATTAACGGCACCACCTATGACGCGACCCAGGTGGGGGGCGTTTGGCAGTTTACCGCGCCTGATCTGGCCGACGGGACGTACAGCATTATTGTTACCGTGACGGACAATGCAGGGAACAGTAAATCTTCTGAGGCGCTGTCGATGACGGTTGATACGGTGACCGCAGCGCCAGTGGTTACGCTCAGCGACGATACCGGCACGGCGGGCGACAATCAGACCAATGACGTTACGCCGGGCTTTGCCATTACCACCGACTCTGATGCGGTGAGCGTGATGGTGAGCATCGACGGCGGCACGGCGGTGGCGGCAACGATGGACGAGGCCGGGAAATGGCATATCACCTGTGACACGCTAACCGATGGCGACCACAGCATCAGCGTGACGGTCACGGACGTGGCGGGCAACACCGCGACCTCCTCGCTGGATTTTACCATTGATACCACGCTCTCTGTACCGACGCTGGATCTGGCGGAGGCCTCCGACAGCGGCAGCAACAGTACCGACAATATCACCAACCTCTCCACTCCGACCTTCACACTCGGCAATATTGACGCGGATGTAACCGACGTGCAGGTGCTGATCAACGGCACTGTCTACAGCGCAGAGCAGGTAGACGGCACGTGGACCTTCACCGCGCCGGAACTGGCGGACGGCGACTACAGCGTGACGGTGCAGGTCACCGATGATGCGGGTAACGTGCAGACCTCTGCCGCGCTGGCTATCACTGTCGACACGGCAACGAGTGAGCCGGTGATTACCCTCAGCGACGATACCGGCGTTCAGGGCGACAACCAGACCCATGACGTTACGCCGGGCTTTGCCATTACCACCGATACCGACGCGGTGGCGGTGATGGTGAGCATCGACGGCGGCACGGCGGTGGCGGCAACGATGGACGAGGCCGGGAAATGGCATATCACCTGTGACACGCTAACCGATGGCGACCACAGCATCAGCGTGACGGTCACGGACGTGGCGGGCAACACCGCGACCTCCTCGCTGGACTTTAACGTTGATACTACGCTGTCCATTCCGACCCTGGACCTGGCGGAGGCTTCCGACAGCGGCAGCAGCAGTACCGACAATATTACTCATGACACCACCCCGACCTTCACGCTGGATAATATCGACGCGGATGTAACCGACGTGCAGGTGCTGATCAACGGCACCGCCTACAGTGCGGAGCAGGTAGACGGCACGTGGACCTTCACCGCGCCAGAGCTGGCGGACGGCGACTACAGCGTGACGGTGCAGGTCACCGACGACGCAGGTAACGTGCAGACCTCTGCCGCGCTGGCTATCACTGTCGACACGGCAACGAGTGAGCCGGTGATTACCCTCAGCGACGATACCGGCGTTCAGGGCGACAACCAGACCAATGACGTTACGCCGGGCTTTGCCATTACCACCGACTCTGATGCGGTGAGCGTGATGGTGAGCATCGACGGCGGGGCGGCGGTCGCGGCTATTCAGGACAGCGCCGGACAGTGGCACATTACCAGCGGCGAACTTACTGAGGGCGACCACAGTATCAGCGTGACGGTCACGGACGTGGCGGGCAACACCGCGACCTCCTCGCTGGACTTCACCGTCGATACCGCGCTTTCGATCCCAACCCTGGATCTGGTCGATGCCTCCGACAGCGGCAGCAACAGTACCGACAATATCACCCGTGACACTACCCCGACCTTCACGCTGGATAATATCGACGCGGATGTAACCGACGTGCAGGTGCTGATCAACGGCACCGCCTACAGCGCAGAGCAGGTAGACGGCACGTGGACCTTCACCGCGCCAGAGCTGGCAGACGGCGACTACAGCGTAACCGTGCAGGTTACCGATGACGCGGGCAATGTACAGACCTCTGCCGCGCTGGCTATCACCGTCGACACGGTAACAACTGCGCCAGTTATCACCCTCAGCGACGATACCGGCACGGCGGGCGACAACCAGACCAACGACACCGCGCCGGGCTTTGCCATTGCCACCGATACCGATACGGTGGCGGTGATGGTGAGCATCGACGGCAGGGCGGCGGTCGCGGCTATTCAGGACAGCGCTGGACAGTGGCACATTACCAGCGGCGAACTTACTGAGGGCGACCACAGCATCAGCGTGACGGTCACGGACATGGCGGGCAACACCGCAACCTCCTCGCTGGATTTTACCATTGATACCACGCTCTCTGTACCGACCGTGGATCTGGCGGAGGCCTCCGACAGCGGCAGCAGCAGTACCGACAATATCACCCGTGACAGCACCCCCGCCTTTACACTCGGCAATATTGACGCGGATGTAACCGACGTGCAGGTGCTGATCAACGGCACCGCCTACAGCGCAGAGCAGGTAGACGGCACGTGGACCTTCACCGCGCCAGAGCTGGCGGACGGTGACTACAGCGTGACGGTGCAGGTCACCGACGACGCAGGCAATACGCAGACCTCTGCCGCGCTGGCTATCACTGTCGACACGGCAACGAATGAGCCGGTGATCACCCTCAGCGACGATACCGGCACGGCGGGCGACAACCAGACCAACGACACCGCGCCGGGCTTTGCCATTGCCACCGATACCGATGCGGTGGCGGTGATGGTGAGCATCGACGGCGGGGCGGCGGTCGCGGCTATTCAGGACAGCGCCGGGAAATGGCATATCACCAGCGATGCGCTGGCTGACGGTGAGCACAGCATCAGCGTGACGGTCACGGACGTGGCGGGCAACACCGCGACCTCCTCGCTGGATTTTACCATTGATACCACGCTCTCTGTACCGACCGTGGATCTGGCGGAGGCCTCCGACAGCGGCAGCAACAGTACCGACAATATCACCAATCTCACCACCCCGACCTTCACGCTGGGTAATATCGACGCGGATGTAACCGACGTGCAGGTGCTGATCAACGGCACCGCCTACAGCGCAGAGCAGGTAGACGGCACGTGGACCTTCACCGCGCCAGACCTGGCGGACGGTGACTACAGCGTGACGCTGCAGGTCACCGACGACGCGGGTAACGTCAAGACCTCTGCAGAACTCACTATCACCGTCGATACCGTCACCACGGCCCCGGTTATCACCCTCAGCGACGATACCGGCGTTCAGGGCGACAACCAGACCAATGACACCGCGCCGGGCTTTGCCATTGCCACCGATACCGACGCGGTGGCGGTGATGGTGAGCATCGACGGCGGGGCGGCGGTGGCGGCAATGATGGACGAGGCCGGGAAATGGCATATCACCTGTGACACGCTAACCGATGGCGACCACAGCATCAGCGTGACGGTCACGGACGTGGCGGGCAACACCGCGACCTCCTCGCTGGATTTTATCATTGATACCACGCTCTCTGTACCGACCGTGGATCTGGCGGATGCCTCCGACAGCGGCAGCAACAGTACCGACAATATCACCAATCTCACCACCCCGACCTTCACGCTGGGTAATATCGACGCGGATGTAACCGACGTGCAGGTGCTGATCAACGGCACCGCCTACAGCGCAGAGCAGGTAGACGGCAAGTGGACCTTCACCGCGCCAGACCTGGCGGACGGTGACTACAGCGTAACCGTGCAGGTCACCGACGACGCAGGCAACACGCAGACCTCTGCCGCGCTGGCTATCACCGTCGATACGGTAACGCGCGAGCCGGTGATTACCCTCAGCGACGATACCGGCACGGCGGGCGACAATCAGACCAATGACACCGCGCCGGGCTTTGCCATTACCACCGACTCTGATGCAGTGAGCGTGATGGTGAGCATCGACGGCGGGGCGGCGGTCGCGGCTATTCAGGACAGCGCCGGACAGTGGCACATTACCAGCGGCGAACTTACTGAGGGCGACCACAGTATCAGCGTGACGGTCACGGACGTGGCGGGCAACACCGCGACCTCCTCGCTGGATTTTATCATTGATACCACGCTCTCTGTACCGACCGTGGATCTGGCGGATGCCTCCGACAGCGGCAGCAACAGTACCGACAATATCACCCGTGACACCACCCCGACCTTTACGCTCGGCAACATCGACGCGGATGTAACCGACGTGCAGGTGCTGATCAACGGCACCGCCTACAGTGCGGAGCAGGTAGACGGCACGTGGACCTTCACCGCGCCAGACCTGGCGGACGGTGACTACAGCGTAACCGTGCAGGTCACCGACGACGCAGGCAACACGCAGACCTCTGCCGCGCTGGCTATCACCGTCGATACCGTCACCACGGCCCCGGTTATTACCCTCAGCGACGATACCGGCGTTCAGGGCGACAACCAGACCCGCGACATCGCGCCGGGCTTCGCGATTACCACCGATTCCGACGTGGCGAGCGTGATGGTGAGTATTGACGGCGGCGCGGCGGTGGCGGCGGCGATGGACGAAGCCGGTAAATGGCACATTACCAGCGGCGAACTTACTGAGGGCGACCACAGCATCAGCGTGACGGTCACGGACGTGGCGGGAAACACCGCGACCTCCTCGCTTAACTTCACTATTGATACCACGCTCTCCATTCCGACCGTGGATCTGGCGGATGCCTCCGACAGCGGCAGCAGCAGTACCGACAATATCACCCGTGACACCACCCCGACCTTTACGCTGGGGAATATCGACGCGGATGTAACCGACGTGCAGGTGCTGATCAACGGCACCGCCTACAGTGCGGAGCAGGTAGACGGCAAGTGGACCTTCACCGCGCCAGATCTGGCGGACGGCGACTACAGCGTGACGGTGCAGATCACCGACGATGCGGGTAACACCCAGACTTCTGCCGAACTCACTTTCACCGTCGACACGGTAACGCGCGAGCCGGTGATTACGCTCAGCGACGATACCGGCATTCAGGGTGACAATCAGACGACTGATACCACCCCGGGCTTTACTATCTCGACTGATACTGATGTGGTGAGTGTGATGGTCAGCATTGACGGCGGGGCGGCCGTTCCTGCCGTTCGTGGCAGTGCGGGACAGTGGTTTATCACCAGCGGTGAAGTGGCCGATGGCGAACACAGCATCAGCGTGACGGTAACGGACGAGGCGGGCAACACCGCGCACGCTTCGCTGGACTTTACGGTGGATACCACGCTCTCCATCCCAACGCTGGATTTGGCCGATGCCTCCGACAGCGGCAGCAGCAGCACCGACAATATCACCCATGATGCCACTCCGAGCTTTACGCTGGGCAATATCGACGCGGACGTCACAGACGTGCTGGTGCTGATCAACGGCACGGCGTACAGCGCAGAGCAGGTAGATGGTAAATGGACCTTCACAGCGCCGGAACTGGCGGACGGCGACTACAGCGTGACGGTGCAGGTCACCGACGACGCGGGTAACGTCAAGACCTCTGCAGAACTCACTATCACCGTCGATACCGTCACCACGGCCCCGGTTATCACCCTCAGCGACGATACCGGCGCGCAGGGCGATAACCAGACTAACGATTCCACCCCGGACTTTGCGATTACCACCGATGCCGATGCGGTAACGGTAATGGTGAGCATCGACGGCGGGGCGGCGGTCGCGGCGACGATGGATCAAGCGGGCAAATGGCATATCGCCTGCGATGCGCTGGCTGACGGCGAACATACTATTAGCGTGACGGTAACGGACGTGGCGGGCAATACCGCGACCTCCTCACTGGATTTTACCATTGATACCACGCTGTCCACGCCGACCGTGGACCTGGCGGAGGCTTCCGACAGCGGCAGCAGCAGTACCGACAATATCACCAACCTCTCCACTCCGACCTTCACACTCGGCAATATCGACCCGGATGTCACGACGGTGCAGGTGCTGATCAACGGCACTGTCTACAGCGCAGAGCAGGTAGACGGCAAGTGGACCTTCACCGCGCCGGAACTGGCGGACGGCGACTACAGCGTGACGCTGCAGGTCACCGACGACGCGGGTAACGTCAAGACCTCTGCAGAACTCACTATCACCGTCGATACCGTCACCACGGCCCCGGTTATCACCCTCAGCGACGATACCGGCGCGCAGGGCGACAACCAGACCCGCGACACCGCGCCGGGCTTTGCCATTACCACCGATACCGACGCGGTAACGGTAATGGTGAGCATCGACGGCGGGGCGGCGGTCGCGGCTATTCAGGACAGCGCCGGGAAATGGCATATCACCTGTGACACGCTAACCGATGGCGACCACAGCATCAGCGTGACGGTCACGGACGTGGCGGGCAACACCGCGACCTCCTCGCTGGATTTTACCATTGATACCACGCTGTCCACGCCGACCGTGGACCTGGCGGAGGCTTCCGACAGCGGCAGTAGCAGTACCGACAATATCACCAACCTCTCCACTCCGACCTTCACACTCGGCAATATTGACGCGGATGTAACCGACGTGCAGGTGCTGATCAACGGCACCGCCTACAGCGCAGAGCAGATAGACGGCAAGTGGACCTTCACCGCGCCAGAGCTGGCAGACGGCGACTACAGCGTAACCGTGCAGGTTACCGATGACGCGGGCAATGTACAGACCTCTGCCGCGCTGGCTATCACCGTCGACACGGCAACGAGTGAGCCGGTGATTACCCTCAGCGACGATACCGGCGTTCAGGGCGACAACCAGACCAATGACGTTACGCCGGGCTTTGCCATTACCACCGACTCTGATGCGGTGAGCGTGATGGTGAGCATCGACGGCGGGGCGGCGGTCGCGGCTATTCAGGACAGCGCCGGACAGTGGCACATTACCAGCGGCGAACTTACTGAGGGCGACCACAGTATCAGCGTGACGGTCACGGACGTGGCGGGCAACACCGCGACCTCCTCGCTGGACTTTAACGTTGATACTACGCTGTCCATTCCGACCCTGGACCTGGTTGAGGCCAGTGACAGCGGCAGCAGCAGTACCGACAATATTACTCATGACACCACCCCGAGCTTTACGCTGGGCAATATCGACGCCGACGTCACGACGGTGCAGGTGCTGATCAACGGCACCGCGTATGATGCAGAGCAGGTAGATGGCAAATGGACCTTCACCGCCCCGGCGCTGGCGGACGGCGACTACAGCGTGACGGTGCAGGTCACCGACGACGCAGGCAATACGCAGACCTCTGCCGCGCTGGCTATCACCGTCGATACCGTCACCACGGCCCCGGTTATTACGCTCAGCGATGATACCGGCGCGTCGGGAGACAACAAGACCAACGACACCACGCCGGGCTTTGCCATTACCACCGATACCGACGCGGTTACGGTAATGGTCAGCATCGACGGCGGGACGGCGGTCGCGGCTACCCAGGACAGCGCCGGAAAATGGCATATCACCAGCGGTGAACTGCCCGAGGGTGAGCACAGCATCAGCGTGACGGTCACGGACGTGGCGGGCAACACCGCGACCTCCTCGCTGGACTTCACCGTCGATACCGCGCTTTCGATCCCAACCCTGGATCTGGTCGATGCCTCCGACAGCGGCAGCAGCAGTACCGATAATATCACTCAGGATGCTACGCCGACCTTTACGCTCGGCAACATCGACGCGGACGTCACGGCGGTGCAGGTGCTGATCAACGGCACGGCGTATGATGCCGAGCAGGTAGACGGCAAGTGGACCTTCACCGCGCCGGAACTGGCGGACGGCGACTACAGCGTGACGGTGCAGGTCACTGACGACGCGGGTAACGTACAGACTTCTGCCGCACTCGATATCACTGTGGATACGGTTACCACGGCCCCGGTGATCGTCCTTAGCGACGACACCGGCGTTCAGGACGACAACCAGACCAATAAGGCCACGCCGGGCTTCACAATTGCGACGGATACCGACGTCGTGACCGTGATGGTCAGTATCGATGGTAATACGGCGGTAGCCGCGACGAAAGACGCCGCCGGGCAATGGCACTTCATCAGCGATGCGCTGGCTGACGGCGAGCACAGCATCAGCGTGACGGTGACGGACGTGGCGGGCAACGCCGAAACCTCCACGCTTAACTTCACCGTCGACACCACCCTGTCCATTCCGACCCTGGACCTGGTTGACGCCAGCGACAGCGGCGACATCAGCACCGATAATATTACCCATGACAGTACGCCGACTTTTACGCTCGGCAATATCGACGCTGACGTAACCGACGTGCAGGTGCTGATTAACGGCATCGCCTACAGCGCAGAGCAGGTGGACGGTAAATGGACCTTCACCGCGCCAGAACTGGCGGACGGCGACTACACGATTACCCTGAAGGTCACCGATGATGCGGGTAATACGCAATCTTCTGCCGATCTCATGATCGCCGTGGACACGGTAACAACCGCCCCGGTTATCACGCTCAGCGATGACACCGGTACGCAGGGTGACGAGCAAACGAATCATTCGACGCCGGGCTTTGCCATCACCACCGACACCGACGCAGTGAGCGTGATGGTCAGCATCGACGGCGGGGCGGCGGTGGCGGCAATGATGGACGAGGCCGGGAAATGGCATATCACCTGTGACACGCTAACCGATGGCGAGCACAGCATCAGCGTGACGGTCACGGACGTGGCGGGCAACACCGCGACCTCCTCGCTGGATTTTATCATTGATACCACGCTCTCTGTACCGACCGTGGATCTGGCGGATGCCTCCGACAGCGGCAGCAACAGTACCGACAATATCACCAATCTCACCACCCCGACCTTCACGCTGGGTAATATCGACGCGGATGTAACCGACGTGCAGGTGCTGATCAACGGCACGGCGTACAGCGCGCAGCAAGTGGACGGTAAATGGACCTTCACCGCGCCAGAACTGGCGGACGGCGACTACAGTGTGACGGTGCAGGTCACCGATGATGCGGGTAACGTACAGACCTCTGCCGCGCTGGATATTACCGTCGACACGGTAACGCGCGAGCCGGTGATCACCCTCAGCGACGACACCGGCGTTCAGGGCGACAACCAGACTCACAGCACCGCACCGGGCTTTGCCATTACCACCGATACCGACGCGGTCACCGTGATGGTGAGCATTGACGGCGGGTCGGCGGTCGCGGCTATTCAGGACAGCGCCGGAAAATGGCATATCACCAGTGATGAACTGGCTGAGGGCGATCACAGCATCAGCGTGACCGTAACGGACGTGGCGGGCAACACCGGGACCTCCACGCTTAACTTCACCATTGATACCTCGCTCTCCATTCCGACGGTGGATCTGGCAGATGCCTCCGACACTGGCAGCAGCAGTACCGATAATATTACTCATGACAGCACCCCGACCTTTACGCTCGGCAACATCGACGCGGACGTCACGGCGGTGCAGGTGCTGATCAACGGCACGGCGTATGACGCACAGCAGGTGGATGGTAAATGGACCTTCACCGCGCCGGAACTGGCGGACGGCGACTATACCGTGACCGTGCAGGTCACCGACGACGCGGGGAATACCCAGGCTTCCACCGCACTGAACGTGACGGTCGATACCACCCTCACGGTACCGATCATTACCCTGAGCGACGACACCGGTACGGCAGGCGATAACCAGACCAACGACACCACGCCGGGCTTTGCCATTACTACCGACACCGATGTGGTGAGCGTGATGGTGAGCATCGACGGCGGCGCGCTGGTGGCGGCGACGCAGGACAGCGCAGGACAGTGGCATATCGACAGCAATACGCTGGCGGACGGACAGCACACCATCGTGGCGACCGTCACCGACGCCGCGGGCAACACTGCTAATTCGGACACGATGACCTTTACGGTGGACACCACGCTCTCCGTGCCAACCCTGGACCTGGCGGCTGATTCCGACACCGGCAGCAGCGCAACGGATAACATCACACGCGACACCACTCCGACCTTTACGCTGGGCAATATCGATAAAGACGTCACTGCGGTTCAGGTCATGATCAACGGCATGGCCTATGACGTCGAGCAGGTTGACGGCAAATGGACCTTCACCGCCCCGGAACTGGCGGACGGGACCTATACCGTGACCGTGAAGGTAACGGACGAGGCCGGGAACGTTCAAACCTCGGCGGCGCTGGATGTCACCGTCGATACGGTGGTAGCAGCGCCGGTGATTACCCTCAGTGACGACACCGGTACGGCAGGTGACAACCAGACTAACGATTCCACCCCGGGCTTTGCCATTACCACCGACACCGATGTGGTGAGCGTGAGGGTGAGCATCGACGGCGGCGAGCCGGTGGCGGCAACGAAGGATGCGAACGGGAAGTGGCATATTAACAGCGGTGAACTGGCTGACGGGGAGCACAGTATCGTGGCGACCGTCACCGACGCGGCGGGCAATACCGCTGATTCGGACACCATGACCTTTACCGTCGACACCACGCTTTCCGTACCGACCCTGGATCTGGCGACTGATTCCGACAGCGGCAGCAGTGATTCCGACAACATAACCCATGATGCCACCCCGACCTTCACGCTGGGGAATATCGACGCCGACGTAACGGACGTACAGGTGCTGATTAACGGCACCGCCTATAGCGCAGCGCTGGTTGACGGCAAGTGGACCTTCACGGCGCCAGCGCTGGCAGACGGCGACTACAGCGTAACCGTGCAGGTCACCGACGACGCCGGAAATACCCAGACCTCCACCGCGCTGAACGTGACGGTCGATACCACCGTCACGGTACCGGTCATTACCCTGAGCGACGACACCGGCACGGCAGGCGACAACCAGACCAACGATTCCACCCCGGGCTTTGCCATTACCACCGACACCGATGTGGTGAGCGTGATGGTGAGCATCGACGGCGGCGAGCCGGTGGCGGCGACGCAGGACAGTGCGGGACAGTGGCATATCGACAGCAAAGCGCTGGCGGACGGCGAGCACACCATCGTGGCGACCGTCACCGACGCCGCGGGCAACACCGTTGATTCGGACACCATGTCCTTTACCGTCGATACCACGCTCTCGGTGCCCACTCTGGATCTGGCGGATGCCTCCGATACCGGCAGCAGCGCAACGGATAACATCACCCATGACAGCACCCCGACCTTCACGCTGGGGAATATCGACGCCGACGTCACGGACGTGCAGGTACTGATCAACGGCACCGCCTACAGCGCAGAGCAGGTAGCCGGCAAGTGGCAGTTCACCGCGCCGGAACTGGCGGACGGCGACTACAGCGTGACCGTGCTGGTCACCGACGACGCCGGAAATACCCAGACGTCCACCGCGCTGAACGTGACGGTCGATACCACCGTCACGGTACCGGTCATTACCCTCAGCGACGACACCGGCGCGGCAGGCGACAACCAGACCAACGACACCACCCCGGGCTTTGCCATTACCACCGACACCGATGTGGTGAGCGTGATGGTGAGCATCGACGGCGGCACGCCGGTAGCGGCCACGCAGGACAGTGCGGGACAATGGCATATCGACAGCAAAGCGCTGGCGGACGGCGAGCACACCATCGTGGCGACCGTCACCGACGTGGCGGGCAATACCATTGATTCAGACACGATGACCTTTACCGTCGATACCACGCTCTCGGTGCCCACTCTGGATCTGGCGGATGCCTCCGATACCGGCAGTAGCGCAACGGATAACATCACCAAAGACAGCACGCCGACCTTTACGCTGGGCAATATCGACGCGGATGTCACCAGCGTGCAGGTGCTGATTAACGGCACCGCCTATAGCGCCGAGCAGGTTGATGGCAAGTGGACCTTTACCGCACCGGAACTGGCCGATGGCGACTACAGTATCAGCGTCAATGTA
Source organism: unidentified bacterial endosymbiont (assembly GCF_918797525.1). NCBI lineage: Bacteria > unidentified bacterial endosymbiont. The sequence goes on along the minus strand of NZ_OU963893.1, from coordinate 4,394,902 downwards.
ACCGATGATGCGGGTAACACCGCGACGTCAGCGGCGCTCAATATTACGGTGGATACCGAGGTGCTGCCTGTCAACATTGTGCTGGATAAAGCCTCAGACACCGGGGCAAATGCAGATGATAACTATACGGCGGACGCCACGCCCACCTTTGCATTCACCAATGTGCCTGACGATGTCGCCACCATCACGCTGACGTTGAACACCGGACAGCAATACACGATTGATCTGAGCAAAGGATCCACATTTACCCTGCCGACTGAGCTAAAAGATGGCACTTACACTGCCACCGTGACGGTGACGGATGTCGCAGGTAACAGTGCTGATAGCCATATTGAGTTCACCGTCGATACCACCGTCGACAAACCGGCAGTAGAACTTGTTGCCGCCGCGGATTCCGGCGATAGCCAGACAGACGGGCTGACCAACGACACGAAGCCGCAGTTCCAGCTCAGCGGTGTGGATACCGATGACCTTAACACGGTGACGATAGCCATTGTGAGCAGTGACGGCAGCTACAAAGGGAGCTGGACGCTGGATGCTGAAACTTACGGCAGCGGCGCCTGGACCTGTCCGGTCAAGCTCGACGACGGGCAATATACCATTGCCGTCACGGTTGAAGACATGGCGGGGAACAAGAGTACTTCTGATGCTGTTGCATTCGAAATCGACACCGTGACAAGCATCGAAAGCATTCAACTGCTGGATGATACAGGCTCAAACACCACCGATAATCAGACCAATGTGAACACGCCTGAGTTCGCAATCAACGTGCCGGACGACGTTACCCACGTCAGCATTATGATTGATGGCAAAGCGGCAGGAGAGGCCTCGAAACAGGCCGACGGAACGTGGCACTTCTCTACCGCCGAACTGGCCGACGGAGCGCACACCATCACTGTTACCGTAACGGACGCTGCGGGAAATAGTAGCCATCAGGATCTCAACTTTACGGTCGACACAACCCTCTCTCTCCCGACGCTGCAGCTTGCAGGCGAAAGCGATAGCGGATACAGCGATTCCGATAATATTACGCAGGATGTGCGCCCAACCTTTGTGATCGGCAATATCGACAGCGACGCGGTCACTATTACATTGACCATTAACGGTCAGACATGGCCTGTCACCGTTGTTGATGGGAGTGCAGTCTTCACGGTTCCAGCCGATCTGCCTGATGGCGTATGGCAGGCACAGCTGAAGGTCGTTGATGACGCAGGTAATGAAAAAACGACCTCGCTCAATGTCACCATCGATACGACGACCAGCGTGGACGAAATCACCCTGCAAAGCGATACCGGGGTGCAAAACGACTGGTTAACCAACGACGCCACTCCAACGTTTGCGATTACCGCGCCTGCTGATGCGCATTCCGTGTCGGTAAGTGTCGGAAACACCACCCAGGATGCCATTTTCCAGGATGGGAAGTGGGTGGTTACCCTGCCGACTGAGCTGGCTGATGGTGAGTACACGCTGATGGTGGTCGTCACCGATAATGCGGGCAATACCGCTCAACGCAGCCAGTCGTTCACCATTGACACGACTCTGGAGCCGCTTACTGTCAAGATGCTGACCGCAGATGATACGGGCGTGGTGGGTGATAACGTGACAAATATCACCAAACCTACGTTTGAGCTGAGCAATGTGCCGGAAGATGTTTACAGCATTGAGGTCACCCTCAATGGTGCGACGACAACCGTCAAGAAACAAGCGGATGGCAGTTGGACCTATACGCCGGACACCGCCCTTGCCGAAGGGGATTATACGCTGAACGTGCGTGTCACCGATGAGGCCGGGAACCAGCGATCGTCCACATACGATTTCACTATTGATACCTCGGTGGACATCAATACCATCACGCTGACGACAGATACCGGCGATTCCTCTTCGGATGGCATCACCAATGCCGCTCAGCCGGTCTTTAATGTCACCACCTCAGAGGATGTTATCAGCCTGACGGCAACCATTAACGGTCTTGCCTGTACGGTCGTCAAAAATGCGGACGGTGAATGGACCGTCACCTCTCCGATCCTCTCTACTGCGGGTGATTATACATTGACCGTCACCGTTGAAGATGCGGCGGGAAATACCACCACCGACACGAAGACAATCACGTTTGATAACCAGCTTTCTGTTCCGACCATCGCATTCGAGGCGGGTGATGATACGGGCTATGACAACGGGGATCATTTGACGGCCAACAACACGCCGTCGTTTACGATCGGTAATGTCGACAGCGACGTGACGCATGCCGTTATTACGCTTGATGGCGTCCCTACCACGCTCAAACAGGACGGAAGCGGTAACTGGATCTTTACCCCTTCTTCCGCGCTCTCCGATGGTACGCATGAAATGACCGTGCAGGTACAAGACAGGGCGGGGAATACCTCAACGCAGACCTTCTCCTTTACGGTAGATACCACATTATCGACGCCGACCATCGTTCTCAGCACCTCATCCGACACCGGTGATAGCGACGACGATAATCTGACGTCGAAGACGCAGCCCGAATTTGTTATCAACAATGTTGATGGGGATATCTATTCAGTTGTCGTCACCCTGAACGGTGTTGACTATAACGCCACCAAAAATGCCGACGGTGAGTGGTCATTCCAGGCCCCTAAACTGGCCGATGGGGACTATACGATAACGGTTACGGCAACGGATAAAGCGGGGAACGAGCGTTCATCCGATCTGGACTTCACGGTCGATACGACGGTGGCTATAGATAACATCACCATGTCCGATGATACCGGTTTCTCCCCGGATGACCATTTAACCAACGATACCATCCCGAGCTTTGACATTAGCGTCGCAGACGACGTTTCTCATGTTTCGGTCGCGCTTGATGGAGGCAAATCCGTCGATTTAGTAAAAAACAACGGAAAATGGACCTACACCGTCGACTCGGCTTTGACCGACGGCGAACATTCTCTTGTTGTCAACGTAGTGGATAAAGCGGGTAACACGACTCAGGAAACCTTCACTTTTACCATTGATACATCGCTTACGCCTGTGACGGTGGATCTTAAAGACGAGGACGATAGCGGCAGCAGCTCCGCCGATAATTACACCAACAATACCCAGCCAACCTTCGAGTTCGGTTCGCTGGATAAAGATGTCTATAGCCTGACGGTAAACCTCAATGGCAAAGATATTCCGGTGGATTTGACCAGCCAGCCGGTGAGTTTCACGCCGGATGAAGCGCTGGCGGACGGCACTTATACCTTAATCGCCACGGTGACGGATAACGCCGGCAATACCAAAGAGTCCCCGATAACATTCACGATTGATACGCAAACGTCGGTATCGGTGGATTTCGTTGTCGGTAACGATACTGGCTATTCCGATAGCGATAACATTACCAATACCAATGCCCCGGAATTTGAAATCAGCGTGCCGGCGGACGTAGAGTCCGTGACCGTCAGCCTGAACGGCGGAACCGCGATACCGCTGACCAAAGATGAGTCTGGCCGCTGGCTCTTCCAGGCGCCAGCGCTGGCAGACGGTAACTACACCCTGGACGTCTCGGTGGTGGATAAAGCGGGTAACACCGCCAGTACCGAACTCAAATTTGAGGTGGATACCACGCTCAGTATCCCAACGATTAATTTAGCGGCTGACAGCGATACGGGCACCTTGTCGAATGACCACTTAACCAAAGACACTACGCCCGCCTTTACGCTGGATAATATTGATGCCGACGCGCATAGCGTTACCGTCACGATCAACAATAAAACCTATAACGCGACGCAGAAAAATGGCGAATGGAGCTTCCAGTTACCTGACGCGGATGCGCTTTCTGACGGAACTTACACCGCGACGGTGAAGGTGGTCGATGACGCCGGAAATACAAAATCGGCCTCCGTCGACATTACCATCGACACCGTCTGCTCTGCGCCGGTTGTTACGCTCGATAATGGCAGCAACAGCGGCAGCACCGATGACAACATCACCAATGTGACAACGCCGGTCATCAACATCAGCGGCGCGCCGTCTGATATTGCCACCATTAGCGTCACGCTCGGTGAGAATACCTGGTCCCTGGACCCGTCGGCGACCAGTTGGCAGGTACCGCAAGGTCTGGCCGATGGCGCCTATACCGTCGTGGTCACCTTTACAGATAACGCCGGTAACAGCAATTCGATGCCCTACAATTTTATTATCGATACTGCTGTTGCCTCGCCTACCGTGGTCCTGCTTGATGATACCGGACGCGATACCACCGATAACCTGACCAACGTCTCGGTACCGCGTATCCAGATTAGCGCGGCGGAGGATCTCGCATCCGTTACCGTCACGCTTGATGGCAACACGCAAACGCTGGAGAAAAATGCCCAGGGTGAATGGATTTATACCGCGGATACGCTGGCGGATGGGACGTACACCGCCACCGTCGAGATGGTGGACGTTGCAGGTAACCATACTACGGTGCCCCTGACCTTTACGGTTGATACCCAAATTCCGCAGGCGGGGATCGCCATGGACAGCGCCACCGACACGGGCGACAGCGCCAGTGATGCGTTAACCAACGATCCTCAACCCGTCTTTATCATTTCTGGCGTGCCGGAGGATGTGGACACCGTCTCTGTAGTGATAAACGGCGCGAAATACACGGCGACGCAAAACGAAGCGGGGGAGTGGACGGTTACGCCAGCAAAACTGGCGGATGGTGACTACACGGCAGAGGTCACCGTGACGGATAAAGCCGGTAATACCTCTGAAAGCAGTATGAATTTTACCATAGACACGCACGTTGCGCTGTCGGTGGAGATGCTGGCCTCTTCCGATACCGGTTCTTCGCAGACGGATAAAATCACTAAAGATACCTCACCGACGTTCGGCGGGCTGACGGACAAAGACGCGACGCTGGTTGTGACCGTGCTTGATGAGAGCGGTAATGTGGTCCAGACCCAAACCATCCATCCTGCCTCTGACGGGACCTGGTCTATTACGCTCGACGATCTGGCTGATGGTAATTATACCCTCTCGGTGACAGCGACCGATAAGGCCGGAAACGCTCAGGCATCCAGCACCGATTTTGTCATCGATACAGAGGTTAACGCGCCGGGCGTCGCATTGAGCGAATCCGACCCGGGTAACAACCATGAAGCCTTGAACCTGACGCCAGAATTCAGTGGTAACGCGGAAGCGGGTTCGACGCTGGCAATCAGTATTGATGGCGTCACTGTCGCCAGTGTTGTGGTGGACAGCAACGGCACCTGGTCTTGGACGCCGCCGAGCGCCATTAACTCAGGCGACCATATCATCACCGTCGTTGCGACCGATAAAGCGGGTAACGTCTCTGAAGCCACTGATTTTAGCTTTATTATTCCGCTGGTTGACGTCGATCCGCCGACATTGCAGCTGCAAACCGGATCGGATAGCGGTTCTATCGGTGATTTTATCACTAACGATACCACGCCATCGATCACCGGGACGTCGCTGCCGGGCAACACCGTGACGATTTACGTCAACGGAGAAGTGGTGGGCACGGCGACAACGGACTCAACCGGGCGATACAACTTTACGTTGCCAGAAATGGCGGAAGGCACCTACAGCGTTGAGGTCAGCGTCATTAACCCGAACAACGGTGAAGAGGTCAAATCAGATCCTGCGAGCCTGGTTATTGACACCCATGTGGCGCCGCTGGACTGGGATATTTCCGGCTTAAATGATGAAGGCTATCTGAACACCAATACCCCGGTGGTGAGCGGAACCTCTGAAGCCGGTGCGCACATTAAGGTGATGATCGACGGTCGCGTGGTGGTGGAAACGGTCGCCGCCAGCGACGGCAAATGGCTGGTGTCGATACCGAACATTGGTAGCGACGGAAAACATGAGATTAGCTTCTCGGTAACCGATGTGGCGGGTAACACAGAAACCTTCGGCCCGCAGGATTTTGTTCTTGATACCTATATTGCGCCGCTCACCGTTGATTTACGCGATGCGGATGATACCGGCGCGAGCAGTACCGACAACATCACCCAAAAAACCACCGTTCACCTGGACGGCACCGCAGAAGCTGGTTCAATCATCACTATTGCGAATACGCAGGGTGACATTCTGGCCACCGTTACCGTAGATGATAAAGGCTCCTGGAGTACGGAAATTACGCTGACCGAGGGAACACAAACCTTTGTGATAACCTCCACCGATGATGCCGGCAATAGTGTCTCCAAAAATATCGATATCACCTGCGACACGCAAAACAGCATTACTGATGTGGTACTGAGCCGGGATTCGAACAGTGCAGACACCATGGACTCTATCACCAAAGTGACAACGCCAACTCTGACGGCAGTGACCGATCCTAATGCCACGGTGGATGTGTATGTCAATGGCGTAAAAGTTGCCACGGTGACCGCTGACGCGGCGGGGACAGTAAGCTGGACGATGCCGGAAAGCGCCGACGGCGCCTATGACATAAAAATGGTGTCAACCGATGCGGCAGGCAATACCGCAACCAGTGCCACCACTACCGTTGTTATTGATACCGTGGTCGACAATTTTAGCGTCGATACGCTGCCGGAACTGACCAATAGCAAAGCGCTGAACGTCACGGGTACGGGTGAAAGCGGCGCCTCGATCACCGTTTATCTGAACGGCGTCGCGGCGGGCCAGGTTACGGTATCGGCTGATGGCAGTTGGACGCTACCGCTGATCCTCAAAGAGGACGGGCAGTACACCCTGACGGTGCAGATCACTGACGTGGCCGGAAACAGCCAGACCAGCGATCCCGTGGTCTTTACCTTAGACAGCCAGACCGATTACCCCACCATCAACCTTGATGATGCCTCCAACTCTGGGTCGCTGGATGATCTGATAACCAGTGACACGAAGCCCGCCTTCCACGGCACGGCGGAAGCGGGGTCGACGGTCTCGATCATGGTCGATGAAAAAGTGGTGGCGACGGTTACCACAGATGCCCAGGGCAACTGGACGTGGCAATATCCAACTGCGCTGGCCGATGGCGAATACTCTATCCGCGTGATAGCGGAAGATGCAGCGGGCAATACCGCCGAGTCTGCGCGTATCCTGGTGACGGTCGATACCAGCACCTGGATTGAGCTGGATAAAATGACCAATGACACGGGGTTCTATAATTATGATTACAATACGTCCAGCACGAAGCCGACGTTCCAGCTCAACGGTGAAACGGGGCAGCCTGTAAACGTTTATATTGATGGTAAGTATGTTGAAACCATCACCATTACCGGGCGCAACTATCTCTATACCGTTCCAGAGGCGCTCAACGACGGTAGCCATACCATCCGCTTTGATATTACCGACGCGGCGGGTAATACCAGTACCACCGGCGATCAGAGTTTCATTGTCGATACGGTCAACGATACCCCTGTTACCCTCGATGGTATTAACGGAGACAGCGTTGCTGACCATACCGTAGACGGAACTATCTATATTAACGATCTCTCTGCGGGCGTTAAACTGAACGGGACAGTTGAAGCCAACAGCCTGGTCACCGTCACCATCAACGGGATGAAGGTTGGCGAGGTCTGGGCAAACGGTCAGGGGGCGTGGAGCGTCAATGTAAATTCGCTCCTGCTCTCCGACGGTACCTGGAATGTAACCGTGAACTCGCAGGATAAGGCGGGCAACACCAACTCGTCGACCTATACCATTGTCGTTGACACCGCGATCAGCCAGTTCACCGCCAACGTGCAGGACGACAAAGACGCCTCTGCCGATAAATGGATAGTCAACAGCCGTACCCCAACCTTTACCGGCGTCGGTGAGGCCGGGGCCACGGTCACCCTGATGGTGGCAGGCATGGTGGTGGCGACCACCACAGTTGCCGCCGATGGCACCTGGACCATTAAGACCGATGCGCCACTGCCTGAAGGGACAAACGCCTTATCTTTTACCATCGAAGATAAGGCCGGAAATAGCGAGACGATCAACCATGACATCCTGGTCGACAGCACTGCACCTGCCGCCCCGACGGTGGACATCTCTTCGTGGAACGAAGAGGGGAGTCTGTGGATCCTGTCAGGCAAGGCGGAGGCCGGGACGACGGTCATCATCAAGGATGATGCCGGGAATGTCCTCAACACGGTTACCGTAAACAGCTCCGGTAGCTGGAGTACGGCGATAAACTATCCTGACGGCGGCAAAATCACCATTCAGGTGGAGGATAGCGCCACCAACATGAGCGAGCCCGTTGCGCTGGATGTGATGTTTACCACGCCAGTGATTACCCTGGATACGGCCTCAGATGGCGGCACGGTGGGTGATAATCTGACCAATGATTCAACACCGACCTTTATTCTGAACAACGTAGAGAAAGATGTGGTTTCGCTCAGTGTGACCATCAATGGCACCGTGGTGCAGGCGACGCTGGTATCTGCGGGGATCTGGTCCGTCACCTGGACAGAGCCGCTGGCTGATGGTCTGGCTAATGTTCAGATCGTGGCAACCGATGGGGCCGGTAATACCGCCAGCCAGACCTACAGCTTTACCGTGGATACGACCCTCAGTGCGGCAACGATAACCCTCGATGCGGACAGCGATACCGGCACGGTGGGTGATAACATCACGCAAAGCCATACGCCGGTCTTCACCCTGAGCAACATTGACGCTGACGTGACGCAGGTAGAAGTGACTGTCAATGGCGTCACGTCAACCGTGGTCAAAGATGCCTCGGGCAACTGGGTGTTTACCCCCGACACCGCGCTGCCGGACGGCCAGTGGACGCTGGAGGTGAAGGTCACCGACGCCGCGGGCAACACCGCCGAATCCTCGCTGGACTTCACCGTTGACACCACCCTCAGCACGCCGGTGGTGACGATGGATGCGGCAAGCGACACCGGTACGGCGGGAGATAACATCACCGCCAACGCGCAGCCGGAATTTGTGCTCAGCAACATTGATGCCGACGCCACCCGCGTGCAGGTGACCCTGAACGGTAAAACGCATGATGCGGTGAAAGACGAATCGGGTCAGTGGACCTTTACCCCGGATACGGCGCTGCCGGACGGCCAGTGGACGCTGGAAGTGAAGGTCACCGACACTGCGGGCAACACCGCCGAATCCTCGCTGGACTTCACCGTTGACACCACCCTCAGCACGCCGGTGGTGACGATGGATGCGGCAAGCGACACCGGTACGGCGGGAGATAACATCACCGCCAACGCGCAGCCGGAATTTGTGCTCAGCAACATTGATGCCGACGCCACCCGCGTGCAGGTGACCCTGAACGGTGAAACGCATGATGCGGTGAAAGACGAATCGGGTCAGTGGACCTTTACCCCGGATACGGCGCTGCCGGACGGCCAGTGGACGCTGGAAGTGAAGGTCACCGACACCGCAGGCAACACCGCCGAATCCTCGCTGGACTTCACCGTTGACACCACCCTCAGCACGCCGGTGGTGACGATGGATGCGGCAAGCGACACCGGTACGGCGGGGGATAACATCACCGCCAACACGCAGCCGGAATTTGTGCTCAGCAATATTGATGCCGACGCCGCCCGCGTACAGGTCACCCTGAACGGTGAAACGCATGATGCGGTGAAAGACGAATCGGGTCAGTGGACCTTTACCCCGGATACGGCGCTCGGTGATGGCACCTGGACGCTGGACATCATGGTCACCGATACGGCGGGCAATACAGTCCATCAGTCGGTTGATTTTACCGTTGATACGCATGTCGATAATTTCGATGTCGCTTTCGACAATAATAGTGGTCAGGATGATAGTTGGCTTAGCGATGATTCCACATTATCTTTCACCGGCCACGGTGAGGCGGGCGCGGATATTTCCATTACGCTGGACAACGGTGATGCCCTGACAACCCGTGTGGATCAGAATGGCAACTGGAGCCTTGAGATAGATGATGTTCCACAGGGTTCGCATGAGTTGACCTTCACCATTACCGACCGGGCTGGCAATACCGAATCCTATACTCACGAAGTGGATGTTGAACCAGCCGGACCTGCGCTGTTGCAGAGCGGTCCCTCTGTCCCGGACCCGGTCGAGGTGGACTCTTCGCATCCGGTATTTGAATTCAACTTTGATGGGGACGTGAAGCACGCCAGCGTAGAAGTGGACGGTAAGGAATATTCGCTGTCTCCGGCTGAGTCCGGCCCAACGGTGTTTGAAGTGCCTGTCGCCCTGCAGGATGGACAGCACAGCCTGGTGCTGCAAACCAAAGATAGCGCGGGGAATAGCGAGCGTCAGGAGGTACCGTTTACCGTGGATACCAGTTCCCGCAGCGTTGTTGTCAGCATGGATCAGCACAGTCAACATGACGGCGACTCGCCACACTCCGCTGCCGACACCAGCACCTCGCATCAGGCCGCCAGCTTCGTGGCAGAGGTGATGAGCATGACCCCGAGTGTCGAAGAGCATCACGACGAGCACTCACACCATCATTAATCAACGTCCCCCCGGTCGGTAACGATCGGGGGGTTGAGTATAAATTCAATGAACGACTTTACGTTATATGATTTAGGTCTCGCGGGCGTGATGCAATATATTGCAAAAAATCACGACTCACGTATTGAGATAGACGAGAAAAGTATCCCGGTTACTCTCTCGCACTATGATAAAAACGATCCGGCGCATGAAGTGCAGATCAAAAATTATTTTTTATCGTTAGGGTTGGTCATCCATGAGGTAAAATTTTCCCGCCCGGAAGACCTCCTAAACGAGCATATGCCGTTAATCATCTTAACTTCTTCTATGCAGTGGATGGTATGCGTCGGCTGTCAGGAAGGCGGATTGCAGCTGGTTTCACGCAACAATGAGTTTGGCGTAATAGAGTGCGAACGGAACCAACTGAATGAACTGTCGGTGTTTCTTATTCAGCCGCTGAGTGGTATGAGTGATTCTATCCGTATCAGCGAAATACTGAAGACGGGGCTGCGTAATAATAAAGTATTTTACAGTAAATACTTTTTTTCTGCGCTGTTTATGGCACTCTTTGCGCTGACGATCCCCGTATTCAGTAACCTCTATTACGACAAGCTGGTTCCCAGCTCTTCTGTCGCCTCTCTGTTTGGCGTCACCGCGATTGTACTGGTATTTGTTATCTTTGAGTTCTTATTACGATCGTCGAAAGATATTTACCAGTCTATCGTTTCACGACAGGAAGACGTCAATGTCGATGTCTCCTTTGTTGAATCACTAATCTATAACACCACCAAAACCAGCTCGATGTCCTCCGTTTTTATTTTGTGGACCGAATTTCAAAAAATAAAGCCGGTGCTGTTGAACTCCGTTTTTCAGCGTATGTCTGACATTCCCATTTTTATTATTTTTAGCATTATTATCTATGTGAACCTCGGTCTGCTGGTCTTTATACCGGTGACGCTGATGATTTTATCGCTGGTGCTGGCGTGGGTAAACTATAAATATACAGAAGTGCTGATGGATAAAATGAAGGAGAGTCAGTCTAATCGCAACGTTTTTATTACCGAACTGCTCTATTCTTTGCGTACAATTCATACGCTGAACAATAAAAACCTTATGCTGGATTGGGTGAACAGCAGTAATAATCAGTCGTGGCTCAGTCTGAAAATTCGCAAGGCGGGAGTTTATTATCAATCTGCGCTCAGCGCGATGTCGAATTTGAATCAAATTTTGCTGATGGTTTTTGCCTTCTTCCTGGTCATTAAAGGTGAAATCACCACCGGCGCCATCGTTTCATCGGTGATCGTCTCCGGGCGAATGTCTGGCATTATTTCCGGGCTTTCCTCAACCCTTTCAACCATATTCACCACCAATAAAACCATCACCGATTTAATGAAGATGTTTGTGTCACAGGAGCAGGAACAAAAGTTACTGCAGTCTGTGGTCAGCCTGCAGGGAGATATTGCACTGCGGGCGGTGAATTATCAGTACGATCCTCAGTTGCCTAAAGCACTCGACAACATCACCCTGGATATCCCTAAAGGACAGCGGGTGGCCATCATTGGCGAATGCGGTTCGGGAAAAAGTTCGCTGGTTTCTTTGCTGTCCGGTTATTGCCCGCCCACCGAAGGCAGTATCATGTATGACGGTTATAACTCCCGCCATCTGGCACAAAACTTTTTTAGCCGTTTCATTAGCATGGTCACCAATCAGGACACCTTATTTACCGGCAGCATTGAGAGCAATTTTTCGCTTAAGACGTGTAATAACCGTAAGCGGGTGATAGAAGCGCTCCAGGTCACCCACTGTGGTTTTGTGCTGCAGCACCCTATGGGGCTGCGCTACCCGGTAAGCTTTATGGCGCGAAATCTCTCTTCAGGACAAAATCAGCAGCTCCTGCTGGCCAGAAGCCTGAGCAGTGAAGCGGAAATCTATCTCTGGGATGAACCGACCTCAAGCATGGATGAAGTCACCGAGCAGCGCATATTTGAGCACCTCGACCATTTTATACACAATAAGACGCTGGTAATGGTGACCCATCGTCGCTATTTGCTGAAATATTTCGACCGCGTGCTGGTGATGAAGGGGGGCAAAATCATCCGCGATTGCGCGCCAGACAAATTACCGGGTATGGCGAAGAGCGAACAGCCCGCAAAGGCTGTTCAGGTGAAGGTGGCTACGGCGACGCGTTAAGTTGTCTCCAGGACGCGCCGCAGTGCGGGGCGCGTTCCTTACTCCTCGTTTTCAGCCAGCTCGCGCAGATACTGAAAAATCAGACGCGCAGACTTCGGCGGCTTGTTCCCTTCTTTCTCTTTTTTCGCATTGCGAATCAAAGAGCGCAACTGCTGGCGGTCTGCGTCTGGCCACAGATTTAGCACCTCAGGTATGGCGTCATCACCCTGCTCAATCAGACGATCGCGGATCTGCTCCAGTTTATGGAACAGGGCAACCTGCTGGTTGTGACGGTTTTTCAGCTTGTCCAGCGCCTGGCGGATTGGGTCGACGTCACGTTGACGCAGCATTTTACCGATAAGCTGAAGCTGGCGACGACGGCCTTCTTTCTTGATTTTCTGTGCCAGTTCAATGGCATCACGCAGATCCTGGTCAAGCGGGATCTTATCCAGCGCATTTTTACCCAGTTCTATCAGTTCCGCACCAAGATGTTTTAACTCTTCGGCGTCACGTTTAATTTCACTTTTACTGACCCAGATGATCTCATCATCTTCGTCTTCGATGTCATCACCGGGAACGTCGTCGAGCCAGTCTTCGGGCTGCTTAGTCATGTCAGGCTCCTTAAAAAAAGAGGCTAATGTTACCAGTTAAGACGCGCACTGAAAAACGGTTCTCTGTTAGACTTCAGTTAACTCTCTCTTACAGTATGGCATTAGCGATGAAAGTAACCTCACAAGTTGAAGCGCAGCGTAAGATTCTGGAAGAAGCCGTCTCCACCGCGCTGAACCTCGCTTCAGGGAAATCAGATGGCGCGGAAGTGGCGGTTAGCAAAACCACCGGGATTAGCGTGAGTACCCGCTATGGCGAAGTGGAGAATGTGGAATTCAACAGCGATGGCGCCCTGGGGATTACGGTTTATCATCAGAACCGCAAGGGAAGCGCGTCATCAACCGATCTCAGCCCGGATGCCATTGCCCGTACGGTGCAGGCCGCGTTGGATATCGCGCGGTATACCTCCCCCGATCCTTACGCGGGCGTTGCCGATAAAGAGCTGCTGGCGTTCGATGCCCCGGATCTCGATCTCTTCCACCCGGCTGAAGTCACCCCAGACGAGGCGATCGAAATGGCCGCGCGTGCCGAGCAGGCCTCTTTGCAAGCCGATAATCGTATCACCAATACCGAAGGCGGCAGTTTTAATAGCCACTACGGCATCAAAGTTTTCGGCAACAGCCACGGTATGCTGCAGGGCTACTGCTCAACCCGTCACTCGCTCTCCAGCTGTGTGATAGCGGAAGAAAACGGTGACATGGAGCGTGACTATGCCTACACCATCGGCCGGGCAATGGGCGACTTGCAGTCTCCGGAATGGGTTGGCGCCGAATGCGCCCGGCGTACTCTTTCACGTTTGTCTCCGCGTAAGTTATCTACCATGAAGGCCCCGGTCATTTTCGCCAATGAAGTGGCAACTGGCCTGTTTGGTCACCTGGTGGGGGCTATTGCGGGTGGCTCGGTTTACCGTAAATCGACCTTCCTGCTCGACTCGCTCGGCAAGCAGATCCTGCCGGCGTGGCTGACTATTGAAGAACACCCTCATCTGCTGAAAGGGCTGGCTTCTACGCCGTTCGACAGTGAAGGCGTGCGCACTGAACGTCGCGATATCATTAAAGACGGCATTCTGACCCAATGGCTGCTGACCAACTACTCCGCACGTAAGCTGGGGCTGAAAAGCACCGGCCATGCGGGTGGCATTCATAACTGGCGTATCGAAGGCCAGGGGCTGAGCTTTGAGCAGATGCTGAAAGAGATGGGCACCGGTCTGGTCGTTACCGAACTGATGGGCCAGGGCGTGAGCGGCATCACCGGGGACTATTCGCGCGGCGCAGCGGGCTTCTGGGTCGAAAACGGCGAAATTCAGTATCCGGTGAGCGAAATTACCATCGCCGGTAACCTGAAAGAGATGTGGCGCAACATCGTTACGGTCGGGAACGATATTGAAAGACGCAGCAATATACAGTGTGGTTCTGTTCTTCTGCCCGAAATGAAAATTGCGGGTCAATAGAGATAGCGTTTTGTTAATAATAAAAAAAAGGAAGTGAGCAATGCGTAAACACCTGTTAGCGATCGTCGCGGCTTCAACGCTGGTTCTTGGCTCAGCTACGTTTGCTGCCGATCTCGAAGACAACATGGATATCCTTAGCGAAAATCTGAAGGTCGTGCAGAAAACGGACAATGCGGCGGAGATGAAAGACGCACTAACCAAAATGCGTGAAGCCGCGCTGGACGCCCAGAAAGCCACGCCGCCGAAGCTGGAAAGCAAACCTGCTGACAGTGCTGAGATGAAAGACTACCGCCACGGCTTTGACGAGCTGGTCGGGCAGATTGACGGTGCGCTGAAGCTGGCTAACGAAGGCAAAGTGAAGGAAGCCCGGGCGGCAGCCGACCAGTTTGTCGCTACGCGCAATACCTATCACAAAAAGTACCGTTAATTGGGTGCCTGAGCTGTACGTCCTCTCCGTATGCGGAGGCGCATTACGCGCCCCCGCATCGTTGCTCCTGACTTTCCGGAGCGATAATCCATCCGCGCTGTCACTTCAGGCGAGCCGTTACGAAAACGGATCTCGCACAGTGTTTTCCTCGTCACCAGCGTTAAGATGATTATTGTCAAAGCAACAATCATTAAAACCCGGATAGTTGGGGATTGGCGTTTCATGGATGCTTCCTTGCTTTGAAGCGGGCGAGGTAGCGAACTCCACGGTCCGACGTGTCGTTTCAAGCACCCGCCGCCACTCTAGCGGTTACCCATAAGAAAACCTTATCCACATCACATTTCTACGAGTCCGCTCGTAATCTTTTCCACTCCGCCTGGACGTGTATGACCGCTTAATAGCGTGATATTCATCACGCAAATATAGTGTTTTATCCATATTCAACGCATTTATGTGGAACAGATCACTGCTGCTGCTCCTCTTTCCACTTCGAAGTGGAAAATAACTCGCTACAAACAATGTCCCCTCAACGTTAGTTTACTTTCAGAGCCATTAACGGGGTAAGACCAGTGATTAACGGAGCGGTAATGAACGACGTTGGGGATCAGGCGATACATACAGAGCAGCTCGCCACCACTATGCTGTCGCAGGTGTATGCCCTGCTGGCCCGGCACAATATCATCCCCAATGCGGTACAGGAGCAGATGCTGACCTCTCACGTCCGCGCGATGGCGCACCGGTCCGTGACCGGCGAGCCGTTGCCGGAGGTCGAAGCAGATCTGTTTGACGAAATTTCACCCGATTCAATGCAACTCGCCCGCGAAGTGGTGGCGCAGTTTGGCAACCTTCCTGATGAAGAAGCCTGGCTGCTCTCCGTTCACTTCGAAGTCGCGAAAGACAACCTTTAAGGAGCAACACATGGAACAGATTACAGTCGTGATTGGCGATCGCCTGGGTAAAGGTCAGAAAGTGGCTGCCGGTGTGGAAAAAGCTGGTGGACGCGCGGTTGTTGTGCCGGGCATGGCGGCAGATATGAAACTGGGTGATGTTATGAAAGCGGAAAATGCCACTTTCGGCATCTCTTTCTGCGGTAGTGGCGGCGCGGGCGCCATCACCGCCCAAACCAAATACGGCTACAAAGCCAAATACGGTATGCGTTCAGTGGAAGAGGGCGTCACGGCCATCAATGAAGGCTGCAACGTGCTGGGCTTCGGCTTTATGGATAAAGAAGAGCTGGGCGAGCGTCTGATGCAGGCGTGGCAGAAGAAGTACGGCGCATAAGTATGAAAGAACATTTCACGACCACGGTGCGAGTGAAGGGAAAAGGCGACGCCAAAGCGCGCGCCTTTGCCGATGCGCTCAACCACGTTCAGGCCGCGGTGATGAAAGCCTCGCCGCATATCTTACTGCGTATTGAGCCACAGGATGTGCAGGTCGTTCAGGCGCAAGAAGCGGTGCGTAAAGAAGCTTTTCTGTTCTTCTTTTTGCGCCGGGAAAGACGCACCTACAGCGTGGAGCTGGATGTGACCGTCAACGTGACCGCCATCAATCTCGACCAGGTGGATTTCGTCACGCAACGTTGAATATTCATAAAAGGGCAGACTGATGTTCTTAATTATATTAATAAAGTCACTCATCATCGGCGGCCTGGTTGGCGTCGGTGTGGGGGCCGGGGCAGCACGCATGTTTCATGCGCCTGGAACTCAGGGTATGGGCGCGTTCCGTACATTGGGGGAACTGAACTCCTGTGAAGGGGACCCGGCTTCTCACTTTTCCTTTGGATTAGGCTTCTTCTTTAACGCCTGGGCCTCTTCCGTGGCCGCAGGTGCTTTCACCCAGGACGTTGACCACCGTATTATCCCCAACTGGGGCGCGGCGGCATTGATGATCAAAAACCGTAACGTCGGCGAAACGCTGCATGACCCACGCAAAATGGCGATTGCCTGCGGCGTCATCGGCATGATCGTTGTCACCTTCCTTAACCTTACCGCCTCGTCGGTTCCGGCTGCGCTTCAGGTCACCGCCGTGAAGGTGCTGGTGCCCGCGGCTAACCTGCTGGTCAACATTGTCATGCCGGTGATCTTCTGGCTGGCCGCTATCGATGCGGGGAAAAAATCCGGCTTCTGGGCCACGGTGTTTGGCGGCGCAGCACAGCTGATTATGGGGAACGCTGTACCGGGTCTGGTACTGGGTATCCTGATCGGTAAAGGCGTTGAAGAGAGCGGCTGGAACCACGTTACCAAAGTCATGATGATCGCCATCGTGGCGCTGTTTGTGCTGAGCGGCTTCTTCCGCGGCTTCGACATGAAGATGATCGAATCCTTCCATCTGACCGTGCCGAACTGGCTCGAGATGATCCACAACTCGCTCAGCGGTAAATAACAGGAGCCTCTGAATGGAACAGAATAAAGGTTTTTGGTATGCCGACTGGTCATTCCCGATCTTCGTTGGCCTGCTCTCCTCCGGCGTCTTTGCCGGGACGCACATGTACTATCTCTACGGCATCGGCGCGTTTAACGAAGTGGCCTTTGTGGCGATGCTGAAAGCGGGAATAGATACCGGCGTTTACGGCGCGGTGGCCGCGTTCGGTGCGAGCTTCCTGTTCGCCCGGATCATTGAAGGATCCCTGGTCGGTATTCTCGATATCGGCGGTGCGATCCAGACCGGCGTGGGCCTCGGCGTGCCGGCGCTGCTGCTGGGGGCGGGCATCATGTTCCCGGTGACCAACTTTATCGCCTCGCTGATTACCGGCCTGGTGATTGGTCTGGCGATTGGTTACGTCATCATCCTGGCGCGTAAGTTCACCATTAATCAGAGCAACTCCACCTACGGCGCAGACGTGATGATGGGCGCAGGCAATGCTTCCGGGCGCTTCCTCGGGCCGTTGATTATCCTCAGCGCCATGACCGCCTCCATTCCAATTGGCATCGGTTCCTTGTTGGGCGCACTGTTGTTCTACATCTGGCAGAAGCCGATTACCGGGGGCGCGATCCTTGGCGCTATGCTGTTAGGCTGGCTGTTCCCGATCGCCCTTTAATACCCGCGGGCGCTCAGGTGCCCGCCTTATCAGGAGATCCTCATGTTTGATTTACTCCTGCGCCGTGCGCGCCTTACCGACGATACCCTGATCGATATCGCCATTCAGGACGGGAAGATCGCGGCGCTGGGCGAGATTACTGCTGCCGCACAGAAAACGGTTGAGCTAAACGGTGAAGTGTTCGTCAGCGCAGGCTGGATTGACTCCCATGTTCACTGTTACCCGAACTCGCCGATTTACCACGACCAGCCGGACAGCGTGGGCATTGCCACCGGCGTGACCTCCGTGGTGGACGCAGGCAGTACCGGCGCCGACGACGTGGATGATTTCTACGCGATTACCCGCAAGGCCTCGACCGAGGTATTTGCCCTGTTAAACATCTCCCGCGTGGGGCTGATTGCCCAGAACGAACTGGCCAACATGACCAACGTCGATGCCGACGCGGTCAAGCAGGCGGTAAAGCGCCACCCGGATTTTATCGTCGGCCTGAAGGCGCGGATGAGCAGCAGCGTGGTCGGTGCGAACGGTATTACCCCGCTGGTGCGCGCGAAAGCCATCCAGAAAGAGAACGGTGACCTGCCGCTGATGGTGCACATTGGCAATAACCCGCCGAACCTCGATGAGATCGCCGGGCTGCTGAGTTCCGGCGACATCATTACCCACTGCTACAACGGCAAGCCAAACCGCATCCTGACCCCTTCCGGTGAGCTGCGTGCCTCCATTACCTCGGCCCTGAAGCGCGGCGTGCGTCTGGACGTCGGTCACGGCACGGCGAGCTTCAGCTTCGAGGTGGCGAAACGCGCCATCGCGATGGGCATCCTGCCGCACACCATCAGCTCGGATATCTACTGCCGCAACCGCATCAACGGCCCGGTGGGCAGCCTGGCGAGCGTGATGTCGAAATTTCTTGCCATCGGCATGTCGCTGGCGCAGGTGATTGATTGCGTGACCGCGAACGCCGCTGACGGGCTGCGTCTGACGCGCAAAGGGCGTATTGCGCCCGGCCTTGACGCCGATCTAACGCTATTCACCGTTAAACGCCAACCGACGCTGCTGGTGGATGCCGAAAACGACAGCCTGCAGGCTGAATACATTCTGGTGCCGCTGGCCGCGATCCGCGCGGGCAAGGGCTACATGACCGAACTGGGGAGCACGGAACATGCCTTCGATTTATGAAAAGTACAATTTAAAGCAGGTTATTAACACCTCTGGCCGCATGACGGCGCTGGGGGTCTCCACGCCGCGCCCGGAAGTGGTACAGGCGGCGATGGACGGCATGAATCACTATTTTGAGATGAAGGATCTGGTCAACAAAACCGGGGAATATATTGCTAAGCTGCTGGATGTCGAAGGGGCGACCGTGGTCTCTTGCGCCTCTGCGGGCATTGCTCAATCCGTGGCGGCGGTGCTGGTCAAAGACAGCGACTGGCTGCTGGAAAACCTGCACGTGACGCCGATTGAGAACAACGAAATTGTCCTGCCGAAAGGCCACAACGTCAACTTTGGCGCACCGGTGGGGACCATGGTGGCGCTGGGTGGCGGCAGGCTGGTGGAAGCGGGTTACGCCAACGAATGTTCCGCCGAACAGCTGGCGGCGGCGATCACGCCGCGTACGGCGGCGATCCTCTATATTAAGTCTCACCACTGCGTGCAGAAAAGCATGCTCAGCGTCGAGCAGGCGGTGGTTGTGGCGCGTAAATATAGTTTACCGCTGATCGTCGATGCGGCGGCGGAAGAGGATCTGCACGCGTACTATCGATCCGGTGCCGATCTGGTGATCTACAGCGGCGCGAAGGCTATAGAAGGGCCCACCAGCGGGCTGGTGATCGGCAGAACCCAGTACGTTGAGTGGGTGAAGCGCCAGACGGCAGGGATTGGCCGCGCGATGAAGGTCGGTAAAGAGGGCATTCTGGGCCTGACCTGCGCTATCGAACATTACCTGACGGCGACCAAAGAGAGCGGGGCTGAGATGGTGGCAAAAATGACGCCGTTTATTAATGCGCTCAATACCCTGAACGGCGTCACTGCCCGCGTGATCTGGGACAGCGCCGGGCGCGATATTGCCCGCACCGAAATTAAATTTGATGAAGCGACCACCGGCGTCGGCACCGGCGAGCTGGTGAACGCGTTGAAGCAGGGCGAATATGCCATTTATTTCCGTGGCTACAAGGCCAACGAAGGGATTATCGAAGCGGATGTGCGCAGCGTAAACGCCGATCAACTGAACATTGTCTATCACCGTATTAGCGAAGTAGTCGGCCAGGAGAAAAACGCATGAAACTGACCCCCAACTTTTACCGTGACCGCGTCTGCCTGAACGTGCTGGCAGGCTCCAAAGCCAACGCCAGCGCCATTTACGCGGCAGCAGAAGGCCATGTTCTGGTGGGCGTGCTCTCCAAAAATTATCCGAACGTGGCGAGCGCGGTCGCTGATATGCGTGAGTACGCGGGGCTGATTGATAACGCGCTCTCGGTAGGGCTGGGCGCGGGCGATCCGAACCAGTCGGCGATGGTAAGTGAGATCTCCCGCCAGGTACAGCCGCAGCACGTTAACCAGGTCTTCACCGGCGTGGCCACCAGCCGTGCGCTGCTGGGGCAAAACGACTCGGTGGTCAACGGTCTGGTCTCCCCGACCGGCACTGTCGGAAAGGTCAAAATTTCCACCGGCCCGCTAAGCAGCGCGGCACCGGACGGTATTGTTCCGGTAGAGACCGCAATAGCCCTGCTGAAAGATTTCGGCGGCAGTTCCATCAAATATTTCCCGATGGGCGGCCTTACCTGCCGCGAAGAGTACCGCGCGGTGGCGCAAGCCTGTGCGCATCTCGATTTTTGGCTGGAGCCGACCGGCGGTATCGATCTGGACAATTTTGAAACGATCCTGCAGATCGCGCTGGATGCGGGGGTCAGCAAAATCATTCCGCATATTTATAGCTCGATTATCGATAATGCCAGCGGCGATACGCGGCCTGAAGATGTGCGTACCCTGCTGGCGATGACGAAGAAACTCGTGAAATAACTACCACTCGCCAACGGCGGATGGCAGTATGCCATCCCCGGTCGGCAGTCCATCCTGGATGGTTATTTCACCCTAAGCAGTAAGAGGACAACGACGTGCGATTTCCGAACCAACGTTTAGCGCAACTGTTCGATCTGTTGCAAAACGAGACGCTGCCGCAGGACGAACTGGCGCAGCGGCTGTCGGTCTCCACGCGCACCGTCCGCGCCGATATTACCGCCCTGAACGCGCTGCTGGCGAGCCACGGCGCGCAGTTTATTTTGAGCCGCGGCAACGGCTATCAGCTCAAAATTGACGATGCTGAGCGCTACCAGCAACTCCGGGCATCACACCCACGCGCGCTGCGCATTCCCCGCACGGGGCCAGAGCGCGTGCACTATCTGGTGGTGCGTTTCCTCACCTCAGCCTTCTCCCTCAAGCTGGAAGATCTGGCCGATGAGTGGTTTGTCAGTCGGGCCACGCTGCAAAGTGACATGGTGGAGGTGCGTGAGTGGTTCCACCGCTATAACCTGACGCTGGAAACCCGCCCGCGACACGGCATGAAGCTGTTTGGCAGCGAGATGTCGACCCGCGCCTGTCTGACCGATCTGCTTTGGGAACTGGCGCAACAGGATAGCCTGAACCCGCTGATAACCGACGTTGCGCTGAACGCCGGAGTGCCGGAGCAGATGGTCACCGTGCTGCACGAGGCGCTAACCCGCCATCACATTCGCCTGACCGATGAAGGCGAGCTGTTTCTGCGCCTGTACTGCGCGGTGTCGGTACGTCGCATCAGCGAAGGCTACCCATTGCCAGAATTCCACGCGGAGGATGTTGAAGAGAACGTTCGCGAGGCGGCAAAAGATATCGCCGTCACCCTTCAGCAACTGGCGGGAAAAATGCTTGCGCCTTCGGAAGAGAGCTGGCTGTGCGTGCACATCGCGGCGCGGCAGATCCAGGAGATCGCCCCCAGCGCCATTAATGCCGACGATGACGAAGCTCTTGTTAACTATATCCTGCGCTATATCAACACTCACTATAACTACAATCTGCTCAGCGATGAACAACTGCACGCGGATTTGCTGACCCACATAAAGACCATGATCACCCGCGTGCGCTATCAAATCATGATCCCCAATCCGCTGCTGGATAACATCAAGCAGCACTATCCGATGGCATGGGATATGACGCTGGCGGCGGTCTCAAGCTGGGGTAAATACACGCCGTATGTCATCAGCGAAAACGAGATGGGTTTTCTGGTATTGCATATCGGCGTCGGGCTGGAGCGTCACTACAACATTGGTTACCAGCGCCAGCCGCGCGTGCTGCTGGTGTGCGATGCCGGTAATGCGATGGTGCGCATGATTGAGGCAGTACTGCAGCGCAAATATCCGCAAATTGAGGTGACGCGAACGCTCACCCTGCGCGAGTACGAGCTGACGGAGACGATCGGCGAGGACTTTGTTATCGCCACCGCCCGCGTGAGCGAGAAGTCAAAGCCGGTGGTGACGATCGCGCCGTTCCCGACGGATTACCAGCTGGAGCAGATCGGCAAGCTAGTACTGGTAGACCGTACCCGCCCGTGGATGCTGGATAAATACTTCGACGCCGCCCACTTCCGCATCGTTGACCAACCCATTGACCAGCAAACGCTATTCCGCGAGCTGTGCGAACAGCTTGAGCGCGAAGGCTTTGTCGGCGCAGCGTTTCTGGATTCGGTCGTCGAGCGTGAAGCCATCGTCAGCACGTTGCTTGGGGACGGCATCGCGCTCCCGCACGCCCTCGGCCTGCTGGCACAGAAAACGGTGGTCTATACCGTTTTGGCCCCACACGGCATTGCGTGGGGAGACGAAACCGCGCACGTCATTTTTCTGCTCGCCATCAGCAAAAGCGAATACGAAGAGGCAATGGCCATCTACGACATCTTTGTCACCTTCCTGCGCGAACGCGCGGTGACGCGGCTCTGTAGCTGCGGCGATTTTGCGGCGTTTAAGGCCGTGGCGATGGAGTGTGTGAGTCGATTTTGAGCTAAGTGTGGACAGGAGATATCCACCGTGAATCACCGCAAATGATGCACAACCTGGTTACTGCTGCCGCGCCAGATTAACGCCGGGTCTTTTAAATCCTGCACAAATTTTCCGTCGACCAGCACGTTAATCAGATCCACCACTTCCCTTTGCTGCGCGTTCAGCTCATCCAGCCTGTAGCCCGTCCACACCCAGATATCCTTTCCTGCACACTCGCGGCGAATTCGTTTTACCAGCGTCAGGATCTCCGGCACATTTTGCGGGTGCAGCGGATCGCCGCCGGAGAGTGAAATCCCCTGGCGATGAATACGCGTATCGTTCAGATCGCTGATGATCCGGTCTGCTATCTCGGCGGTAAAGGGCGAACCTGAATTCAAGCGCCAGGTGCTTTTGTTGTAGCAGCCGGGACATTGGTGCACGCACCCTGCGACAAACAGGGTGCAGCGGGTACCGGGGCCGTTAACGATGTCGACGGGATAGTACTGATGGTAGTTCATCGCGTTAACCGATCTGCCCATTCCCTAAATGCTTCACGCGGCGTTTTACCTCTTCCTGCTTGCCCGCGTTGAACGGACGCGCGTCCGGGCTACCGAGATAACCGCACACGCGGCGGGTCACGGAAACGCGAGCCGCATCGTGGTTGCCGCATTTCGGGCAGGTAAAGCCTTTGCTGGTGCACTCAAACTCACCGGTAAAGCCGCACACGTAGCACTCGTCGATTGGCGTGTTGGTGCCGTAATAGGGCACATGCTGGTAGCTGTAATCCCATACGTCTTCCAGCGCCTTCAGGTTGTGCTGAATGTTCGGGTACTCGCCGTAGCAGATGAAGCCGCCGCTGGCGATCGGCGGATAGGCCGCTTCAAAGTCAATCTTGTCGTAAGGATCCACTTTCTTCTCAACATCGAGGTGGAAGCTGTTGGTGTAATAACCTTTGTCGGTCACCCCTTCAACAATGCCAAACTCTGCGGTGTCCAGACGGCAGAAGCGGTCGCACAGGTTCTCGCTTGGCGTGCTGTACAGGCTAAAGCCATAACCGGTTTCATCCTTCCACAGGTCAACCGCCTCGCGTAGACGCCGCACAATCGCGATCCCTTTCTGGCGCAGGGCTTCGCTGTCATACATATGCTTATCGCCACACAGCGCGTTAATGGTTTCATGAATGCCGATATAGCCCAGCGAAATAGACGCCCGACCGTTTTTAAAGATCTCTGACACCTCATCATCTGCTTTCAGACGCACGCCGCAGGCCCCTTCCATATACAGGATTGGCGCCACGCGAGCTTTCACCCCTTCCAGACGGGCGATGCGGGTCATCAGCGCTTTACGCGCCAGTTGCAGACGATCGTCGAGCAGCGTCCAGAAGGTGTCTTCGTGACCTTTGGCCTCCAGCGCGATGCGCGGAAGATTAAGGCTGATCACTCCCAGATTGTTGCGCCCGTCGTGGATCTGCTCCCCGTTTTCGTCCTCGTACACGCCGAGGAAGCTGCGACAGCCCATTGGGGTCTTAAACAAGCCGGTCACTTTGACTACCTGATCGTAGTTCAGAATGTCCGGATACATGCGCTTGCTCGCACACTCCAGCGCCAGCTGTTTGATGTCGTAGTTCGGATCGCCAAATTTATGATTCAGACCATCGCGAATGGCGAACACCAGTTTTGGGAACACCGCCGTTTTGCGGTTTTTGCCCAGACCCGAAATACGGTTACGCAGAATAGACTGCTGGATAAGGCGCGATTCCCGGCAGGTGCCCAGGCCAAAACCAAAGGTGACAAACGGCGTCTGACCGTTGGCGGTGTGCAGCGTATTCACTTCATATTCCAGCGACTGGAAAGCGTCGTAGCACTCTTTTTCGGTACGGGAGTGCGCGTAGCCGTCGGCGTCGGGGATCTGCCACTCCTCAGCCGTTTTGCGATGTTTGTTAAAGCTCTCTGTCACGAACGGCGCTAGCACTTCATCAATACGATTAATGGTGGTGCCGCCATAAATGTGGCTCGCCACCTGGGCGATAATCTGCGCGGTGACCGCCGTGGCCGTTGAAATGGATTTTGGCGGCTCAATCTCGGCGTTACCCATTTTGAAACCGTGGGTCAGCATGCCTTTGAGGTCGATCAGCATGCAGTTGAACATCGGGAAGAATGGTGAGTAGTCGAGATCGTGATAGTGGATCTCACCGCGCTCGTGCGCCGACACCACGTCGCGGGGTAGCAGGTGCTGGCGCGCATAGTGCTTAGCGACGATACCGGCCAGCAGGTCGCGCTGGGTCGGGATCACTTTGCTGTCTTTATTGGCGTTTTCATTGAGCAAAGTGGAATTGGTTTGCTCTACCAGGCCACGGATCTCCTGGTTCAGACGACCGCGCTTCTCACGCTGGACGTCACGATCGTGGCGATACTCAATGTAGGCGCGCGCCAGCTGTTTGTACGGGCCAGCCATTAGCTGGTTCTCAACCGCAGTCTGGATATCGTTGATATCCACCTGGCTGCGTTCATTCATCTGGCGACTAACGACTTCTGCGACGGTGGCGCAGTAATCTGCGTCATCGACTCCCGCTGCTTTAGCTGCACGCAGAATGGCTTCTTTGATGCGCTCTGATTTAAAAGGCACTTTACAGCCATCACGTTTCATCACATGCGGTGTCATGATCACTCCATTTTAAGAAACAGGTTATCCACAGAGGTGGAGAAGTATTCACCTGGCGTATTCCCCGCCGCGGCAAAGACTTCCCGCGTTCCCAGCGTGTGTTATCCACAATTGCGGCCAGCGTAAGCGCCGTCTTGTTGTTGGAATTGTAGACGATAAATACAATATGTTGGGTTGAGATGCCATTTTAAGTGCTACATATAGTGATTTGCATCAAACATGTTTACGCTTTTTTTGATTCAGAACAAAGTAAAAAGACGAGAGTACAAACGGCGGGCGCTGGAGCAATTGTAAATACGCGCAGGAAAAGTATGATTAATTATTCAACAAAAACAAGCGCTCAACACCGCACGTACTGAGCGCTGTTCGATTAACTCACCGTGCAGACCCAGCTCAACCCTGCCTGTAAAAACGCTACAGTAGCGATACAGCCTAGCACCACGGGGATGAGAAAGGCGCGAGCGGGGCTATCCTCCTGTTCTTGCGGTTCTTCTCCACTCAGGACGGACAGTGCCTCTTCCCGGGTGCGCGCTGCCAAAAGCTGCTCACGCACGCGACCTTCCGTCAACAGGCTGGTGAGCGACGTCAGCAGTTGCATATGCGTACTGCCTGCTTCTGCGGGTGGAATGGCGAGGAGAAAAACCATTCTGACCTCTTCATCGCCTTCCAGCCCGGGCCAGCGTATTGGGTCGTCAAAGAGCGCCAGACAAAATGCCGCATGATGCACCGCCTCCGTTTTACCGTGCGGAACGGCGAGCGCTTCACCCAGTGCGGTAGGACCTTCACTTTCGCGTTGTAATACGCTTCGGATAAACGCGTCTTGATCGCTGATAACATTTCGCCTGACGAGCGGTTCGGTGAGCCAGCGGATAAGCTCTTCAGGCGTACGGTGTGGCGGGTTGATAAAAACCAGATCGGGGTGCGTCAATGCAAGCAAGTTCATATTAAGCCTCCAACAAAAAATCGCAGGTCGCGAAAGGGGGAATTGCCGTTACCGGTTGCACAGGCTCTTCCAGATAGTTGATCTGACGTAGTCCCGTTAGATGTGCCGGGACGGGAACCGGCCGCCTGCCAGCGTTAAACACCCGGACGACGGTGCCATGCGACTGCTGCGCATGGGGCAGGGCAGAGAGAATAAGCGGCTCCGGTAGGGTCAATAACGAGAACTGTGCCGGAAGCTCGCATTCGGACAGACGCAACGAAAAGCGCTCAAGGCGGTGGTCGAGCGTGTGCAATGTTTGCCGCTGGTAGGTGAAAGGTTGTCCAGCCGCCTGATTCTCGAGCTGGCGAAGCGTGAGATGGTCAGCGTTGTCGGCCAGCGCAACGGTGAATGAAAAATGCAACGGTTTGAGCAACTGGGCATCAGGAGTCTCGACCACCGTATTATTAATGCCCGACGCCCGACCCGGTCGCCAGTGAATATCGCTGCGTCCCAGCACACCCGTCGATTTGAATAAGGTAAGGGCAATAGCCGCCGGTTTGCTGCCGATAATCTGAAACTCCTTCATGCCGCGGCTATTCACCACCAGCGCTTTGCCCGCTTCAGCGACCGCGATAATCCCGTCGCTGGTTTCGATGTCCACGGGCATCTCGCGATAGCGTTCCCGCCAATTTTCATCGTCAGCGCCTGTTTCGCGTTGGATTATCGCAAAGGGCTGCGAGGCGATAGCGTGACGGGTGTGAATATCGCTATTGATCAGTAAACGTAACCGATGATCGCAGTGGCGGTTTTCCAGCGAACTCTCGACATAAAGATTCGGATCGTCATGGCGCAATTCGCACGCCAGACGAATAAATAACGGTTTTCGGGCAGTATCCTGGTGTCCGGCAAGATCCTGCGCAAGAAGTAAGGTGGCCTCAATGATCAGCTTTTCGACCAGTGATGCTTTCAGGCAGTCAATAAGGGTGAAATGGGAACAGCGCGTCGGCGTATCGCCCGCAAGCGGCGAGAAATCGTAGCTGTCGCCCGCATCCGCGCAGTCTTCGAAGGTAAAGAAAGAGGAAATACATCTGCCGCTGCGTTTGTCTTCAAAGGTGAGCGTACCGGCATCCAGCGTGAGCCGATAATGCGCATTTTCTATCTTGTTGCCCTTTATCTGTTCAGGCTGCCGGAAAGGCGCAGGGTTATCTTCAACGTTAATCCTAAGGTAGCCAACAGGCGGCAAAACCGGCGTCTGCACAGCAACGTACCAGCGGTAATAAGGGGGAAGGGGCGTTTCACACTCGCCTTTGGCCGTGAGGGCGATCGCCGTTCCGCCAGGTAGCATGTCTCTTTTCAGGACGTCGAAGGGGATTGTCCGCCCCTGATATGCCAGAGCAATATTTTCGGTGCGGCTATAGAGTGTGGTTTTAACCACGCGCCGCGCTGGGGTGGCCAGCGGGTTGAAAATCAGTAGTTCACCTTCCTCTGCGCAAGCGGCGGCCAGCGTTTTTACTACCAGATTCCACAGGCTGTGACACAGTTGCTCGGTTTGCTCGAGTCGATGGAGAATATCGCGGTTGGTGGCATCGCTATTACAGCCGCCGATGGAGTCGTGGGCGTGGCATCGCAAAAGCGTCTTCCAAAGGGTGTCGACCACAGACAGGTTGACCGGAATTCCCTGGTGACGCGACAGTGCGATGGTCGGCTCAAGCTGTCGCAGGATGAACTGCTCAATTTCATCATTTTTCTTTTTGATGTCATAGCGCACGGAGCCGATCGTTTTATGAATGCGGGTGTAGCGCGGCGATTTCAGCTCACCTTCCCAGAGTTCAAATTGTTCACGCTGCGTGCGCAGGATGTCGACGTAGCGCTCTAGCGAACTGATAACATACTGGTCCTTGCCAGGAGAGTATGCGCTGGCAATCTGCAGGATATTTGGTAGCGCCGGGTCGATACTCACCTGGTCGCCCCCGCAGGGCAGCAGCAGGTCATTTATACCCGCACGTGAACGTAGCAAATCGACCATCGGATAGATCTTGCCGTGCAGATGGCTGGCGTCTGCACGCATGTTTTTAGCCGCCCCATAACCGAGCGCCATTGCGCAGGCGATGACGGTCGCACCTGACGGTGCGCGCCAGAGAAACTGGCTGTTTTTAGCTTGCCTGTCGTGATCGATACCCCGCCAGAAGACGAAATTGTCGATATTGCAGCCCTGCAAAATCGTGGGCATCTGCGCATTGTGGCCGAAGGTATCCGGCAGATACCCGACCTGCATAGCATGTCCCAGCGTTCGGGCGGCGAAGATACCGTATTTGAGGTTGCGGATAATGGATTCGCCATGCACGTTGTAGGTATCCGTCTGGGTATACCACGGCCCCACGAAGAGCCTTTTCTCTCTGACCAGTTTTTCAACCCTGAAGCGATAACCGGGATTGATGGCGAGAAAGTCATCCACCACCGCCATCTGACCGTCAAGGTGATAGCAGTAATAAGCCGGGTCCTGCTCCAGCGTGTCGATGACGTCCGCGAAGTTATATGACGCCAGCACCATGCTGTCCTGACGGGTGAAGTACCACTCTTGATCCCAGTGCGTATGGGCAATAACGTGGATCTGACTCATGCTGCTTCCCTCATCTGGCGTTTTTGGTGCTGACATAGAGCATGCCCAGGGCACATATCAGCGCGCCCATAAAGACGCTCGCCAGGTAGCCAGCGACATTGGTGGCCAGGGGCCAGCCCCAGATGGCTGGCAGAGGCAACGTTTGTTTTACATCAAGCGCAATGGCGACCAGCGAGCCGACGACGGCGCCGGTCATAAACACCGGGATCAGGCGTGGGTTTTTCAGGATAAACGGGATAGCGCCTTCAGAGATCCCGATAACGCCCAGCAATAACGAGGTGCTGCCCACGGTTTTCTCTTCCCGGCTGAAGACGTCCGGTAGACCGAAGCGTCCGTTGAGGAATGCGGCAAAGCCGACGCCAATGGAGGGGATCACGATGGAGAGTTCACGGGCGGTTAAGTCGAAGGTCTCGCTAATGCCATTCAGGCCGAGCGCGACAGAGCCTGCCGCCTTGTTGACCGGACCGCCCAAGTCGAAGGCGGTGCCTGCAGCAATCATCGCTGAATAGAATCCGCGGCCGGTGTCACCTGCCGAGGTAAAAAAGACCACCATCAGCTGGTTAAGCGAGCCAAAAATTGGGTTAATCAAATATTCCATGACCATCACCAGCGTAATGCCGGTGATAAGCGGCACAACCAGCATCGTTTTAATGGTGGTGAGCTGCTGGCGGACATGCAAAGAATCATTGAGCCAGCGCACCAGATAGCCCACAAAAAAGCCAATGCCAATGGCGCCGAAAAAGCCGGACGGCATAAAGCCTTCGATATCAAAGAAGCGTTTGTAGACTTCGTCAGACATGATGCCGCCGATAAGCCCGGGGATCAGCGCCGGTTTACCGGCAATGGAAAACGCCAGATACATAGCGAAAATCGGATACATGAACTTGATGGTCATCAAGCCTACTTTATCCAGCACGCTGAATGGCGAATGTTCGATGTTAATAAACTGCCCGGTAATTTTGGCCGTCGCCATCATCAGCCCACCCATAACCACGACCGGTAACATATAGCTAATGGCCGCCATGATATGGCCGATAAAAATCTGGTAAGCAGAACGCTGGAGATCGTCTTCGTCTGCTCGTGCAAGGGAGGTGACGTTTTTTTCCATTGCCAGCGCCTGACACAGATAGCGATCGGTATACTTGATCAGCTCCTGCGTGCGGGTCTGCAGGTGGGGAATTTTTTCGAAACGCTCAGCATCCTGAATGGGAACATCGGTTGCCAGAATAACGGCCGTGGCGGAGGCGATATCCTGTTTCGTTAAGCGGTTTTTAACGCCGTCGCTGCCCTGCGTTTCGACCTTGACCTCAATGTTATGCGCTTTAGCCCATGCAATAATTTTATTCGCCGCCATAAAGGTGTGGGCGATGCCCGTCGGGCAGGCCGTAACCGCGACAATTTTTTGTTTCGTCATTGTAATAATTCCCTGAATGTGAAAACAGGGAAAGTATAAAGAGAAACCAACATCGTTTTTAATGTTTGCTAATACTAATTACGTATTGCGATACGCGGAAATGCAATTTGTGAAGCGCCTTCCAGAGACTATTTTTCTTCGGTGTTAATATCATCTCTGGATTACTCGGGGCGTAATATATGAACTCATTTCAGGGAAGTGAGCGTTTGATATTTGAATACATTCAGCATCATGCGCCTAATATTTCTAATATATCGGCAAAAGAGATTGCTCGTGATACCTTTACGAGGACAACATCTGTTAACCGTGTGTGTAAAAAAATGGGCTATAAAAGTTATACCGAGCTTCGGTATCGTTTTTTGCTCGATCATTCTACCTCTGCGCTTGCAGAGCCTGGCGTTGTGCCGCAGGCGGACGCTATTGTGGCGGAGGTGTCCAGGCTGCTAACCCATTCCAGCCATATCTTCCTTTACGCACGGGGCGCCTCGCTTACCAGCCTCAACTATCTGTCGCGTTTTTTATCCCTGGCGAGCCTGCCGCATCTTGTTCTGAATGATATGCACCAGTTGACACGGGTAACGAAAGGGACGTTGGTGTTGATCAGTAAATCCGGGGAGACGCAGTCGCTGATTGAAATGGCGCGTAACGCGCTGTGCAAAGGGTTAAAGATTATTGCGATTACCCGTGAGGGATCGACGCTGGCTGCGATCTCAACGCTATGCTGGCCGTTATTGATCGACATTAACGCAGTATCATTGTATCAGCGGGAGGGGCAGCTTGAACTGTTAAGCGCCGTGGACCGTATCGGCTGCAGGCTACTGCAGCACGATACGGTGTAGTCAGGCCGTCAAAGTTGCTTCACTATCCCCAGGCGTACGGCATAATCATTTTCATGGTTGCCGGCATTATTGATATAGGTTTTGTCCAGTGAAACCAGTTCAACGTAAGGCGTCCAGCCGTCGTCGAGGCTGTAATTGAACGCGACGGTATGCTCCCAGTAGGTGTCATCCCCGGTTCCCTGATCGACATTATCCTGCCAGCGAAAGCGTGGGTTGTAGGACATACCGAATTTGCCAATGTTATAAGCGAACCAAATGTCGAACTGGTGTGACTGGCGGCGGGTATACCCGCTGTCGTCTAATTCTTTGTCGCTGTGCGCATCATTGACGGTATTATAACGATAACGTGCGGAGAGGTTCAGACCGTTATCAAACGCTTTCCAGCCCTGAATGAAGGGGCGATAATGGGTATTACTGGCGGTGAATACCGTCACCATGCCCGGCGCAATGGCGAACCCATTGCCCAGAGCGAAGCGCCAGCGTGTTTCGATTTCCTGCGCCGCCTCAGTTAACCCCTTGTCGTCAGAATTATAGCGATCGGTATCACCAAAAAAGGTATCGTTGTGGTTTTGTGCGGCTTCAACGGAGAAGTAAAAACCGTTATCCGCCTGATGCATGACTTTAATACGTGAATCATTGACGTCTGAGCGCGTATTGTGACCAAAGCGCAGGTCGACGGACGATTTTCCGCACCATCCCTGTGTGCTTAATAATATTGCGCTGATACACGTTGCTTTAATAATTTTCTTTTTCATAATGTCCTGTCGAGGTTATTTAATTGGCAGGACTATTTTTATTTTGGCACGTTATGATGTAAAACTTATCGTCGTACATTTAGCGTATCGCTAAACATAAAAAAAGAGATACAGCATGCTGTATCTCCTGATGTTTATTCCTGCGTCCACCAGATGGCTTCAAAAGGACGCAATTGCCGCGTAACCGGGCGAGAGGGAACATCCTCATAGTTGCTAAGGGCTACCCGCCATGTTCCCTGTACCGGGTCCGGTTGCCACTGCTGGCGCTCGCGGCTGAGGTTCGCCACCACAACCAGCGTCTGCCCTTGCCACCGGCGACGGTAGCACCATAGATACGGGTGTTTCGGAAGCAAATCTTCATAGTCCCCCCACGTCAGCACTGGCAGGGTTTTACGCAGCCGAATCAATGATTGATAGGTGTAGAACACCGAATCCGCATCCTCCAGAGCCGCCCGGGCGTTGACCGATTCGTAGTTGTCGCAGACGCCAATCCAGGGCTCTCCCCCGCTAAAGCCTGCATTATGTGAAGCATCCCACTGCATCGGCGTACGGCTGTTATCGCGCGATTTACTCGCCAGGATCGCCAGTAATTCATCCGGATCGCGGCCGTTGGCCCGCAGTTCGGCGAACATATTCAGGCTCTCTACGTCGCGGTAATCGGTGATACGGCTGAAGTGCGGGTTGGTCATGCCAATCTCTTCACCCTGATAAATGTACGGCGTGCCCTGCATCCCGTGCAGCACCATGCCAAGCATCTTCGCCGCTGGCACACGATGTTCTCCTTCGTCGCCAAAGCGGGAGACGATGCGCGGCTGGTCGTGGTTACACCAGAACAGCGCATTCCACGCTTTGTTGTGCATTCCCTGCTGCCAGTGGCTGAAGAGGGTTTTCAGCGCCACATAGTCTGGCTTTGCCTGCGTCCATTTTTCGCCGCCAGGATAATCCACCTTCAGGTGGTGGAAGTTAAAGGTCATCGACAGTTCATTGCCGTCCAGCGAAGCGTATTGCTGGCAGTTTTCCAGCGACGTTGAGGACATTTCGCCCACCGTCATCAGCTTGCGCGGGGTGAAGACGTCGCGGCTCATCTCCTGGAGATATTCATGAACCCGCGGCCCGTCGGTGTAGAAGCGGCGGCCATCGCCCACGAAGTCATCCGGGAAATCCTGATCTTTCGAAATCAGGTTAATCACATCAAGACGTAACCCGTCGACGCCACGATCGGCCCAAAACTCGCATACCTTTTTTAGCTCGGCACGCACCTGCGGGTTCTCCCAGTTGAGATCGGCCTGCTCCGGAGCGAACAGATGCAGATAATACTGCTCGCTCTCGGCGTGCCAGCGCCAGGCGTTGCCGCCAAATTTAGAGCGCCAGTTGTTAGGCAATTGCTCAGGCGTGCCGTCGCGCCAGATGTAAAACTGACGGTACGGACTCTCTTTATTCAGGGATTCGCGGAACCAGGCATGCTGGGTCGAGGTATGGTTGAGGACCATATCCAGCACAATGCGGATGCCCCGGGCATGCGCTTCGGCGACCAGCTCGTCAAAATCATCCAGCGTGCCGTAGGCCGGATCGATGGCGGTGTAATTCGCCACGTCGTAACCGTTATCGACCTGCGGGGAGATGTAAAACGGCGTCAGCCAGATGGCGTCAATGCCGAGGGTGTGGAGATAATCCAGGCGCTGCGTCACGCCGCGTAAATCGCCGGTACCACGCCCGGTCGTGTCCTGGAAACTCTTCGGGTAAATCTGATAAATAACGCCGTTTTGCCACCAGTGAGGAAGGTTATTCATAGTGTGTTCCTGCAAATGCGAAGGGGCGCAATTGCGCCCCAAAGGAGAAGTTAAACAATCTGCAGCGTGCCCTGACGAAACTTACGCTGGTACACCACGGTGGTGAGCGCCATCGGCACGATAATCGCGATGGCCATCGCCAGGGAAAACACCTGCCAGAACGCGGGCTGAATGGAGAGGATCCCCGGCAAGCCGCCAACGCCGATGCCGTTCGCCATCACCCCGTACAGACCGCAGACCAGGCCCGCCAGGCCGGAGCCAACCATCGCGCAGAGCATCGGGAAGCGGTATTTCAGGTTGATGCCGTACATCGCCGGTTCGGTGACGCCAAGGTAGGCGGAGATGGCCGCCGGAACGGAAATTTCACGCTCGTTATGCTTGCGGCTAACCAGGATTATCCCGGTCACCGCAGACGCCTGGGCGATGTTAGACAGCGCGATGACGGGCCACACCGGCGTACCGCCGAGGCTTTGAATCATCTGCATATCTATCGCCAGGGTGGTCTGGTGTACGCCGGTAATGACCAGCGGTGCATACAGGAAGCCAAACAGGGCAGCGCCAACCGGTGCGAAGCTGCCGGTCATCAGGTGACGCACCGCAAAGGCCACGCCGTCGCCGATCATGCGGCCAAACGGGCCGATCAACGCATGGGCAAGGAAGACGGCAAGGATCAGCGAGCAGACCGGTACGACCACCAGATAAAGGTAATCCGGCACGATGCGTTTGAGGCGAGTCTCAATAAAGCCCAGCGCCAGACCGGCCAGCAGCGCGGGGATAACCTGCGCCTGATAGCCCACCTTAGCGATGGTAAACAGGCCAAAGTTCCATACGTCCGGGACCTGTTGACCCAGTAAGTAAGCGTTCATTAACTGCGGAGAGACCAGCGTGATGCCCAGTACAATACCCAGAATCGGCGTACCGCCCATTTTGCGTACCGCCGACCAGCAAATTCCGACCGGCAGATAGAAGAAGATCGCTTCGCCAATCAGCCACAGGAAATCGTAAATGCTTTGCAGGGCGGGATACATCTGCGCCAGCGTTTCACCGTCGCTCATCGGCACATCACCGATGACGTTACGGAAGCCTAAGATCAGGCCGCCGCTTATCAGCGCGGGCAGCAGCGGGAAGAAGATCTCGGCAAAGTGGGAGATCAACTGCTCATGCCATTTCATGTTCTGGCGCGCGGCTTTCTTCGCCTGTTCTTTATCGGCAGAAGAGTGCCCGGTCGTCGCCAGCAGAGCCTGATAGTAATCGCCCACTTCGGGACCAATAACAACCTGGAACTGGCCGGCGTTAGTGAAGCAGCCTTTCACCATTTTCAGTTCTTCAATGGCTTTCGGGTCGGCTTTGGCCGGATCGTTAAGCACAAAGCGCAGGCGAGTGATGCAATGGCTGACGGTGGCGATATTTTCGCGTCCGCCCACCAGGACGATCAACCGATCGATATCAGCTTGTTTGACTTTTTTCATCATGAAACCTCATGACTGGATTGATAGGGTTATGACCTGACAGTAAGCCTACCCTTTCAGCGTGACAGCGGAAATGGGAACGTTCCCGAAATCGGGCGAAGATCACATTAAACCGTTCAACGAGTTTATGAAAGGTGGGCGGGGATCACGATCTGGCGCGGCGCGGCACGTCCGGTGATCTGCTCGATCAACTGAGCGGCAGCCTGTCTGCCGGACTCGGCGTAGCCGGGATCGACGGTGATAATTTCCGGATGCAGGAACTTCATCAGCGGCGTGTTGCCAACGCTCGCGACCTGTAAGCCGTCGATACGTTGCTCCTGCAGATATTTTCCTGCACCCAGCGCCAGGGTATCGGTAGCGCACACCAGGGCGGTGGTCTGCGGGGTGAGCACGCTGGCGACCTGCTCGTAGCCCTGCTTCATCCCCAGGCCCGGCAGCGAGGCGACGGCAGGCAGGTTATGCTGTTTACAAAACGCCAGGTAGGCTTCATGACGTCGCTTGCCGGTCGTCACGTCGGCGTGCGGCACGCCCAGATAGCTAATGTGGCGATGGCCGTCATTGTACAGGCGTTGCATCAGGATAATAATTGCCCCTTTGTCGTCGTAACAGACGGAGGCAAAACCGCTGGCATCGCGCGCCAGCAGCACCAGCGAGGGCTGCCAGGGTTTGAGCATCTCTTCTTTGATGCCAGTAAAACCAAACAGCACCACACCGTCGATGTTGCGGCGCTGGAGCATACCCAGGTGCTCTTCCACCATTTGCGCTGAGAACTGGCTCTCCATCATGATCGGATCATAGCCTTGCGCGTAGAAGGCGGGCAGCATGGTCTGCACGGCGAGGTTCTCTGAGAGCGAATCCAGGCGTGAGACAATAATGGCCACCACTTTGTCGCTCTGCCCGCGCATGGCTCGCGCGGAGCGGGAAGGGGAAAAACCGTGCTGATTCATCACCGCCTCGACGCGCTCCCGCGTGCGTTCGCTGACACCGCTTTCGTTATTCAGCACCCGCGACACGGTGGATTTCCCCACACCGCTTAAACGCGCAATGTCTTTAATCGTAAGGCGGTTCTGCATGCTATATTCCCTGTAACAACGACAAAATGGTCAATAGAGCCTAATGCTTTAGCGTAATTCCGCTATGGGCAAAGTCTGGTTTACGTTTGGTTTATTTGTAAGGGGTTATCATACCGCCCGAAGCGCCATAAAGGGTACGCTAAAATCCGTATACTGCGCGGCGACACCCACTTTAACTTACCGGAGGCTTTATGGATCCCGATCCCACACCTCTTCTGAACAAGAGAGCACGTTCTTTCCGGTAAGCCAGCCTTTTGCTGTCTCACCGGCGTGAGGCAGTAGCGTTCTGACGTTCCTGCTTGAAACATTAAGTACCTGCCAGGTAAGGCGCTGCCACGCCTGCAGAAATTCTGCATCCGCTGTGCGGATGCGGGGGAATGACTATGCTAAAAAATATCACCCGGCAGCTGCAAATGCTGCTCAGCCGCCATCTTCCTCGTCGCCTGTTTGAGCGCGACCCGCTGCCCAACGCCAAAAATGTGACGGGCGCAGCCATTCCGTCATCCCTGGCCGAACGCTGCCTGAACGTGGCGGCGATGGATGAAAACGAAGTCTGGCGCGCTTTCGGTGGGCATCCGGAAGGGCTGAACGCCAGGGAAGTGGAAAAAATTCGCTTACTGCATGGCGATAACCACATTCCGGCGCAAAAGCCGTCGCCATGGTGGGTGCACCTGTGGCACTGCTACCGCAACCCGTTCAACCTGCTGTTGACCGTGCTCGGCGTTATCTCCTATGCCACCGAAGATCTGTTTGCCGCAGGGGTGATTGCCCTGATGGTGGGGATCTCCACGCTGCTGAATTTTATCCAGGAAGCACGCTCAACCAAAGCGGCGGATGCCCTGAAGGCGATGGTCAGCAATACGGCGACCGTCTCCCGGGTGATTAACGATCTCGGTGCAAATGCCTGGGTTGAACTGCCCATCGACCAGCTGGTGCCGGGCGATCTGGTTAAGCTTGCCGCCGGGGATATGATCCCGGCGGATCTTCGCATTATTCAGGCACGCGATCTGTTTGTCGCGCAGGCTTCGCTGACCGGGGAATCGCTGCCGGTCGAAAAAGTGGCGCGCAGCCGTAATCCACAGCAGATGAACCCGCTTGAGTGCGATACTTTGTGTTTTATGGGCACCACGGTGGTGAGCGGCACGGCGCAGGCCATCGTCATCGCCACCGGGGGCAATACCTGGTTTGGGCAGCTTGCCGGACGCGTGACCGGGCAGGAAAGCGAGCCGAATGCGTTCCAGAAAGGCATTGGCCGCGTCAGCATGCTGCTGATCCGCTTTATGATGGTGATGACGCCGATTGTGCTGCTGATCAATGGCTATACCAAAGGCGACTGGTGGGAAGCGGCGCTGTTCGCGCTCTCCGTGGCCGTTGGCTTAACGCCGGAAATGCTGCCGATGATTGTCACCTCCACGCTGGCACGCGGGGCGGTCAAGCTGTCAAAACAGAAAGTGATCGTCAAACACCTCGACGCTATTCAGAACTTTGGCGCGATGGATATCCTCTGTACCGATAAAACCGGCACCCTGACCCAGGATAAAATTGTACTGGAGAACCACACCGATATCGCCGGAAAAACCAGCGAGCGCGTGTTGCACACCGCCTGGCTTAACAGCCACTACCAGACCGGGCTGAAAAACCTGCTCGACGTCGCCGTGCTGGAAGGGGTAGATGAAGAGTCCGCCCACACTCTCTCTGGCCGCTGGCAAAAAGTGGATGAAATTCCGTTCGATTTTGAACGCCGTCGCATGTCGGTGGTGGTGAGCGAACAACCCGATGTGCATCAGTTGATCTGCAAAGGGGCGCTGCAGGAGATCCTCAATGTCTCGACCCATGCGCGTTACAACGGGAGTATCGTGCCGCTGGATGACGCTATGCTGCGCCGCATCAAACGCGTCACTGATAACCTGAACCGTCAGGGGCTACGCGTGGTGGCGGTCGCCAGTAAACCTCTGCCGGCACGCGCCGGAGATTATCAGCGTATTGATGAATGCGATTTAATTCTCGAAGGTTACATCGAATTCCTCGATCCGCCGAAAGAGACCACCGCACCCGCGTTGAAAGCACTGAAGGCGAGCGGAATCACCGTCAAAATCCTCACCGGCGACAGCGAGCTGGTGGCGGCCAAAGTGTGCCACGAAGTAGGGCTGGACGCGGGAAACGTGGTGGTGGGGAGCGACATAGAGCACCTCTTTGATGACGAACTGGCGAAACTGGCGCTGCACACCACGCTGTTTGCCCGCCTGACGCCGATGCATAAAGAACGTATCGTCACCTTACTGCGTCGCGAAGGGCACGTGGTTGGCTTTATGGGGGACGGCATCAACGATGCGCCCGCGCTGCGTGCGGCGGATATTGGCATCTCCGTTGACGGCGCGGTGGATATCGCCCGGGAAGCGGCGGATATTATCCTGCTGGAAAAAAGCCTGATGGTGCTGGAGGAGGGCGTGATCGAAGGACGCCGTACCTTCGCCAACATGCTGAAGTACATCAAAATGACCGCCAGCTCCAACTTCGGTAACGTCTTCAGCGTGCTGGTGGCGAGCGCGTTCCTGCCGTTCCTGCCGATGCTGCCGCTGCATCTGTTGATCCAGAATCTGATGTACGATATCTCTCAGGTGGCGATCCCGTTTGATAACGTGGATGATGAGCAGATCCAGAAGCCGCAGCGCTGGAACCCGTCCGATCTCGGGCGTTTTATGCTGTTCTTTGGCCCAATCAGCTCCATTTTTGACATTCTGACCTTTTGCCTGATGTGGTTTGTATTCCACGCCAACACGCCGGAGCACCAGACGCTGTTCCAGTCCGGCTGGTTCGTGGTCGGGCTGCTGTCGCAAACGTTGATTGTGCACATGATCCGCACCCGTCGTATTCCGTTTATTCAGAGCCGTGCCGCGTGGCCGCTGATTATCATGACCGGGATTGTGATGGCGCTGGGTATCGCGCTGCCGTTCTCGCCGCTGGCCAGCTACCTGCAGTTGCAGGCACTGCCGCTGAGCTACTTCCCGTGGCTGGTAGCGATCCTCGTGGGCTACATGGTGCTGACGCAAAAAGTGAAAGGGTTCTATGCACGCCGGTATGGGTGGCAGTGATAATGACAAATCCTCACCCCTCTGGGGAGGGTGAGGGATCTGGTTTTTCGCTCAAATTCAACAACCTGTGTTCGCCGTCATGCCATCTGCTTGACAACAAATTGAGCGAATGTTAACAGAATGTTTTGCTTATTTTCGGCCCGTCAAATAAGGAACATTCTTGTTACGTTAAGCCTCCTAAGCGCCGGGCTTCTGCTCGGCGCGTCCGCCTTTGTCGCTCCGGACGATAAAGAGATCGCCTTGATTCAAAAAGCGCTGGATAACGCGGCGAAAGTTCAGAATGAGGTGGTGATTGCGGCGGTGTATCCGCTGCTCAGAGCGACGCGAAATCTGTAGCGGACAACCAAAAAGGCAGCCGGGCTGCCTTGTTAACTTGAAAGCGGATTAGCGACGAACCGCAATCGCTTCGATTTCAATTTTCACGTCTTTTGGCAGACGCGCGACTTCCACGCAAGAGCGCGCCGGGAAAGTCGCGTTGTGCTCGTTGAAGAAGGCTTCATAAGTGGCGTTGACGGTCGCAAAATCGTTCAGATCTTTCACGAAAACGGTTGTTTTCACGATGTCGCCTACTTTCAGGCCAGCGGATTCCACAATAGCCTGCACGTTTTCCAGCGACTGGCGCGCCTGAGCCGCCACGTCTTCCGGCACGGTGCCGGTTTTCGGGTTTACCGGGATCTGACCTGACGTGATGATCATGCTGCCCAGATCAACGCCCTGAACGTAGGGACCGATAGCGGCTGGTGCATTTTCCGTCGCGAGTACTTTGCTCATGTTTTCTCCAGAATAACAGCGTTAAGAATGTTCCCGGCCATTATAACAGCCGGGATTTCATTACCAACCTCAATTAGTTGGCCAGCACCACATAATGAGAAAACTCCTTTTCACAGTATTTACATTTGAGCGCGATATCATTGGCGCGTTTTTTCACTGCAAAGCTGGAAGAAACCGGCTCGGCATGGCTGATACAGTTGCTGTTCGGGCAGACCAGCACGCTGTCGATACGTTCCGGCAGATTCGGACGCGATTTACCCACTACGTCATACTCGTCGATGCGGTTAACGGTGGCGTCCGGCGCGTACAGCGACAGCTGGTTAACCTGCTCGTCAGTCAGGAAGGTGTTCTCGATTTTGATCAGATCTTTGCGGCCCATCTCGGCCGATGGCAGGTTGAGGCCAATGGTGATGCGCTGGTCGGTCTCGGTCAGCTTGAACAGCGTCAGCAGCTTAAAGCCCACCTGCGCAGGGATGTGGTCAATCACGGTGCCACGTTTAATGGCTTCAACCTGGAGTTTGTTATCGTGTGTCATGGTCATTTCCCCTTACAGAGCCAATTCGCGATTCAGAACCAAAGCCAGTAACGCCTGGCGAGCAAAGATGCCATTTCCGGCCTGCTGGAAGTACCAGGCGTGCGGCGTTTTATCTACGTCGGTATGGATTTCATCGATACGCGGCAGCGGGTGCAGCACCTTCATGTTGCCGCGCGCACCGTCGAGATCGCTGGCGCGCAATATAAACTGGGCCTTCACGTTAGCGTATTCGGACGGATCCAGACGCTCTTTCTGAACGCGGGTCATATACAGAATATCCACGTTGCTCACCACCTCTTCGATACTGGCGTGCAGGCTCCACTGAATGCCTTTCTCATCCAGCATGTCGAGGATGTACTGCGGCATCGCCAGCGCGTCCGGGGCGATGAAGAAGAAGCGGTTGCCGTTAAATTTCGCCAGCGCCTGGGTCAGCGAGTGGACGGTGCGGCCATACTTCAGGTCACCTACCATGGCGATGTTGAGGTTCTCAAGCGTGCCCTGCGTCTCCTGAATGGTGAAGAGATCCAGCAGAGTCTGGGTCGGATGCTGGTTTGCGCCGTCGCCGGCATTTAGCACCGGAATACCGCCGGAAAACTCGGTCGCCAGACGCGCGGCGCCCTCCTGGGGGTGACGCATCACTATTGCATCCACGTAGGTGCTGATAACCGAAAGGGTATCCGCCAGCGTTTCCCCTTTTTTGCCCAGCGACGTATTACTGCTGTCTGAGAAGCCCACCACGCTGGCGCCCAGGCGATGCATGGCGGTTTCAAAGGAGAGGCGGGTACGGGTCGAGGCTTCGAAGAAGCAGCTCGCAATCACCTTGTGCTTGAGCAGCTCCGGTTGCGGATTGGCCTTCAGTTTTGCCGCGGTATCCAGAACCCGTTCCAGCTCTTCGCGGCTGAGGTCGTTTATGGAAATGATGTGTTTTTGATAAAGCGGATTCATGTTTATCTCCTGACGCCGGGCAAAAAAAAGCCCCTCAAATGAGGGGCTCTGGGAATAGGGTTATCAACGGGAAGAAAAACGGCAGGTCAGCGTCTGATTTCAGACGCGGTAAAACGTCATGTCGTACACGCTTGACCATGCTTCCTCCCGGCAAATTGTCGGGCATTATACCCACCCCGGTTATCCGATCAAGCGTTTTAATGCACACTTTACTCAAAGCAAACGGTTCTTTATGAATATTAATTCGTTCTGAGTAAATAATTAATTTGTTTATGCACCAGCGCGGTTCGCGTCACGACCCGGGGCGCAACCCAGACGATACTGCTTCCGGCCACCACGCCTAAAATTTCCGGCAACTGGTGATAATCCAGAATTCGCGCCACCGCGCGGCCATATCCGGCAACGGTATGGATAAGGATAAATTCGCTATTATGCTCCACGCTGACCACCATTTCGGAAACGGTACGCGCGGCGTCGGGAGCGGGGCGCAGTTGCGGATTCAGCGAATAAATCTTTAGCCCTTTGGCATTTCGAATTTTTATGACTCCGAGCAATTTGAGCAGACGCGAAACGGTAGACTGGCTGATGGTTTCAAATCCATGCTCCTGCAGGTCACGGCGGATTTCCTCCTGGGAGAGATAGCTCCTTTCCGCGATCAGACGCTGGCAGACCGTTAGCTGCAGCTGTTCTTTTGGCGAGTACTCACCATATTCCGTCATAACAATTTCCCATATAAGTGGCTGAAAAATGCCCGGCGGACCGGGCCTGCAACTTCAAATATTCACAACAACGCTCCCAGGCTCAACGCCGCCATAATCAACACGGTCAACATTCCCAGCAGCGGCGCCACCCATTTCAGATAACGCACGTAAGGCACGCGGGCGATAGCCAGCCCGCCCATCACGACGGCAGAAGTGGGAGTGACCAGGTTAACAATGCCGGAAGCCGACTGATACGCGGTAACCACCAGGTCGCGGTTGACGTTAGCGAAATCTGCAAGCGGTGCCATGATCGGCATCGTCAGAACGGCCAGGCCGGATGAAGAAGGTACAAGAAACGACAACACCACCTCCAGCCAGTACATGACGTTGATAAAGATTACCGTGGATAACCCGCTAACCAGCCCCTCGGCGCTATGCAAAATGGTGTGGGTAATCATGCCCTTATCCATAACCACCACGATACCGCGCGCAATGCCGATAATCAGCGCGACACCCAGCAAATCGCGCGCGCCGTTGATAAAGGTTGAGGTTAACTCCTCTTCGCTCATCCGCGCGATCAGGCCGACGATAATGGCAGCAGCAAGAAATACCGCCGAGATTTCCGCCATCCACCAGCCCAGTACCGCCACGCCATAGATCATCACCGCGAAGGCGAGGGCAAAAATAATCAAAATGATTTTGCGCACCGGCGTAAATTCGAGGCACTGTTCGCTTTTGTTGCCGAGGAAATGTGTCTGGTTCTCTTCCTGCTTATCCGCCACGATAGAGCGGGACGGATCCCGGCGGACATTGCGGGCATAGCGCATCACCCACCCCACGCAGATCAGCCAACCGATAACCAGTAACGCTACGCGCAGCATAATCCCGTTAGTAAAGGGGATCCCCGCCGCATTGGCGGCGATCACTGTGGCGAACGGGTTAATGGTGGAACCCAGCGTACCGATCCCCGCGCCAAGCAGCACGGTAGAGGCGGCTACTACCGGGTCGAAACGGGCGGCCAGCATCACCGGCACCAGTAAGGTATAGAACGGCAGCGACTCTTCAGCCATGCCGTAAATGGTACCGCCTGCGGCAAATAATCCCATCAGGATTGGGATCATCCACTCCTCCCGACCGCGTAAACGTGACATAACACGCTCGATCCCGGCGTCTATCGCCCCGGTGCGGGTGACGATCCCAAGAAAACCGCCGATTATCAAAACAAACAGCGACACATCAATGGCGCCCGCCTGGCCGGTGTCCGGATCGTACAGACCGGCAATCGGCGCCATCAGTATGGACACCACGCCCTGCGGATGCGCCGCCACGTGGGCGTATGTCCCGGCAACAGGAACCTCTTTACCGAGCGTTTCATTCATTGCCATATGGTATTGTCCGGCCGGAACAATCCAGGTGAGGGCCGCGACAATGATTATCAGAAAAAAGAGGATGGTGTAAGCGGAGGGAAACTTGAACTTGCCCATGATGTTCTCCTTGAACCCGGCGCACCCTGTGGCGCACCGGGCGGTGTTTAGTCGCCGAGTGTCGCCACCATGACCGCTTTTATGGTGTGCATGCGGTTTTCCGCTTCGTCAAAGACGATTGAGTTCGCTGATTCAAAGACCTCCTCCGTTACTTCCAGCCCTTTCAGACCGTAGGCCATCTCAATTTCGCGGCCCACTTTGGTGTGCTCGTTATGGAACGCGGGCAGGCAGTGCATGAACTTCACGTTCGGATTGCCGGTCGCTTTCATTACCTCTGCGTTGATTTGGTACGGCCACATCAGGCTGACGCGCTCGGCCCAGGCTTCTTTCGGCTCGCCCATAGAGACCCATACGTCGGTGTAGAGGAAATCCGTGCCGTGCACGCCTTC
Organism: unidentified bacterial endosymbiont; assembly: GCF_918797525.1. Classification (NCBI taxonomy): domain Bacteria; species unidentified bacterial endosymbiont. The sequence continues at coordinate 4,350,379 of NZ_OU963893.1, read as the reverse complement.
TGCCACGTCGTCGGTGAGCGTAATGCGCGCCCCGGTCTCTTTGGCGATGGAACGGCACTGTTCAACCAGCGCGGCTTCTGGCCAGAAGGATTTTGGCGCCACCAGGCGGATATCCATGCCCATTTTGGCCGCGCCGACCATCAGCGAGTTACCCATGTTGTTACGCGCGTCGCCCAGGTAGGCAAAGCTCAATTCCGGCAGCGTTTTGCCCGGCGCATGTTCCAGCATGGTCATCAGGTCGGCGAGAATTTGGGTAGGATGGAACTCGTCGGTCAGGCCGTTCCACACTGGAACGCCTGCGTACTCGCCCAGCTCTTCGACAATCGCCTGGCCGTAACCGCGATATTCAATGCCGTCATACATACGGCCCAGCACGCGTGCGGTGTCTTTCATCGACTCCTTATGGCCAATCTGCGAGCCGCTTGGGCCGAGATAAGTCACCTGTGCGCCCTGGTCAAATGCGCCAACTTCAAAGGCACAGCGGGTGCGGGTGGAGGTTTTTTCAAAAATCAGGGCAATGTTTTTACCGACCAGCGTTTGCTTTTCGCGCCCGGCTTTTTTAGCGGCTTTTAGCGCGATGGCGAGGTCAATAAGGTACTGGATCTCCGCCGGGGTGTAGTCCAGTAGTTTGAGGAAGTTGCGGTTTTTCAGGTTGATGGTCATGGGTAAATCCTTTTTGAAATAATACGTTATTGACGAATTAACGTGCCTTTATCGCCTGCCAGGATCTCCGCCCCGTCTACCAGCGCGCCGATCCCGGCGATGCCGTTGCAGGCTTCGACAAACTCGCGGCAGGCGGCCACTTTTGGACCCATCGATCCGGCATCGAACTGCATATCTTTGAGCAGCGCCGGCGTTACCTGCGCCAGCGGACGCTGCGTTGGTTTGCCCCAGTCGAGGTACACCGCGTCGGCATCGGTCAGGATCAGCAGGGCATCGGCTTCTATCTGGCGGGCGAGCAGTGCCGCAGAGAGGTCTTTGTCGATCACCGCCTCTATGCCGCAGTAACCACCGGCGCTCTGCACCACCGGCACCCCGCCGCCGCCGTTGCAAATCACCAGGTGATCGCGCTGGATAAGCGCGGTGATAGCATCACTCTCGATGATCCGTTTCGGCTGTGGCGAAGGCACCACGCGGCGGAAATAGCGGCCGTCGGCCCTGAACCGCCAGCCTTTTTCAGCCGCCAGAGCTTGTGATTGCGCTTCGTTGTAAACCGGCCCGATGTATTTAGTGGGTTGGGTAAATGCCGGGTCGGCAGCATCGACTTCCACCTGAGTGAGCAGGACGCTCACCTCGCGCTGGGGCAGGTTGTTTTTCAGCGCCTGCTGGAGCATGTAGCCGATCATGCCCTGGCTTTCTGCCCCGAGGATGTCGAGCGGATAGGGCGTGACCTTGTCGTAGGCGCTGTTTTGTAACGCCAGCAGCCCGACCTGCGGCCCGTTGCCGTGCACCAGCACCACGCGCCATTTTTCCGTCAGCCCGGCAATCGTACGTGCCGCTAACGCGATGTTTTGCCTCTGGGTCTCTGCTTCAAGCGATTCGCCGCGTTTGAGCAATGCGTTTCCACCGAGCGCCACAACCAGAGTGGGTTTTCTTTGCATAATGGCTCCTTTAAATTCCGTCGCGTTCCAGTGGGCAACTCATGCAGCGTGCGCCGCCGCGACCGCGTCCCAGTTCATCACCGGGGATGGGCAGCACGGTGATACCCGCTTTGTCGTATTTCTCGTTGGTCCAGGTGTTGCGCTCATAGCCAATCACTACTCCCGGGCGAATGGTCAGCACGTTATTGGCGTCGTTCCACTGTTCACGTTCGGCTTCGAAGGCGTCGCCCCCGGTGGTGATAAGGCGTACCTGGTCAATGCCGAGGGCTTTCTCTATGGCGTGCAGCAGGTCGGTTTCCTGGGTACGCTGCAGGCCGCCGCGTCCGTCCGGGGTGAGCGTCCAGCACTGAGCGTCTTTGCGCACCACTTCCGGATAAACCGAGAAAGTGTCGATGTCGATATGGGTCATCACGGTGTCAAGGTGCATACAGGAGCGGTGTTTTGGTAGCTCAACGGCGATCACCCGCTCTGCCTGGCGGTGTTTAAATAGGCTGTTTGCCAGGAATTCCACACCCTGCGGCGTAGTGCGTTCAGACATGCCAATTAATACCGCACCGCGACCAATCACTAATACATCGCCGCCTTCCAGGGTCGCGTGATCGTAATTAATGTTTTCATCGCCGAAATACTTAATAAAATCTCCGTCGGCGAAGGCGGGATGCCAGCGATAAATAGCCCGCAGATTGTTGGTTTCACGTTGACGCGCGGCTTTTGCCATGGGGTTAATGGAGACGCCGTTATAAATCCAGCAGGAGGTATCGCGGGTAAATAAATGGTTAGGCAACGGCTTCATAATAAAATCATTGGCGGTATGGGTATCGACCACCATATTTGTTATCGCTGCCGGAATTTCACCGTAGGTTAAACCACCGCTTAAGCGACGCGCCAGTTCGCGATGCGACATATCCGCCAGCCAGCCGCGCACGTCGCTGGCAAATGTCGGCCCGAGGCGGTAATCGGAGATTTGCGTCTCCAGTAGCCAGGATTTTGCTTGCGCAATATCAAGCGTTTGCGTTAGAAGATCGGTTAACAGCAGGACTTCCACACCCTCATCGCGCAGGGTATTTGCGAAGATATCATGCTCCTCACCAGCCCGTTCAACCGAGAGCACATCATCAAATAACAGCTCCTGACAATTCGACGGTGTTAAACGTTTCAGACTTAAATTAGGGCGGTGCAGCATAACGCTACGCAATTGACCAATTTCAGAACCGACGTAATGCTTTTCCATAATTATTCCTTAAACTTTTTTCAGAATAAAAAGGGCTTGGCCATGTGAAATATTTATTTTCATGGCAGCTTAGCTCAATTGATTTCAGGGCCAATACTAGGCGCTTCAATAATCCATATTGTGATATTGCTCACGTGGGAAAAAGACGTTGCGGGTTTATTTTGCAATACATGATTCGTATCAGATAATTATCAATTGGATATTTCTGGGGGGTGAATAGCTAAGCAGGATTCGTTGGTATTATTCGTTGTTGTTATTACTTTGTAGAATTTTATTTTTTGCAATAGTTTGTCATGATATTGATTTTAAATAATTAATTACCTGCGCGGGAATGACTATGCATGTAAGACAATTAACTATTTATGGCTTGCGGGAAATTAATAAATAATTATGGGATTTAATAGCAAATTATCAAAATGATAAAGTGTGAGGCCGGGATGGTTTTTACTGTTAACGCTTTAAAATCAGCCCACTGGAGATGTAGAGCAAAAACAATCCACCGATGTTATGCATAATGACTGCATAAATGCCCGTGCACGCGTAACAGGAAATTAACAGAATTTCCGATAAACATGCGCTTACGCAAAACTCACCCAAAAAGAGGTGGTACGGAAGTCCACATTCTCGTATAAAAGACAAAATGAAACGCTGTTTTACAATGAGGGTAAAATCATGATTATTGGCAACATCCACCATCTTCAGCCCTGGCTGCCAGCAGAGCTGCGCCAGGCAATTGAGCACGTAAAGGCGCACATTACCGATACTACCCCGCTGGGTAAACACGACATCAAGGGTAACGAACTGTTTTATCTGGTTTCCGAAGACATGACCCAGCCGTTTGCCGAGCGTCGTGCCGAATACCATGCGCGTTATCTCGACATTCAGATTGTGTTAAAAGGCCAGGAAGGGATGACCTTCAGCACGTTGGCGCAGGGCACACCGGACACCGACTGGCTGGCGGATAAAGACATCGCTTTCCTGGCGCAAGGCGAGCAGGAGAAGACGGTAGTACTCAGCGAAGGGGATTTTGTGGTGTTCTGGCCGGGCGAAGTGCACAAGCCGCTGTGCGCGGTGGGGACGCCTGCGCAGGTTCGTAAAGTTGTGGTGAAAATGCTTGTTGGTTGAAGCCTGGTCCTCTCACCCACCGGGTGAGAGGCAGGAAAAGCTATTCCGCAAGCGTTGCCACCATCACCGCTTTAATGGTATGCATCCGGTTTTCCGCCTGGTCAAACACGATGCTCGCCGCCGACTCAAACACCTCGTCCGTGACTTCTATCCCGCCGTGCAGATCGAACGCTTTCGCCATCTGCTTGCCGAGGGTGGTCCGATCGTCATGGAACGCTGGCAGGCAGTGCAGGAACTTCACCTCCGGGTTGCCGGTCTGCGCCATCATCTGCGCATTTACCTGATAACCCCGCAGCAGTGTGATCCGCTCCGCCCACTTCTCTTTGGCCTCGCCCATCGACACCCAGACGTCAGTATAAATAAAGTCCGCGCCCTTCACGCCTGCCGCGACATCTTCCGTCAGGGTGACCTTGCCGCCGTTCTTCTCGGCCAGGGCGCGGCACTCTGTCACCAGGCTCTCTTCCGGCCAGCAGGCTTTTGGTGCGACCAGACGCAGATCCAGCCCGGTCAGCGCCGCCGCTTCCAGCATTGAGTTGCCCATGTTGTTGCGCGCATCGCCCGCGTAGACCAGCGTCATCTGGTTAAAAGGCTTGCCGGGCAGGTGCTCCTGCATGGTCAGCAGATCGGCCAGCAGTTGGGTTGGATGGAACTCATTTGTCAGCCCGTTCCACACTGGCACGCCCGCATACTGCGCCAGCGTTTCGACCACCTCCTGACCGTGACCGCGATACTGAATGCCATCGTACATCCGGCCCAACACGCGCGCGGTATCTTTAATTGACTCTTTATGCCCAATCTGGCTGCCGCTCGGCCCTAAGTAAGTGACGCGCGCGCCCTGGTCAAATGCGGCAACTTCGAAAGAGCATCGGGTACGGGTTGAGTCTTTTTCGAAGATGAGCGCGATATTTTTACCGCTAAGCTTCTGTACTTCCTTGCCCTTTTTTTTATCGGCTTTAAGTTGTGCGGCAAGGGTCAGCAGAGAGGTGAACTGGGCAGGGGTAAAGTCGAGCAATTTCAGAAAGTGTTTCTTGTACAGATCGGACATTTTATCCTCGCATGGCAGACGCCACTTATTGAATTAAAATTCACTTTATATGTCTAATTATGCATTTGCAACCCTGTTTCACAAATCTTTCTAACAAAGGTGGAGGCAAACACATCCGTGTGTGAAAATAGAAGTATCTGCCGCACTTTAAAGAGGAATGAGCCATGGCAAACCCGGAACACCTGGAAGAACAACGCGAAGAGACGCGTCTGATTATTGAAGAACTGCTGGACGACGGCAGCGATCCGGACGCGCTGTATACCATCGAGCACCATTTCTCTGCTGACGATTTTGAAGCGCTGGAAAAAATGGCTGTAGAAGCGTTCAAGCTGGGCTACGAAGTGACCGAGCCGGAAGAGCTGGAAGTGGAAGAGGGCGATACCGTTATCTGCTGCGACATCCTGAGCGAAGGTGCGCTGAAAGCGGAACTGATTGACGCGCAGGTAGAACAACTGATGAACCTGGCCGAGAAATTTGAAGTGGAATACGACGGTTGGGGAACCTATTTCGAAGATCCGAATGGTGAAGACGGCGCAGAAGGCGACGACGAAGACTTCGTCGATGAAGATGACGACGGCGTGCGTCACTAAGCGTACCTGGCGGCAGCTCCTGCTGCCGCTTTTCAAGGCAGAACCATGGATTACCCGCAAATACTCGCCCCTGTACTCGACTTCCTCCCGTGCCCAACCCCACAGGCATGGATTGATAAAGCCCGCGACCCGATCAACCTGCCTCTGCTGCTCACCGACCACATGGTGTGCGAGCTTAAAGCCGCGCAGACCGCGCTGCTGCTGGTGCGCAAATACGTCGCCGACGAGAGCGGTGCCGACGCTCTGCTCGACTGGCTTAAACCCTACGAAGCTTTTACCTTCCGCGAAGGCCCGGAGCCGGATTTTATCGCTCTGCACAAGCAGATTAGCAAAAGCGTCATGCCTAAAACCGACGATCCGTGGGGTCAGGCGCTTATCGACAGCATGGTGCTGCTGATAAAAGAGGAGCTGCACCATTTCTGGCAGGTACGCGAGGCGATGCTGACGCGCAACATTCCGTACGTCAAAATCACCGCCAGCCGCTATGCCAAAGGGATGTTGAAGGAAGTACGCACTCACGAACCGCTAACGCTTATCGATAAGCTCATCTGCGGCGCCTATATCGAAGCCCGCTCCTGCGAACGTTTCGCTGCGCTGGCACCCTGCCTCGATGACGATCTGCAAAAATTTTATCTGTCGCTGTTACGCTCCGAAGCGCGGCATTATCAGGACTATCTGACGCTTGCCCAACAGGTGAGCGACAAGGATATCTCGCAGCGGGTGCAGCATTTTGGTGAAATTGAAGCCACACTTATTACTACACCTGACACCGAGTTTCGATTTCACAGTGGTGTGCCGGTGTCATCCGGCATAGCGAAAGGATAAGGATGCGAGATGAATAAAACGTGGATCCGTATTGTCGTTGTCACCGTCCTGGCCGCCGCCGTGGCGTTCTGGGTCTATTACGACAAGCAACGTATGCAGCGAACCCCCGAACAGCAGCTTGACACCACCCTCAACGCGATGCCTGCCTGGCAGGTGATTAAAGAGCAGGAACCCGCGTTCCAGCAACGCATCCGCGAGCAAATCCTCACCATGCAGAAGATGGGCGAGTCTGAACAGCATATTATTGACGTGATCCAGCCGCAGATTTTGACCCTGCAGATGGCGCGTCTGCAGCACGCGCCGGACGCCAACGTGGTGGATTACATGAAGGCCAACATGGAGCAGACCGCCGCCATCCAGAAGGTGAGCGACGACGCCTGTTTCCGCTTTCTCTACCCGGCGGTGAAGGGGGGCGTCAACCCGATGCGTGTGCTGGATAAACAGATGATGGCAAGGCGCATGCAGGCCGATGCCGACATGATGCGCGCGGCCTACGGCAAAAACCGTCACACCGTGACCCCGGAAGAACGCGAAGCCGCCGTGACGACCGTCCGCCCGATTATGAAATCACTGGCGGATAAATACGGCGAGGATATCCAACTGCTGCAGATGCCGGAGAACGCGGTGGGCAAAGAGAAGCTCTCCTGCGACATGGTGCAGGCGATGTGGTCAAAAGTGCTGAAGCTGCCGGATCCAAAGGCGGCAGCGGTGATTCGGCTGGCGGTTTCCGAGCTTGATTAACGGAGTGCGCTGGTTTTTTTCGACACTTAGCGTGAGTTTAGCGCGTCGTCGCTTGCATGGCGGCGCGCGACAGGTATAATCCACAACGTTTCCGCATCCCCTTCAGTGCCGAAGTGGCGAAATCGGTAGACGCAGTTGATTCAAAATCAACCGTAGAAATACGTGCCGGTTCGAGTCCGGCCTTCGGCACCATAAGCGATTGTGATAATCGGAAAATCTACGACAATCAGTACGTTGTACAATGAAGCTGGACGTTGACGGCAACTACAAAATAGCCGCATCTCCGGCTTTTTTTGTTTATAAAGCCTCGGGCCGGATCTTTTCACTCACACCCTGTTTTGTCAATCTCTCTCCACGCAACTTCTGAGCATCTCGACATTGTGTTCAATATAGCTGAGCGTCACCTTAATATCGCGGTGGCCGAGCAGTTTCTGCGTGACGTACAAATTTTGCTCCGGTTTCTGCATCAATTCTGTGGCAACGGTATGACGGTAGCGATGCGATGAAAACCGGCTGTGGCAGGCATCGCTGAGTTTGGCAAAGAAATAGCTCACCTGATTTTCTGTCATCGGTTTCCCCTGGCGCAGCGTCCTCCGACTGAAACGATTGATGTTGAACAACTGATCGTCAGCCCGTATTCCCTTTGTTTTCGCTTCTTCAAGCAGATGCTCCAGCCAGGGCCGCAGTCGGGAGGCGATGGGAACGATATGTTCATCATGGCTTTTGCTGCCTTCGCTCTGGATAAACAGCGTGTCATGGACCAGATCGATATCCTTGACCCGCAGGTGAATAAGCTGATTCAGCCGGATAGCGGTGTAGTTGAAGGTTTCGACCACGGTCAGCCAAAACCATGCAGGATATAAAGGCGAACGATAGCCACGCTGCATTTTCTCCCGTTCGATAAATTGGTTCAGCACTTTTCGGGAAGCGAGGATTTGCTCGCGGGTCAGGGTTTTCTTTTTCTTACGAGATTCCCGCAGCGATGTTTTCTGGAATGGATTGATGAACTGCTCCAGTAGCCCCTGCTCAATTGCGAAGTTATACAAGGCTCGCATATGGCGCATATAGTGGTTCCAGCTCACCGGCTTGATACCGCGCACATTTAGCAGGTAATGACGCCACTCCAGCACCATATGCGACGTCACTTCGGCGGGTAACACGTTGCGCCAGTGAGTGAACTGGTTTACTGCCGTGCGATAACAGCTCTGGGTGTCAGGTCGCAATAAGCGGGCAAAAAAATACTCTTCCAGGATCTGTTCAAAGGTCATTTGAGTGACTTCCTTCATTGAGCAAGAGATGAGGGTTATTAAAGGGAACGTCATCTCCAAAAAGCGGCGTGGGATCGTCAAGCAGATATCCCTTCAGACGTGAACAATGGCGTGGGCCGACAACGGCGCAGTGCCAGATGTTGAGGCCGTTTTTTTGTTTTCGGTGAAGATTCAGGTTCTGGAACTTCTTCTGTACCTCCCGCCAGTATTCTTCAGTGACATTCTGACCGCAGGAGCTAAGCCAGAGTTTGAAAATACCGGGCGTCACCAGAAACACCGACCCGGCGACGGTATGGATCCGGGCGTTAGGTTCATTGACTTCCAGATGTTGAGCCTGAACATTACGAACCAGCCACTGCCAGAAGGCTTCGCCTGATAGTAGGGTATCGTCCTGTTCGGGTAGAGGGGATGGTTGTTCTACTTCAATGTTCGTTGCAATCACCGCTTCTGTCTCATTTCGGATTTCCGCTATCGGTGTGATGGTTCCACCGAAGGTGGCGGGTCGCTGTTGTGGATCTTCCCAAATCAGTGAAGGGGAGAAGCGTAACAGCGTGAGTTCACTGCTCCAGCCGCCGCTGGCCTCAATCCGGCAATGCCAGATGGCTTTATCCTCACAGGGAATGAGCAACTGGTGTGCCTGCATCTCATCGAACAGCCGCACGTTATGCTGCGGTACGGCGTCAATACCCTGGCGCAGCAACCAGCCACGCACGGCATCGGCAGCGTTCTTGCTGACCAGCCACAGCGCCTCTTCCGTCAGCCAGCCGTCAGAACCGCCATTCGGGTTGTTGAGTCGGAACTCATGCGCCAGCAGGTCGCGCAGGGCGGCGATGATTTGCTGTGGCAGCGAGGTTTGTGGGCGGTGGATAGCCTTGACCGGATCGCCGCCGAGATTAAACGCCACCGACGCCCGGTCGGCTTTCTGCACCAGTTCACCCGCCAGCCCGGCATACTGATACTGTCCGTTCAGGCAGTGCAGCAGGGTGGATAAGGCAGCAGAATCAGCGGCGAGCCAGTCGAGGCTTTCCGGAGGGAGCAGTTGGGTAAGCAGAAGAACTGCCGCAGCCGGATGGCGCAGGTAATCACGTTGCGGCAGATAGCGAAACCGATAAGGCTGGGTCAGTGGACCATGCCATGGAAACCAGTGTTGCCCACTAATATCTTCCACTTCGATATCAGTGATAAGTTTGCCCAGATCGTGCAGCAACGCGGCGTAGATGATAACTGTGGTCCAGCGTTCGGACTGCGCCGCCTGATCTTCTGGCGCTGCATCAGGCGGGAAAAGATAACTCTGCCGCAGTCGCGCGGCATAGCAGGCAGCTTCGAGACAGTGATCGAGCAGGCCACCTGCGTGGGAGTGGTGGTGGTTTTCCGAGGCCGGGAACAACTGCGCCAGTTCTGCGAAGCAGTGGATTGGTATCAGCCAGAAGCGTTCAAACAGTGAGGCGGGAACGGCGGTGCTCTGACGAATAAACTGGATCAGTTGTTGGCGGGTAGTTTCAGCCAGTAACGTCTGTGCCGATTCAGGATGCAGCCATCCCTCCGCGACGTCTGGTTCGCCAGTGGATGGTGTGGTGTTTTGCTTTTTTCGCGTCAGCCATATCCGCATAATGGCCCTTTATTCCCAATGGATTTTGAGGTGCAGGAAGGCGGTGACGCAGTGAATCCCCAGGAGCTTACATAAGTAAGTGACTGGGGTGAGCGAGGAAAGCCAACGCACCTGCAACTCGAAAGACGAAGGGGAGACCCTTTTACGGGTAAGCCCGTTCCCCCTTCACTCTCTTCCCCTTAACCTTTTGCATTTTGCCTTTTGCCTTTTGGTGCCGTCAGATTTGGGGCGAAACTGTTTATTGGATTGCGCAAATTTATTGGAGTGGAGAAAACGGCAGAGCAGGATGCTCCGCCGTTGATATGAAGGTCATGCGCTCAGCGCTAACGGCTGCTGCGCCCGTTCAAGCAGATATTCACAGGCATTACGCGCTAATCCACTGGCGCGGAAAATCGCTTTTTTGTCCTGCTGCAACACCTTCAGCCACGATGCGATGTAGCTGTCATGCTGTAGCTTCGCCTGAATGCCAACATGAGCACACAGGAAAGCCGCTCCCATTTCGGCGACCAGCTCTTCAAAACTGTACATCGGATCGCCGAAGGTATGCTTTCCGGCAGTGATGCCGTCCCGATTCAGCCGTGAAGCGTGTCCGGTTGCGTGCGTCAGTTCATGCAGTAGTGTGCCGTAATAATCCTCACGCGCAGCGAACTGCTCAGGATGCGGCATGATGATGCAGTCGCGCCCCGGTGAGTAATACGCCCGATTCTGGCGTCGGTGAGTGATAGTCACCGCGCTTTGTCGGGCAACCTGTTCAGCGGCGGCGATGGGATCATCGACCATCACGACAGGCTGTGAAAACGCTTCCGGCAGTCCTTCACATTGCTGAATATTGAACAGCCGGAACTCGCGTACCACGGCGTAAGACGTCACTTTGGGGTTGCCGTCAGCATCAAAAACCGCGTTCCCGTTGCTGTCCACAACCTCACGCTGTTGGGGCAGATAGAACACGGCCAGTGTAGATCTTTCGCCTTTGCGGATGTTACCACCCGCATTGCGAATCTGAGTGAAGGTCAGCCAGCGATCGCTTTCATATCCCTGTCGCTCAGCGCTGTTCCAGAGCAGAGGAATATTGATGCCGTGATACAACCGCCCGGATAAGGCATTCATCGGCACCACCGGTTCCCCTTCCCGCCACGGGCGAACCCAGGGGATCACACCTTTCTCCAGCGCGGTGATAATTTCATCGGTGACTTTCTGGTAAAGATCGTTGCTTCTGTTCATAAGCGTAACCTCATGATAAAGAAGCCGGGTACAGCGCTCCCGGTCGGGAGTCGCCCGGCACGGGGAGTGAAGGATGCTGAGGGAATCAGCTGGTATGAAGGGCAGTAACCAACAGGTGGTTATCTTCAAGCGTTAAGCGCAGCGGCGTCATCAGCGGTACATTGCTGCTGCCGTCAGAGGGCAAACAGTACAGACCGAAATTAATGCTCTTACGGTCCGGGCCTGCGCTTTTGAATGTCAGCATAGTGGCGACAATCAGGTTTTCGAGACGGTCGTTTTCCTGAGAGGGATCGGGTGGAAAACTGACTACCTTTTCCCAAGCCTCAGTTGAGACAGACAGCGATAAGGATTTTGCTTCAGGGCAAGATGAAGTAGGCATAGTGTTTCTCCAGTGATGAAAGCAGAGAAACACCGCCCGACAGGGAGGAATTCCCTGCATGGTGGGGTAGAGGATGTATCAGGCGCTAAGCGCTGTCCGCGAGGATGATACGGAGCGGACGAAAAGGCGAGCCTCACCGGGGAGGGTGGCAACCTGAAGGCTCCGGTTGCGGGTCAGACTTTGTACAGATTAATACGGGATTAATAATAATCAAGAGCTAATCTGGGGCGTTATTTATCCGCTATAGGGGGTAAAGGCAATTAATCGTCTTTAGGGGATAAAGCATATTGGCAATCTAATCGATAGTACCTGCGGAGCACATCAGGAAGCTTATGATCGCAGGATCTGACGATCTGCTTACGGTGCCTGCCAACGTATTGTTCAGTGGGCCACAGCGATTTGTCGTGAAGATACTGTTCGAATCTGAGAGGTTTAGGGTGGGATGAGATTCTCGATTTTTGCTTGGACTATTAAGGGGGGCTTTCTGAACATATTCGGGGCTGAATCAATAAACCAACAATTACTAACTGGTAGCTGTATCTAATGTTGTGTACAGAACCATGGGATAAGTGCATCTTGTGAGATACAATATTAGTACGACGTAAAAAGGGTTATTAAAATGGCAAGTGAAGAAACAAACATTCAAGTTTCAAGATTTGTTGAAGCGAATGGGGTTTGTACGAAAAAACAAATTGTTGATTATGTATCCAAAATTGTTACCAATGTTAAAAATGAGACTATCAGCAAAACTATTGATAAGTTGACAGTAAACCATGACAGAAGGGTTAATTACTCTTTAAACTGGAATGAACGATTAACTAATGAAAATAATAAAGCCGATAAACTCTATAAAATAAATAATGAGTATTATGTGCCATATAATCAAAAGGAACATGGAATATGGCAAATATATTCAGCAGTAATAAATGGGAAAATAAAATGGTTTACACGGGAAATAGTACAAGATGAAGCACAACGACTTCAGGGAGAATTTGATGAAGCTATTAGAGAGTCGTTTAATCTAGCTCCAGAAGAACGCAAAAAACGTCTAAAAGAAATTAACAGTACTATACCAGTAACTAGACAAGTCCTATCTATTGTATTTGTTAGAAGCCCTGATGTGGTGGCTGAAGTGCTTCATCGGGCAATGGGACATTGCGAGAAGTGCCACAAACCGGCACCATTTCAAAGAGCTAGTGATAATACACCTTACCTTGAAGTTCATCACATAGTTCCATTGTCTATAGGTGGAGAAGATACAATTGAAAACACTATTGCTGTTTGTCCTAATTGCCATAGGCAAGAGCACTTTGGTTAAGAATAATAAAGGTATTTGTGAACTGTAATGTCAGAGTTGAATACGGATAATAAATATGAAAGATACGTCAAGTAAATTAGCAATAATGCATAATAAAAATTCTGATATCGAAGAGTTAGTTATCAAAGAAATGGGAAATCCGAAATGGCTATATAGAAGTGCTAAAGGTATAGCTAAACAAACAAAATTATCTGAATCTGATGTAAATAAAGTCTTGGCACATTCGCCCAAAGTAAGAAAGTCAGTTATTCCAGCACCTGATGGCTCTGATCTTTATGTGTTAAAGAAAAGGAAATCATTTCTTGGCGACATATGGGTTGCTTTCACAGCACTAAATCACGATAAAAATAATGCATAATTAGGAATTATAATATGTCACTACTTATATATGGCCTTATTGGTGGTCTTATCCCTGAGATGGTAGGAATATATAATTTAAGATGTGTCGAAAAAAACAGCAGACCTGCTTGGCTAACATCTAGATTCTATTGGATAAGTACACTGGTTATGATACTTATTGGTGTTGCATTAGTATATTTTTACGAAAATATATTAAATCTTAAACTGAACGAAATCATTGCAATCCATATTGGTGCTTCAGCGCCAATAATTTTACGAAATTTTTCTAATGGTAAAACTGATCTCAATTAAATAATTTACATCAAACAGTGTGATCTTTTTAACAATGTAATTGTGGGACATGTTGTAAGGTAATTTACTGTTATTATAATAAGTTACAGAAATACATAATGTTGAGCATACCCCGTCAAGTAAACATATTGACGGGGCGGTAAGTCATTATTGTTTTATTTTTCGATCTATCTGAGTGGAAACATCAGCACCTTTGTCATCAAGTGTTGCCATCAGGAACAGGCATCTGCCTTGGCTTGTTAATTCCCATTGTGCCCCGACGGCAGCTTTCTCTCTGGTATCTGCACTATCCTGCAAATGTTGTCCTTTATATTCCACAACGAGTAACCGGTTATCTTCTAGTTCACAAACAAAGTCAGGGTAGAAATAGCCCCCTGCGATGGGTAATTTAAACGACAAACGAGGTTCTTTCTCGACGTTACGCACCCAATGTTTAATTTTAGGGTGAATATCAATAGCCTGAGCACAAAGAAATTCTTCGGTTGGTTTACCAGCGGCTGTTTTTTCGCGGAGGTCATGGATTTGAGCACTACCATAATAGTGCTTTTGAAAGCGATAAGTACCCTGATAAAATGGCGGTCGGCCAGCATAATAGTTTGGTTTGAAAGTAAAGAAATAATCCATCCCATCCTGATGTTCTGCTGTAACCATATCAGGTAAAAGTTGTTGAAAACCCTTTTCTCCAGCTCGTTTTTTACGTGCGACAATATCATTATACAAAGCATCAACAAGCTGATATTTACCACGGATTAACGCCGTAAGTGATATTTTTGACGTGTTAATTAAATAGTCCAGCATTTTGGATAAATATGCTTGCATATCTCTCTGAAAAATATTGGGTTGGCGTAACTGAGAATCTAACCACCCGATCAGATCGGCTTCTGTTATTTTTGAATTGACGCCATCAAGAGCCATTTGCGAAACAGCTACAAACGCCGATGCCAGCTTTCCTTTTTCCATATCAAGTAGCCATGATCTTGCTTGTTCATTAATCGAGAAGTAAGGAAGCTCGATTGCATCAGTTAGCAAGCTGAATTGGCTGATTTCTTCAAGCAAAGCAGCATCGACAATACAAGTATCGTCATGATCTCGCCAGCATAACAGGGGTAATTGGCCAAAAGGGATGCCTCTTGCACTTGGGCTGGTTTCAGCATCAAAGCGGGCTTTTTCTTGTTCAATTTTTTGTTTGACTAATGCTTGGTGCTTTTTGGGCACACCCGTCAATATGAAATCTTCAATTTCTTGGGTTATCTCGCCATCTACTAATATTGTTGCTCCAGCCTGAGTCGGGCGAATTTCAATTTTTTGCTGGAGCGAAACGGGGACTGGCGTGTCTGGCAGAACAGGAACAGGAACGCTGCTTGTTGGTTTAAGTGTTGGAATCCTACTACTTCCTGTTTGATCCTGATTAAAGAGCTCTGGTACAGCTGGTGTTCTTGATTGCAGTACCATTGCTGCTTCCAGGGGATCAAAGCCCATATTGTTGACCAGATTGTCTTGGATACGGTGTAATGCTTCACCAAAGCTATGAGCTGTAATATGAGCGTATGCTTGATTGAGTTCTGGATTCTGGCGGGATTTAGCGTAAGGCATTCGTAAAACTCGCCCAAGCAACTGTTCCACATCTTTTGCGCTGCGTGACTCTTGCATACTACATAGCACATAGGCAAACGAGCAATCCCATCCCTCCTTAAGCGCTTCAACAGTGACAACATAGCGTACTGGACATGCAGGATCGAATAAGTTGACTCCATCCAGTTCTTTCTGTGAGCCAGTAGCAATTGCAATCTGTTCTTTAGGGATTTTTTCCACTTCTTCCAAGTGGGTAGCTAATATTTCAACGGTGATTTGCTTACCTTTGGGTTCTGCCTGAAACAACACAATGGGCCGTAAGTAATCTGGCTCTTTCTGAGCGAGTAATTCCAATTTTCTCTGGGTGAGAATGGCATCACGTACCGCATCTTGCCACCCGGTAACATGCTCCATGAGCATAATAGGCAGCTTAATCATTTCTTCGTTTTTCAGCTCTTGTGCACTTACGTGGTAGAGCACATTTGAACCTTTTACTGGGGTTGCTGTTAGCTCAACAATTGCTGAAGGGTTAAAGCGCTTGAGGGTTTCAAAACTATTTTGTGTGCGACTATTATGGGCTTCATCAACAATGATGATTGGATTGTGCAAGTGCAACCAGTTGGCTAGTGAGGCTTTAATTTTACCGAGGTCTGCTTGGGTCAGGAAAGGTTGTGCTGACAGATCTGATTCTTTAACAATGTCTAATGTAGGGAACTTACCTACGGTAACGTCATCAAAATGATGTACAAGTGACTCATCGAAAGAATAAACATTACGTTGAGTGGTATCTGCAACACGAAATGCCTGTATTGTTGCAACGATGACAATTGCATGAGTACCAATTTCATGTGTACCAACTGTAACCAGACTTTCTAGATCACACACCCTGACTTTATCGTTAAAACGTTGATCTAATGATTGACGATAAGGATGCTGTTTATTCATTAGCGCTTTTAGCGTTTGTTCCCTGATGGCGTCAGAAGGGACTAACCACAAAGCGACAGGAGCATCGGTAAAGGTATAATGTTGAGAAATTTCACCAATCACATGAGCGGCGAGTAGCGTTTTTCCGCCACCAGTAGGAAGTCGCAAACATACACATGGTACTTCACCGAATGCAGTATCTTGATAGGGGAGCAAGGGTTCGCCACGAGCTTGGTACTGCTCCTGAAAGGGTTGTTCTCGCCATACCTTATGTAAATCATCCTGTGAACTTAGCTGGCTGAAAAATTGAGCCAAGGAATTAAGGGCACGGCTTTGATAATGTTTAAGATTGAAGCTCATTCGGCACCTCGTTAGCGCAAGACAATATCGTAAGGAATTTGTTTAAATATCACATTTGCTTGTGTCAGACGTTCAGGGCCTATCCGGCTAGTTTCGCCGTAGATTATTTTCGGACCGTCATGGGGGAACGTTTCGAGCAACCATGTAAGCAATGCACGTGTTAGTACATTTCCACTATTTGGACGACGATCGCCAAGTACTCCGTTATAAAGTAAGTAATACGCTGTTCCGTTATAATTACCGAGATACGGTTTATCCATTGTTTGCAGTGAACCAGTGCCCGTTTCATGATGCCAGATATATGCAGCTAAAGGCGCAAATTTGATATCAGGACGAATCTGACCATTTGTCAAGAAAACAGGCTCTGGGTTTAATGTATAAAAACTAAACCCGCCGCCACCTTGCCATTTGACACTTTTGGATATTCCTCCTTGCTCACCTTCAATAACTTTTTGTAAGCGCGGGACACAATGTGTTTTGGCATGTTCGCCCATCTCAATGCCAATATAACGGCGGTTCATTTTATGTGCGGCTGCAGCGGTAGTACCTGAACCTAAAAATGAATCCAATACAATGTCTTCGGTATTAGTTGCTAGTTGCAAAACTCGTTGTATTAAACGCTCAGGTTTTGGCGTGATAAAAATTTCTGAAGATTCTTTGAATATCTCTCGTACTTCAGTCTTAGCCTCCGCATTCTGCCCTACTTCTGTATGGAACCACATACTAGGCTGTGTCCCTTAATCGTTTGAGCTATAGTAACTGTCTGTTTCCACAACATATTGAACTATGGCTCGCTACGACCTTCCTGATGAAGCATGGATTATCATCCAGCCTTTATTGCCTGCTGAACCCGTATCTCCACGGGCCGGACGCCCATGGGCTGAGCATCGTAAAATTATCAACGGTATGTTCTGGGTGTTGTGTTCCGGGGCTCCGTGGCGTGATTTACCTGAACGATATGGACCATGGAAAACGGTTTATAACCGCTTTAACCGGTGGTCAAAATCAGGTGTTATTAACATTATTTTCAACAGGTTGCTTTCGCTACTTGATGCCAGCAATCTTGTTGACTGGTCTGCTACGGCGCTGGATGGCAGCAATATCCGGGCGTTGAAATGTGCTGCCGGGGCTCAAAAAAACATCCCGATATCGCCGGAGATAATGGGCTGGGTCGCTCTCGCGGTGGTTTTGGCACCAAAATCCATCTGGCGACAGACGGAAACGGTCTTCCGTTAAACATAGTGCTGAGTCCCGGACAGGCTCACGAAAGCCAGTTCGCGCAACGTCTTCTCGACGGTATTGGTGTTCAGCGCCAGAACGGCAGCATGAAACGCCGTGGCCATGCGGTACTGGCCGACAAAGCGTACTCCGGGCATGCGTTACGCAACGAACTGAAAAGCAAAGGTATAAAAGCAGTCATTCCCCGAAAATCAAATGAGAAAATGGCATTGGATGGGCGTTCACAGCTCGATCGTAATGCGTACCGCAATCGCAACGTTGTTGAGCGATGTTTTGGTCGCCTGAAAGAATACCGTCGCATAGCGACGCGTTACGACAAAACGGCGAGAAATTATCTGGCGATGGTGAAGCTGGGCTGCATCCGGCTCTTTTATCAACGACTATATAATTAAGGGACACAGCCTAGATGGCACAACTCCCTGCTTTGCTTCAGATAAAAATTTTTTCACACGGGGAACATTTTGGCCGTCTTTTCCCCACCAAATACGGCCATCGGCATTTAGTTTATGAAAGTTATCTTCCGAGATCCTCCAATAAGTGCCTGCAGGAGGGGAAAATATTTTTCCCGAAGGGCTCACTATTTCATACGATCCTAAACTGTAATAGTTTCTAGCTTGTATCGCATTTGTTGTCCATGGCCCACGAGGGTCATTATCATAATTTGTATAACTAGAGTTAAGCTCTTCGCTACGAGGTAGTAAGTTTCGCTGCCAATCATTAATGCTTTTTGCATATACCAAAACATGGTCGTGCATATCCGAAATATATTTCGCTGAATTTTTTACCGTATAAATTTTCTGCCAGATAATGTTTGAGACAAAATTATTCCTTCCAAAAATTTCATCACATAAAACTTTTAGATAATGAGATTCATTGTCATCTATCGAGATCCAAATGCTTCCTTTCTCGCAAAGAAGATCCCGCAATAGAACTAAACGAGGATACATCATTGATAGCCACTGGCTATGTTCCAACTTATCGTCATAGTGCTCAAAAGCGGATTGAGTATTATATGGAGGATCAATAAAAATACACTTCACCTGACCTGCATAAAGAGGCATTAAGGCACGTAATGCCAATAAGTTGTCTCCTTGTATGATCATATTGTCTTTCGACGGTGTACCGTATTCTGCTTCTTTTTGCAGTAAGTGGTAAGGTACTGAAGTGCTTACGGCTTTGGCTTGATTTTTATTTACCCAATCCAGAAATGGCATAATGGTATCTTGTCTCTCAGTTAAACTTGTAGGATATGATACCTCAAAACCTGATTTTGTTCAGGTTGTTGCCTGTAGGGATGTTTATAATTAGCTCACTATGTGGACTCAGGTTTTTATGCGTGGGGCATTATTTAATGCATTGATTTAAAAATGATTTTTGTAATGGATGGATTAATCATGCAAGATAAAATGTGGATGATCCGTGGTGATGGTGGCAAACTTTATGATGATTTTCGTGATAAACAAGTTGTCGCGATCGGCTGGTCACAGTTTGCGCCACACGTAAAACCAGGGCTATCCCGCTCTCAGTTGCTTGCCATGTATCAGGAGCTGGAACCCCAGATTAAATTGGGTTCAGCGCGATCCGGTACCTCTCAGATCTGGCGATTTGTGAATGAAATGCAAAAAGGTGATTGGGTTATCACCTATTCGCCAGCTAATCGTACTTATCTTTTAGGTAAGGTGGCCTCAGATTTTGAATACCACCAAGAGTGGCTTGATGATGGCATGGGGATTGCCCGACAAGTCAAATGGAATGAGCAGGAGATTGATCGCGACAACTTGGGCACGGCCACGAAAAATACACTGGGTTCTACACTGACCGTTTTTCAGCTTCCTGATTATGCTGTCACTGAGTTGTTACAGGGGAAAAAAACAACAATTGCTGTTGTGACACAACCCACAGAATCTCTTGATGAAGAAGAGATCGTTTCCAATCCCCTGCGTGATATGGAAATGATTGCTTTCGAAGGTATCAAAGACCGGATTAACCGCCTTGACTGGGATGAGATGCAGAATCTGGTCGCAGGCGTATTGCGTAGCATGGGTTATAAAACTCAGATTTCGCCAGCTGGTGCAGATCGCGGTAAAGATATTATTGCTTCCCCGGATGGGTTTGGTTTTGAAAATCCCCGTATTATTGTTGAAGTGAAGCATCGCCGCGAGCAGATGGGAAGCCAGCAGATTCGAAGCTTTATCGGGGGCCGACATAAAGACGATCGCGGGCTGTATGTCAGCACTGGTGGTTTTAGCAAAGATGCACGCTATGAGGCAGATCGATCAACGATCCCATTGACTCTCTGGACACTTGACGATTTGGTTCGCGCTCTTGTAGAAAACTACGAGCAGGTAGATATTGAGACCAAGCTGTTGGTTCCATTAAGAAGAACCTATTTGCCCGTCTGACGTTGTTGTTAAAAATTAATGGTCAATTTTCGAAAAGTGAGATTAAAGTGGGATTGATGTTTACTTACCGGAAAAACGATAGTCACACTCATCAGGTGCGCTTATTATCTCCTCTTGGTGTCTACCCAAACAACATTTTTGCTACGGAAAATTCTGCACTTTTTGTTAGCGAGGAGCTGTGTTTTTCGATCTCTCCTTTAGCGTCAGAAATTTCTTTTGAAGATAATGGTTATTATTCTGAGATGGAATGGGCTTCTGCTAATGAGATAAAACTATATTCCTCTGTTATGTTATGTGTGAATAGAATAGATAGTCATTCAGTCATTTATCCTTTTTCAACTTGTCATTATGTGAGTATTAATGGATGTGTGTCTAACCATTTGTTTGATATCGCAAAGGAGTTAATTAAAGCCATAAATGCATCCACAGGAATAAATGGTTGGCATCCATTCAATCATCAAAGTGATAGAGGTGTCCCGCTTCCGCCAGTGGCAAATAATGGTAAGAAATATGATCTCAGAGAGAAAGGATTCGATGTTGAAATTCAGAAAAAAGTGATGGAGTCTCTTGATGAGAATAACTTTGTTTTGATAAGAGGTTTATCAACTTTACTGCGAAGTAGAATGCTAGCAGCTCATGCTTATTTTATGGAGGAGGCTATTTACTCTTTGTTTATATCGTTAGATGCTTCTTTTAATCTGATATTAGAAAAACTGAAAGAGGAGGGAGTATCTAACCCATCATCAAAAGATGCGGCTGTATTCATCTCGAAAAAATTCAATTCTCCAGAAACTGAAAAATATTTCGGTGAATATTATGATGATAGGATAAAAACATTTCATCCTAAATCAAGGTTCGGAGCATATCCTCATGCACCTTTGATGATAGATGATTATTATTTTCTTTCTGATGATCTAATCTCCATATATTTATATCTTTCATGTGGATACTTATTATTAGAATGAGGATTATAGCTGCCCAATAAAATTGTTCAGTGATTGTTTTATTATCATTTCCCAATCATCCCCCCAGCCTTCCCCCCGCTATCCTGCGCCACCTTACCCCCACCCGCCAGCGCCCCATTCACCGCCATACCAACCCTCACCCCAGCCCACGTCATCGCCCCCAGCCAGAACGTCGGCAGCACCAGAAACATCGCCCCCATCACCAGATTAATAATCACGTCATCCTGCGTATTCTGGATCCCGGCCAGATTCCAGCTACTGTGGGTATCGCTGTTGTAGAGTACATCCAGCAGCCAGCTATCGAGCCACCGCGCCAGTTCCCACCAGAAGGTGAGGAAGAATAGCGCGAACTGCACAAACGTCAGCGTCATCACCACCTTCACGTCCCATGCCGAGCAGAGCGTTATCAGCGGAATACAGATCACCAGCGCCATTTGCAGCAGCGTCTGTACCATCGGTAGTGCCTGGCGCACACTGTCGAACGCCGGGAACGCGGCTATGCTGCCGAGGATATTTCCGGTGCTGGATGCCAGCCGGGTGGCGGCATTGGCAACAGTGCCATCGACATTGCCACCATAGCCGGGGTAAACGCGTCCGTTCTGTGATACTTGCATATTTAGTTCACTGACCAGCGAGCGCAGCACGGCCTCTTCATAAACAGCTTGGGGCTAGCCGATCTTTTTAAACGCTGTCCATATATCCGGGGCCGGGAGTTGCAGGAGCCGGGCCTTCAGCCCAACGGTATCGTCGGCCCACCACTGTTTACAGGTGGGGTAGCCGCCCGCGCCCGTATCGGCCAGCCCGGCGTCTCGTGATGCACTGTACGGCCAGGCACTGTGCGGCGAAAGTGCATGGTCGGTATCGTAGTAACCAGCCGTGTTGAGAAAATACGATGATCCCAGCCAGGCGGTATCGTTACTGGTATCGTCGTCCAGCTCTCCGGCGCGGAATTTCAGACGGGCGCGGGAAGGGGCATAACATTCCTCAACGAAATCCCGTAGTTCCTGAGCCAGTGCTGGATCTTTAATGCGGGTGTGTTGCACTTCAAAGCGGATCTGACGCAGATCCGGTTGGCAGGGTAGGGTAGCAACTGTTGCACTGGTGATGCCTTTGCTGATCACATGAATAAAATACCACCAGACCGGGACGGCGGCGGTTTTACCACCCAGCGAGTTAATAATTGGCTGATAGCCGGTGTCGGCGGGTTGCGGTACCGACATGCCGCATTGCTTCGAGCGCGTGGTGTCATATTTGATGGTATCGAGGTCGATGTTCAACATTGGTACGCAGGTGAACATAATCACCAGCAGCGAGGTGTACATCAGGTGCTCGGTCCATACCAGGGACAGCGCTGCTTTGTTGCCTTCATCTGCTCCCTGACCTCTGGCCTGTAACCACAGCGCCAGCAGCTTAATCAGCAGCGGCAGGGCGAATAATCCGGTGGCGCTGATCGCATTCCACAGCCCGTTATTGACCACCCAGCCGAGCAGCGTCAGAAAGTATTCCAGATAGCTGTTGGTTGTCACCGGAACACCTCCGGCACGATTTCGTTGAATACAATCAGTACGATAAAAATTAGCGCGATACGGCGGATTGCCGAACGATGTGGTGGCAAGCGGTCATACAGATGCCAGCCTACACCACAAATCACGCCGTACAGCATTATGCGCCAGGGCAGCAGGTCGCTGCGGTTAATTTGTGGTGTATTGTCAGCAGCCAGATAAAACATCACTGCCATGCAGATCAGCAGCAGGGAGCCGGACAGTATCAACCGTTTCATTGCGTATCCCCGCCAGTGGGTTTGCTGAGATTATCCACCCCTTTTGTCGGTATCGTCTTCTACGCCGACAGCCTGGCCTTTGGTCTTCGCCCGCATGGTCTGGCGTTCAAGGATGGTCAGTGCGGCGTTATCCGCCAGCGCCTGGCGCATATCCAGTTCCAGCTTAAGCTGTGACAGTTCCTGGTCGAGCTGGGCGGTGGTTTGGGTCAATGCGGTTTGTGCTTCTTTTTCACCGGAGATATTGGGTTCGCGCATTCCTGCAAGCAGCGTGCGCCGGGCCATCAGCGCCTGCTCCATCACGCGGGAGAGCGCCAGTTCGCCGGAGAGGCGCTGGATAAGCACCGCTGCATCAGGATCGTCGCGCAGCGCTTCAATCACGCCGCGTGTCAGGTGCAGCTCGCCACCGCTGGCCTGCGCCAGCGTGTCATCGTTAATGGGCTGGCTACGGTTCACCATATCGATAATCAGTGGCTGGATCTTATCCTGTTCTTCCTGAATCAGCGGCGTCAGTCCGACGCCGGATTGTGCGCCGCTTTGCTGGCTCGTATCGCCGGACTGATCGTTATCCGGGGCGACGTTAATGGTTTGTTCGCCAACTACCCGCGTCAGCCATTGTGCGGCGTCATCGGGTTTGCTCCATACCTGACACAGTTCACCCTGACAGTCGTTGCTGGATACCGAACTGGTGTTGGTCGCGCTACGGTTATTGAGGATGTTGTAGCCTGCGACTGTTGTATCGCGTACCAGTTTGATGGGCGGTTGGCCTTTACCGCCGCGATGTTCGCCACCCACCCAGCGTTTGCCTTTCTCTGCCGCTTCTTCAGCCGCTCTCTGGTCGGCGCGAACGGCGTCTTTCTCGCTGGCCGCAATTCCCTGATAGTTCTCCGCCTGGGCGCTCTGCGTCCATGCCGGACCGAGCGCATAATCGGTCATCTTGCCTGCCATTTTCTGGCAGCTTAACAGTGATTTATCGAAGTCGAGCCGTCCCTGAAGCACGCCGTTGGTCAGCAGATCGTAGAGCTGGGGATTGGCACGTTGGATCACCATTGCGGGCAGGCTGGCGACCGCGCTGGTCGCGCTTTCGATAACCTCGCCCATCAGTTGCTGGAAGCCGTCCGTCACGCCGTTGAGTTGGTTGCGCACTGTGGTATCGATATCGAAATTGCCGCACATCATGTCGCTGTTCCAGCTTACGCCTGCCGTCAACGGGAAGGTGTTACGCCGGGTTGGCGGTGGAGAGATGGCCGCACCGCCGCCGATGCGGTAATACATCCAGTCGCTGATCGCCCCCTGTTGTTTGTATTGATATTTGTCGTCTGCCGGGGCGAGAAAGGCGACGAACAGAAGACACCAGGCTGAGCGCATCGTTAACCTCCGCTGCTGCCAAGGAATGTCTGCCCACGGCGTGGGCAGCATTTATAGGGCCGCCACAGCGTCCAGACATATGCGCCGTCTTCTGCCAGTTTGTCGGCGTAAGAGTCGGTGGCGGAGCCATCCGGGAAGATGGCGCAGGAGGTGGATTTTTTTGGAACCAACATCTGCCACTGATGGTTACTGCTGTCGCCCTCCGTAACTGGATCCGGCGGCCAGTAGCCGTCGTGTGAGCTGGCAGTCAGCGGAATATAAACATGCGGCTGACCATTGCGCGTTACCAGATCGGCAGCGCGTTGGGCGATGACCGCTCCGGCCTTATAGTCATGCGTCTGGCTAAGCGCCCCGGCTCGCGGGTAGATATTGCCCCACATATCGCCGTCTTTACTCACCTCGCGCAGCCCAGGTGTTAACGCCTCCGGGTAGAACATTTCTGGTACGCCGCTACGCCAGGCGAGCGCATCCAGGGTGCTGAGAAAGTAGGGGAGAAAAGGCTGTGACGACGGAGCGCAGACATAGCCAAACTGAGAGAAGAAATTTGCCAACGCATCACCGGCAGGAAAGCCTATTGCATCTGCGTTCTTGAAGCGGACTTTACTGTGCTGGCCGACGGCGCGGGGGTTGGTATCGCCACCGGTTTCAGCGATACCGGGCAACGGAGAGCTGAGTGGCGACATCTCAGTCCAAGGATTTTGTCCGGTTACGCTGTAGGCTGATACCACCAGGTCCGGGCGGAAATGGCGTACCTTCACCGATGTACGTACCGAGCAGCCAAACGGCGTGCAGAACAGCCAGTAGCAGACACCGACTACCTGATATTTTACGCACGTCGGCGACAGGGCTGAGGCGGCAATTTCTGGGGTAGTGATGGCTTTACCTGCGCACGGCATCATTATCAGTAAGCAAAGTAATGTCCGGTGGAGATTCATGGCGATGTTCCTGAGCCGATATCATCAGTGCAGGCTTTATCACAGGGCGGAAAAAATGGCGTGGGGGAACTCTTTATGGCCAACAGAATATTTTGTTTTATGCCAGGGGAAGCCGGAACCGTCGAAATTTCCGGCCTGCTTATTTTAGTGAGCTTTCGGTGCCAGGATATCCACTATGCTAAGCGTTAAAGATTAAGATCAGTTCGCAGCCCATTAACAGTATTGGCACCGAGTGTCATGACTGATTTTACACTGACCTTTATTCGCTCAATTATTGCTGTCCGTGGGCCATTTTTCCAGCCATCACTGCTGTAAAATTCTTCCTGAGATTTTTTCAAATGCCCAGAGTTATCATAGGCTCTGATTAAATAATAGGAATCTTCATCATGTTCAGAATTTCCGAAAGCAACAATATCTATTCCTGAGGCTATATGAAGTGGAATGCTTTGCTGCTTCATGATGTTGTGAAATTCCCTGCCAGTTCCAGGATTCAGTGTGTATTGTAAGAATTCTACGGTTTTCATGAGTTGCCACTCTCAGTAATATAAATATGGGGTTATAAGTCGGAATCCGTCAAAATTCAATTACTGACGAGCGGCTCGTAGCCCCGGATGTACTGAAAAATACCGGAAAACCAGTTCAAAATCGAGAGAGTATCCCTACCACCCAGGTCAATCGCTGGTCTCGGCTTGCTGTACTCTGACAGGGATCCTGTACCCGATAAATTTGCATGTTGAGGTTTATCGGGCCTGATAAATAAAGCAAAAATCACCTCATGCTGTTGCCCTGTGATTCCAGGAATCTTTGTAAATGATATTGCCATCGCAATGTTTCCAGTAATGGCCTCATATCTTAACTGAATAGTTTCGCTGTGTGTACCTGTACCAGAACCGGGAAATAAATTGGGGGTTATTCCAGTTACTTTCACATTCTCTAAAATAATATTAAAGTATTCGCTTTCAACACCTGCATCAAGGATCTGATACATTTTTATGGTTGCTGACTTTAATGTCTGGTTCTCACTCAGCGCTTTGTACAAAAGGGGCGTTGTTTTATCAAAATCTTTCTGTACAGTAATAGGTGTATGTACTCGGGTTCCTGTTAATCTCCCGGTGTTTCCATCCACAGGAATGGATAAGTGGTGCGTTACCGCTTTTAATTCAATAGCGCCAATACGCCCTGTAACTAAAGAACTACCAATTATAGGAGAACCATTTGCATCGGTTAACCAAAGATATGCTGGATTTGACATGGTTATTCCTTATCTCTGTTTATAAATGAAGGTAAGCAAAACATTATAACGACCCATAAAAACACACAAACAATCTTAACAGGCCAAGGGTCAAGTAAGGCTATGCAAGCAATAGCACCTATAATTAACAGTGGGCCCGATAGTAAATCAAAAACCCCGCCTAATATACGTATCTTTGTGCTCAACAATCTATTTAATACAATGGCGATGATATAAGCACTGCCGATTGTAATCGTAACTGCGATTATTTTATCTTGCCAGTTATTAAATTCAATCAGGCAAATGAAGCATATGGCAACAATATAGGCACAGAGAACTATATTAACGATTGGAGCGATAATTTTTTTCATATCACCCAGCCTTCGCATTCGTATTTAAACGTTCTTCCACTCTCTGCATAATCCTGTCGAACACGGGTTTTCCCTCAGTGTATCCTGTGTGGATGGCATCAACAAAAGGTTGTACCGCATCAGCAAATAAGAAATAAAGGAGATCGTAATCGCGGGGTCTTAATAACTCGTATACCTCAGGTGCTTCATTACTGAGTCTATCAGACGTCCTGATGGAACGCTCTGCCATCCCGCCAAACAAGAGAATTGTACTTAAAAAGGCTATTGGATTACCTTTTCCCTTAAATACTACATAGGTAAATGAAGTCTTTTCTATAACGGCTTTAGCGATGTTAGATGCGATAATATTCGTGGAGATTCTGCCCACAATAGAGGTAACTACACTTCTGTATATTTTATCTTGTTCTGATTCTGATAAGTACTTATTGAATAATTGAAAGATTAATTTAACTGCATTAACGATATTTTCATAGTTAAGGATGTCGTGTCTTATAGCGGTCATCATACGGATTCTTTCTGTTTCACGTTCATATCTTGTATCCGTATCAAAGATACCGTAAATCAGATAACCATAATCTAAAGGAACAGATAACCCACCATTGATAAGCCCTGTAACTGTATCAGGAGAAACAATGATGTCGTATATCCTTCGTGCTATCCCCTCTATGTCTGCCATAACGATCCCTTATTTAAAATAATGGATTGAGTCTCACTCTTCTCTTCTGTAGCCAATTTCCAGAATAAAAGAGTCTGCTACAATATAGACTAAGATAGTAGATGTTTTGAAAAGTGTTACAATAATGCAATTGTTACGAATTATATTTCAAGAAAGAAATACACTGTTTCTAATGTGTTATATTACGTATCTCCTATAAGACAATAAAAGGTATTGTTTATTTTGTTGTGACGTATTATTATTCCCAGCTTTGTCAGTATGCGAAATGTCAGCCAGACAGATGATGTAAATATTTAGTTTATGGGTAAATATACAGGCATTAGCATTTAAATATTGACGTAATAAATATATTTTGTTTTTCCTGTCTTGTTCACGGTAATAATATTTTTATGATTCATGAACAGGCGATTTATGTGAACACATCGACAACATCATATTGTGAGGCCGCTGGTAATAGCATGAGCTTCAGCCACCCTCATCGCCGCCTCCAGCTCACTACACCCAAACTCCTGCATAATCCTCATCCGCTCCGCCTTCTCATGTTTTCCGTCATTCCCAGCGCCAGCCACAGGGCAGGGGAGACCACCCGGAACAGCGCTTCCACTCTTGGCGAAAGTACTACGCCTTCGGTATATTTCCCCGGCGCTTTGGTGGCGCTGAGCAGGAGCTGGCGCTGTTCCGGCGTCAGAGATTTAAAGCGGCTGACTTGCTCCACCTCTTCGGGCGGCATCACCAGTAGCTCCCACCACTCGATCATATTGAGCAGTTTTTTCGCATCATCCGGGAAGTCACTCAGGTTCTGCGTTGCCAGCCACAGCCAGATCCCCAGCTTGCGCCACATTTTCGAACCCTTGGTCAGAAACCGCGCCAGCAGCGGGTTGACGGTGATGATATGCGCTTCGTCGGTAATATTTACGATGGGCCGGGCCAGATGCTGGTCACGCTCGCCGAGGTTGTTGATATGGTTAATCAGCGAGATATAGGCAATCGCCAGTTGCGCTTCGTACCCTACGCGGGCAAACATCGCCAGATCTACCAGGGTGATATCCGCCTCCGGCCACGCCTCACCCTCTCGGTTAAACAATTCCCCTTCAAACCCGGAGCAGAACATATTCATTGCTTCACCCATTTCCCACAGCCGGTTACGGCGGGATTCCGGTAGCGCCGCATCCTGTGCCAGCGTGAACAGGGCATCGCGGATATCCTGAGTCAGCGTTTGTCTTTTCTCGCGAGCGGTGAGCCGGGCCGCGTACAGAATCGCTTCGCGAATTAATGCCCGGTCGGAGCGAGTCAGACGGGCGTCTTCTTTCAGTTCGCCGCCAGTGATCATCAGGCGAGCTGTGATCTCCATCTCACCCAGCAGATCGCGCTGCTCGTTATCGGTATCTTCGGGATTGTCGTTATCTGGTTCTGGCAAAATCACGTCGCTTTCTGCCAGCCTCCATGCGTTAGAAAACAGCGGTAGCGTGATGCCGGAGCCGGGTTTCAGGCTGATTTTATTCACCGTCAGGCCGTGCTCGCGGGCGTAATCGGCCATCAGTCCGAACGAGTTGCCTGCCTCGACGATAAAAAGGCGCGGTCGATGCAGCGCCATCAGTTGTGCGATTTTGGCGTTCAGGGTGGCAGATTTGCCTGCACCGGTCGGGCCGAGCAGCAACAGGTGGCCGTTCTGGGCGCGGTCCTCACGGTTGAGCGGATCCCAGCACAGCCACGAACTGAGCGGAGCGAGTTCGTCGTTCTCCTGTACCGGGACCATACCCGCATTCAGCAGCAGACTGTTCAGGCTGCGCACGTGTCGGGTCAGTTCGCCGTTATCCGGGGCGGAAAGATAAAACGCCAGTGCGCTGCGGTAGAGTTTGTGGCCGTCCTTCAGCCAGTGGCGCACCTCCTGACAATCTTTTTTGGTGTACTCCGATTCGACGTTCTCGCCGATGGCGCGGTCGCTGAGGCGGCTTAAATGCTCCTCGAGCCGGTCCTGCGGCCAGACGACAATAGTCAGCGCCATAATCACCCCTTCCGGCAGCAGGTCGAACAGCGCGTTAATGCCGTCGCCACGTGCGGATTCTCCGGTCATATGGCCGACGGTGGGCGGTTTGCGCAGCCTGTCCAGCACAATGACCTTATGCGGACGCTGGTCGAACAGCCATGTTCCCTGCGCGGCCTGCGAGCGGGGTTCACTGCACAGCAGGCTCTCGGCAAAGTCGTACAGTTCCGGCGTATCATCCTGCTGCGCCATTTGTTGCCAGAACTGCCGGGGTGAATCGGTCATCTGCGGGGCGGGATTAAACCAGCGCAGCAGCCAGTGGCGAATGGTCTCACTCTCCAGCCTGCGGACGTGAATACCCGCGCCCGCCAGCGCGGAGACCATCCGTTCGCAAACGGTGTTCAGCGCCTCTTCTGGCGAGTTTTCCAGCGGATCGCGGTATTTTGCAGGTAGCCAGCGGTAGATCACCATGCGGGTGTGGCGCTGCTGGGCACGCCAGCGGGTATGGCTGACGGCATCGTCCAGGAAGTAGCCTTCCGGGCGGGAAACGGCGTGCAGATGGCGCTCCATCTCGTTCAGCCAGGCGCGGGTAAAATCAGAGTTCCGTGCTTCCGGTACGGCGTAGTCATGCAGTGCGGCCAGCCAGCTTGCGGTGTCGTCCTCATCCTGACAGTAAAACTGCACCACCCACGGATGGCGGTCGTATTCCGTGAAGCTGTCCTGGAGCGCGTCCTTCAGAATATCGCGCAGTTCTTCCAGCCTTGCCGGAGAGCGCCCTTCGGTGCCGAAC
Source organism: unidentified bacterial endosymbiont (assembly GCF_918797525.1). Lineage (NCBI taxonomy): Bacteria > unidentified bacterial endosymbiont. The sequence continues at coordinate 4,320,181 of NZ_OU963893.1, read as the reverse complement.
GGCGTGATGTCATACACCGCGCCGACCGAGCGCCCGTCATCCAGTAGTAGCGTTTTGCTTTCCGGCTGATACTCCACCCACGGCAGAAAATCGACGAATGACGCGCCTTTCTGGTACAGACTGTCCACCGTCTGTTCGGCTAGGGTGCCGCTGCGCATCATCACAGCGGATCGGTCCGCTCGCCGGGCAGGGCGTACTGCACCCGGTTATAGAAGGGGAAGACGGTGGTGTATCCCGGCACCGGAACACCTTCGCTGCCCGCCAGATGGGGAAAAATATACATCTCCAGATCCGGATTAGGCAGTCGCCGGAATAGTGCCTGCGCGGCATTGCCGTCGCTGCGTGTGGCCTGCTGCTGTTGTGCGGTCAGCGTGGCGTCATCCAGCGGGCGACGCAGGACTGAGCGTGCGTCGTACAGTGCCTGTGCATCGTTATTCTGTCGGCCCCAGATGTTCAGCATGGTGGTGTTTTCATCCACCGGCAGCAGGGTTTTCTGGTCGGTGCTACAGGCGGTCAGCAGCATCGACAACAGCAAAATCAGAGTACGCATTAGTCCAGGTCTCCAGTGCGATCGCCCGTCGTGCGGTAGTTAACCCGCCGTCCGTCAGGCTCGTAGTCGATGGCTAACTGGCGGGTAATGTGGATGGCGACGGCCTGGCCGGGCGGTACGTAGATGGCATCGAACATCTGGCTGTAGCGTTGTTTAAACCAGTCGGCACTCTCCTTCAAGCCGCCGCCCAATGCCTGGTCGAGCACGTACTGCCCGCTGTCGCCCGTTAGCGCGGTAGTGATGGATCCATCTTCCACGGTGGAGGTGGTCTGGTTGTTCGCCAGCGCCTGCGCGGCGGCGGACGATCCGGCCAGCAGAAACTGCGAGCCGATATATTCGGCGGCGTTGGATTTACGTTCGCCGGGGATGCAGGGCAGGCCGTGAGGGTCGGACAGCCAGCCGATATTGCCTTCCGTGCCGTTTCCGCTTTTATCTCCTTCAGCGGGGAGCGTGCGCACCGTGCCATCGCGGAAAACAAAGGTGATTGACGTCAAGCTGCCGCGCACGCAGGAGAGTGTCCAGTCGCCGGTGGCGCTCCCGGAGATCACCGCGCCTTCAATATCGGGCAACTCGATGCCGTTGGCGGTGAGGTTATCGCGGCCAATCAGCACTTTGAACGGGTAAGGGTCAGTGACACTGCCATTAAGCGGAATGCGCCCCAGCAATGCGGTCATCGCCACCGATCCGATTAACGTGCTGTTCTGTGGCAGGGTGTAGACCGGTTTGACGACGGCGGGAGGCGGTGCTTTTGGTTGTGGCGCGGTGTTCTGCATCGCGGAAGGAAAGGCCAGTGCAGGTTGCAGAGGACGACCATTTTTATCGGTTGGCAGGGTATCAGCGGGGGCTATCCAGCGCAGTGGTTCTCCGGAGGCTGCTTCCGGTTCCTCAATCCCCAGCGCTTTCAGTTCGTCGTGACTGAGGGGCGTTACAGGTGCTGAGGATTTTGACGGGGTGGTTTTGCGATCCTGGCAGGCATGAAACAGCAGGACGCTGCCTACCAGCATAATGAGCGGCGTCAGAACCCGCAGCAGGATATTGGCCTGGAGCTTCATTTTTTCTTCTCCGGCGCAGGCTCCGGCAGGATCGCCTGTTCAGGACGCTTATGGCGGGTGATGAGATAGAGCACGGTAGTGTCTTCGGCGCTGCCCGCAGGCCCCAGCCAGCGATGCTGAAAGGAGGCGGAGTAAAACCGCCCCTGAAGCTGGCGTGGATCGAGTTCCAGCCGGGTGACGCTTTCATTCTGCAGCCGGATCGCCGCCAGATGATAAGGATCGAGCCGCCAGCCGCCGATCGGTATGGCGTTGATGGGTAACGTGGGCAGCAGGGTGGTGATGGTTTTTGCCAGCCGCACGCCTTCGGGCTGAACGCCCGGCAAAGTTTCCACGGTGCGTAGCGGGGCATACAGCATCTGCGCGGCATAGCGGGTGAGCGCGACCGGAAGCGGCGTGGAGGGTGAGGATTCTGGAACTGCATCGGGCTTCGCATCAGGCGTTTTCTTCTCTTCGCGGACAATGCGCATCGGCTCCTGGATGTGCTCGCCTTTGCTGGCGGAGACGTCCAGCAAAATCAGCTCGCCGTTTTCTGTGTCCTGAAGCTGTAGCCGGGTGGCGGCAAACGGCTGGCTGGCAAGCAGGTACAACGTGCCATTGCTGCTCTGAATGCGCAGCTTGCCCTCCAGCACGGCGGGATAGCCCACCCGGACATTACGATCGACAAAGACGATCCGCTCCTGCCCGATGTTCAGCGCCACCGGCAGAGGGATGCGTTCCCACTTCACCAGTTCGACGGCGTGCAGGGGGAGGGCAACCAGCAGGATCAGCAGTGGGCGGGTGTTCATGGTTTAGCCGCCTCCAGCTTCTGCGGCGGCGAGGAGAAGCAGTCCAGCGCCAGCCCCCACGGATTTTTCTGCTGGTCGATGTTATAGCGCAGCACCTTAATGGGGTAACGGACCATCGCCCTCTTAACGGGTTCGGAGTGGAAATACTCATCAACGGTCAGATCCAGCGTCACAATCCAGTTGTCGCGGTCGAGGATCTGCACCCGCCTGTCGCTGAATCCCCGACCGGGGATTTCATACACGCCGCGCACCCGGTCGCGTAGCTCGCCGTTTTGCAGACGCTGGCGAAATTCCCGGTCAATCTGGCTGTAGCAGCCGGGAGTCAGGTAAGCCCGCAGGGCGCTGAGGTTGCGGGGATAATCGGCCTCGCCGTTGGTCGGCCAGCGGTTGATCTGCTGAAACACAGAGAACGCGAAGGCGTAGACCGTGGCGGGCGGCACTTCCCACCACGGACGTTGACTGGCGGCGCGGAGATCCGGCGGCAAATAAACGGTGAGCTGGCGTGGGGCGCTGTACCAGCCGAATCCCATACCTGATGCCAGCAGGAATAACGCGACCAGCGCAATATGTAGGGTGCGGATATGCGCATCCCGCGCGGCCAGCGCGTGCTTAAAGGCGCTCATCGTCGGCTCCGGCGAATGGCCCAGACGCCATCGTGCAGAACAAAACGCTGAGCGCCAATGCCGAAACGGGCCAGTTTCAGCTCCAGCGCCCGGTACAGCCAGCTCTCCGGACGCCCCCGCTTCAGCCGCGCCAGCCAGCGCCCGCCGCAGAGGATCGCCAGCGCACCTCCGGGCAGGGCGCAACCGGGGATAAGACTCCAGTTGTGCCAAAGTACTGCCGGAATGGTTCCGGCGATTGCGCCAGTAGCCAGCCCGACCAGCAGCGCTATCAGCAGCTCGCTGACCGTCAGACCGCGAAACACCGCAGGCTCGCGGTTCAGCCGCTCAGGGAGAAAGGGGATGGTGCTCATGGTTTACAGGATGTCCGAGGCCTGGTTGAGCAACCAGATGGTGATCACCAGCAGAATTGCGCCAACGCCCGCCATTGCCCCCAAGTCCTTCCACTGCTTACGCCCACCCTGGATTTCGGAGTAGGTGGCGATGCAGTTGTTGGCGACCACCAGAAAGCCCACGGCGCAGATGCCCAGCGTCATCAGGATCACGATGTCATAGCCGTAGTTCTGCAACGTCTCCATGATGCCGTCGCCCTGACCGCGCGAAGGATCTTCCATCTTTGGCAGATCGGCATATGCAGGCAGCGGCGGGAACCATGGCAGCCATCTGAAGATGTGTTTTTTCATTTTGCCTCCTGAAATCCGCTAGCTCAGTACCAGCCAGAAGCTGATCAGTAGCAGTAAGATGGTTCGCCCGCCGATGCTGCCCAGCGCTCGCCAGCTCACCCGCGCGGTCGCCACGCCCCGGTAGGCGTCATTCAGTACCCAGACCACCCACAGCAGCAGAAAGGCGCTGAACAGGCCGAGCATCACCAGACTAACGGCATCGGGTTTCACCAGACTGGCAGCCTGGAAGGCACTGATTTGTTCAGGGCTCATGGCGCGGTTTTCTCCTCACGGAATTGCCCGACCAGCGTCGCCGTATCTCGCGGTTGGGCTCGGGTGGGGGTGAGGTAATGCTCAATCCCGCTGCGCAGGGTAGTGATATCGCGGTGGATGCGTGGATAGTCGAAGTAGTAACGCTCGTTGATGCCGGTTCTGGCGCTTTGCTGGGCGCGGTGGAGCGAGGCTTCGATTTGGATTAGTTGGTTGAGGGACAGGGTTAGCTCTTCGCGCTCGGTGAGGGGAGTGGCGAGAACGTGAGGGGTAATAAGTAGACCAATAAAAAATGAGGTGGTTACTTGCATAATATGATTTCTCATCTGTTCAAGCTTGTTGAGTACTATGCACCAATCCGATGGGGATCTTCAGCTCGAAATTAAAAATACAAATATTGAGTTTAGGTTAGCAAGATAAGCTCTGGTGGATTCAGCAATTTGTATTTATGTATTGAGGGCAAAAAATAATCAAAGTGTGGTAAGAATTGCACAGACAGAGGGAGTGGAATGTTTTAAATTCTTTGTGAGCCTTATTGCTCAATAATTTATAAGAGGTTACATATGTTAAATGACACAGTATTAGTTCCTGATAATGCGCTTAATATAGCGCTTCATAAAGCATGTCAGATTCCTTTAGATAGCCCTTTAACAACAGATGCCTTAGCTACACTGACAACACTTAATGTTTCTGGACTTGGCATCGAAAGTCTGGAAGGCATGGAATATTGTATTAATTTGCAATATTTTGATTTTTCTGAAAATAAAGTGATTGATCTTGTGCCTGTTACTGGACTAGTTTCATTAATTTATTTGAATATAAGCTCTAACTATACAATGACAGATTCGGCCATTCAAGAAATTGCATCTCTAATAAATCTTGAACAATTGGGTGTTGGTTATACTCAAGTTGCTACATTTAGTTTTGCAATGGGGATGAATAAATTAAAATCCATTACTGGTGGATATCTGTCTTCCCTCGTCAGCTTAAAAGGAGTTGAGGGGGCCAGTTCGCTTAATTCCCTATTGTTAAGTAGATCATCTGTTCTCAGTGATATATCTTCACTGCCATATCTTCCTTCTCTGGCTATACTCGATTTATCCTATTGCTTGGAAATTTCAGATTTAACATATATCAGTCAGATTAGCAGTTTAGAAAGACTGGATTTTATGTATGCTGAATTGCAGGATATAAATTTTGTTAAGGGAATGCCTAATCTTAATGAAATCAATTTGGGCGGTAATTTTATTAAGGATCTGTCACCATTAAGTACCAATACTAATTTGACAAACATAGCTCTTCAAGATAATTACATTAATGATTTGACCGCATTGTCTGAACTAAGAGAACTTTCAAGGTTATATTTACAACAGAATTGCATTACATCGCTTTCACCGTTATTCAATCTTTCTAATCTAACGATTTGTAATGTACAGGAGAACTACTTAACAGATGTCTCTGAGGCCGAGTACTTATCTGGACGTGTGATTGATTTTCTTTTTGAATATAATTTCTATATAAACATTCCTGCTCAGCAAGCTTTTAGCTCTATTCTGGATAATACTATTGGCGTTGGGGAAGAAAAATATGTTAAATTTGAATTATATTATACGGCTGATGGGACAAGCTATGAACTGATGCAGAGTACAAATTCAAATGGATTTAGCGGTCTCAACGTTTTTTCAAGTGATGATTCGGTATTAACTGCAAATGGGGTTGCAACTTACATTAATGACATTACTTCAATCGATGCTACGTTGACTGGGGTCAGCGTAGGGGGAAGTTCTTTAAGCATTATATTCTCATATGCAGACAGTCCTGCACCTGTGAAACTACCATTAATTAATGGTGAATATTCACAAAATATAAATGTAATAAATAGTTAATGGTTTTTATGTTTTCAGTGTTTGTAAACTATAAAGCCAGTGAGGTAATTGCTGGCTTTTAAATGCGCCTGAGGTTTGTCTCTGGGGTAATATATATTAGATATGTTGATGTTTTTAATGATTAGACCACTAAATACGTTTAAAGCTATATTAAATGTATTTTTTGAAGTTACCAACCGTTACGATTATCGCCATGAGATTAAATAATACCTCGGGTATTAACATATACTCCGGTTCAATAAAAACTGGCATCGCCAGCCAGACCAGCCCCGTTGCTGCCAGACTGGAACCGATCATACGCTTAGCATGATGATACACAAACCCGGACTCATATCCTGCGCCGAACCGCCGTAAGTCGCGTCTTACCAGCCCGTCAATAAGTCCAATGGTAATGGTGAGTGCAAACAGCGGCAGCGCCTGCAACAAAATCGCCAGCCGCAGTAAAAAGGTGAGGGTGACGTTACCCGCAGACAGTAACGCGCAGCGGATCACCGTCGTGACCGTCTCCGTCCAGAATAAGCCGCTCTGCCCGTTGAGCGAATGAACTAGCGCCGCGCTTCCTTTTTGCAACGTATCACTGACAAGCGCCAGATCTTCTACTAACCACACAGGCGCGCCAGCGGAGTCCCGCCACCACTGCCATGTTGCCTGCAATACCTGTTCACTGTGGCTGGCGCAGGTGTTCCGCCAGTAAAACGCATTGCCCAGCCACTCCAGCGCTATTGCCAGCATCCATGCACCGAGGCAAAAGCCAACCAACACGCCAGGAAGTAATGCTATCCAGCCGAACAATCCGGGGCGACGCACGGGTCCTGGTGGCGCATCTTCGGGCATCAGTGCAGTGGCAGGGTGATATAGTGGCAGAGGAATCGAGCCTCGTGCGCCTCATGCAGTCGTACCTGAAAAATGTCGTGTTCATCCTGCGGTGATGTAGCTTCGCGCCATGCCTGAAAGCCCTGCAAATTCATGCGAGCGATAATCTGGTCGGGCGTTTCTCCCTGCGTCAACGCATCTACTGCCTGTTGCAGGGGAAGTGGCAAGGTTTGCGCGGGCGATATAACTTCAACGCTTACGAGATGGCGATGTGTCCGGGGTGTCATCGGTCAGTTTCTCCGTGGTTTCGCTGTCGTTCAGCCATAAAATAGGGTCATTTTTCGTCGTTACAACTGTCTCCGGGCGGTTCCACCATACGGGAGCGCTGTCGTACTGTTTTTCCATATAACGGGCGATTTGCGCGATGTTTTCCGGCATCAGCAGATCGTGCGCCGCGTCCGGTAACGGGATACGTAATTTCCAGAGCTGACCGCCTTCCAGCAGGGCAAATGCCTGGCCTTTGGGGAGTTGGACCAGTGAGGCGGGTTCCAGTAGCGGCACCTGTACGCTGCTCACGCGATCCTGGGTGTTGCTGGAAAACCCGATATTGCCCTGAGCGTCGGCGCTGTCGGTGACGCCGGAACTGACGCTGTTGCTGAGCACATCCACCTGCGGCAGTTGCTTTGTCAGTAGTTCGGCGGTGGCGGTCTCCCGCACCCGCATCATGATCAGACTGTTGAAGTTGCCGACCACCTGTCCCGCTTTGGCGCGGTCGCCGATGCGGGCTTCGATATCGGAGAGCGTCTGGGTGTAAGCCGTGACCTGCACGCCTGCGCCGCCGCCTTTGTTGATCAGCGGAATAAATTCATCGCCCATCAGTTCGCTGAACTCATCGCAGTGCAGGTTGATTGCCGCTTTCTCTTCCGTCTGCGGCAGGCCATCCATCACGCCGTGCTTGTAGATATGCCCGGCGACGCTGACCAGATCGGCGAACATGGAATTGCCGACAGCGGCGGCAATCTCTGCATCGGACAGCGCATCCAGCCCGACATAGACAATCGCCCGCTGGCGAATGGCCTGCTGCCAGTCGAATACCGGGCGTGGATCGTTGAGGTCGCCGTAGTCCGGGGCCAGCAGTTGCGCGATTTTCCCTGTGGTCAGTTTTTCCAGCAGCGGCAGCAGCGAGGCGACGATCTTAAGAAATAGGTTTTGTCGTAGCGCACGGCAGAACGTAGGCCGTCGAGGATCGGGTCATGCAGCCGGGTGGTGGAAAGGTACTGCTCCAGTGCGACGACGTAGTTGTCCCGTCCCTGAAGGTTACGCGGCGTGTTTTTCTCGGTGATGCCACCGGCAATCCGCACCACGTTGTCCAATGCCTGTCGGTCGTGTCCGGGCAGAAAGGCGCGAGCGTAGTCGATAAACAGTTCGTCGATATTGATAACGTGACGGGCGATGCGGGCGTAGTCCGGTCGCTGGCCCAGCGCCACCAGGGCGCGGGTGATGATGTTGACGAAGCGCCATGCGAACTCGCGGAAGGCGGCGGAGTTGCCCTCGGTGGAAAGTTGTCCGGCGATACGGCTGGCAACTTCCGAAATGCGGCCAAAACGTCCGACGGCGTTGTAGCGGGCGGAAATCTCTGGCCAGCCAAGATGGAACAGCCAGAAGACGCTTTCCCGCCCGGCGCGGTGCGCTTCAGCCCAGACGCGACGCAGCAGGTCGGCGTCGCCCTTGGGGTCGAAAACAATCACCGTGTCGCCACGGCGAATATCCTGGGCAATCAGCAGCTCCGCCAGCCGGGTTTTGCCGACGCGGGTGGTGCCGAGTACCAGCGTATGTCCCGGTCGGTCGCGCAGTGGCAGCGTGACGTGGCCTTCGTGCAGCTCCACGCCGTGCAGCAGTGGATCGCCGCCGCTGGCGGAAGGACGGTCTGTCCGCAGCCAGTGTTCACACTGTGGCAGGTGACACAAATACAGCCGTTGGGTATGCGTGGGTAGCCACCGAAAGCCGCGCCCGAGAAACAGCGAGTCGGGTAACTGCGGGATACGGCTAGCAGAGAGCGTCCAGAGCGGCAGATGGCGCACGCGGCGGCGAAAGCACAGGATGCGTACTCCCTGCTTTAGCCGCAGGGCAGACAGTGAAAGCAATGCCAGCGCCAGCAGCCATCCAGAAAGGGGAGTAAGCAGGAACAACTGCGGTGCGATAACGCACCATACTGCCGCCAGCAGGGCCGCGCTGGCGCTGTAAAGCTCCACCGCCGGGCGCAGGATAAAATCGAGCCTCACTGTTCCAGTCCCTTGTCGGTGATCAGCACCGGATACGCGGTGATGGGCAGATGTTTTGCCATATCGTCGGCACTGACGGGCAGCAGCGTTAACGTCGGTGCGATGGCCCGTAGGGCATTCAACCGCGCCAGCGTGGTGACGTTCACGACCAGCCCGGTGGCGTGCAGGGTTTTTAACGCGTCCCGGTGCTGGCGCAGCCATTCTGTGGACAGAGGATCGTCGCCGATTAAAAACAGTGGCGTCATTCCCGGCAGGCTGAGCGCCAGACGGGGTTGCTGACCAGGATGCAGATCGCGGGTGATGACCGGCAGCAACCGGGCTTCATCCAGTGCCTGCATGGGAACGGCAGGCCCGGCAATAGCGGCAACAGTAAACAACAGCATGGCTGGAATAAGGTGTTTCATGGCGACGTTCCTGATGCGGAGAGTAGCCGGATTTGCTGGCTGATTTTCTGGCGGTAGACGGCGGCGGGCTTGCCTCCGGCGGGATGGTGGTAGCGGGCGGCGGCGTCCAGCCAGCTTCCGGGGGATGCGTTGTAGTGCTGACGCAGCAGCAGGGCGGTGACGGTGAGATTGTCAGCCGGATCAAAACTGGCGCACAGCGAGGGGAACCATTGCCCGTTCCAGCCGAGATTAATCTGTCCCAGCCCGGCGTCGATGCGTTTCAGGTTGCGGGTTCGGGCGAAGGCCAGCAATGCCCGGCAGGCTGAAGAACGGCTGGGGTAACGGTAGCCGGTTCCGGCAATATTCAGCGTCCACGGCCATGGATGTACTCCCTGCGTCAGTCGGGTACCGCTTTCAGCACGGGCCACCGCGTAGAGCAGTTCAGCCGGAACCTGTTGCTGGCGGGCGATTTGCGCATACAGCGGCGGCACGGCACAGGCGTGAGCGCTGATGAGCAGGCCGACTGTCAGGGTGCAGAGACGGGACGCCATTGCTCCCCCTGTTGCTCCAGCAATAACGGCAGTTTTCCGCCGCCGAGGCGTTGCCAGCGCCCGTTATCGTGATTAAGCGTTATCTGCCCGCGTTCGACCTTGCGCATATCAATATGCTGGCGCTGCGCCCAGCGTTGCAGGCTGGCATCGTCGTTACGGCTGTTGACCAGCCAGATGTCCAGCGGACGGTCGTCGTTGATAAGCTTCTGCGCCAGCGTCTCGCAGGCCGGGCATTTTTCGCTGACGAACAGCGCCAGACGCGGCTGGACGACGCTGCGGATGGGCGTCAGCGTCGGGTAAATCCGCTTCCATGCCTGGTCGTAGGCACGCTGGAATGCCAGTTCTTTCTCCACCCGCTGATGCTCTTTACGGGCCAGCAGCTCGGCGAAGCGCTGGCGTTCGGTATCGCTGTTAGCTTCCACGCCCATTCCTGACCCATCAAGGCTTTGTTATCCGGATCGTCCTCAAGCGCCCGACTGGCCCTTTCTAATGCAGCAATTTCGGTAAAAGGTGGTGCGGCAACATCAATTCGGTCATCGAGAAACTCACCTGCATCTTCCAGTTTGTAACGCAGAGCGCCAACCCGATAGAGATCATGTACGCCCAGCAGAAAATCAGATTCATACAATTGTGTACCTTCTGCCTGGAGTCCTTCGCGAATATCCCGTTCCAGACGTCGTTTCATCAACATTCGCCCCCAACGGTCCGGGCTGGAATCGCCAAATACGCCAAATTTATCTCGTGGCGGCGTCGGATACTGTGCTCCCTCAAACAGCATTATTTCTGGGTCAAGTTGCAGAAAATTAAGTGCGGGGTGAGTTAATGCCTGCGGATCATACTGAAATTCAAATAGTTCACGCGCACGGGTCCGGCGGCTGTGCAGGAAACCGATTCGTTTGGGACCATACAGCCCATCCCAGTCTGCGTATACGCCGATCATTGCCATCGTCAGTTACCTTTTATGGGTTTCTTTATTGGTTTTAACAGTGCGGCCAGGGATGCAGACGTCGCCGTTGGTGTTTTTACCTCGGGATGTTCTGAAGGTGCTGAGGTCGTAACTTGTTTGCCGGAGGCATCGTGTTTAATGACGTTCCCGGTATGCGTGTTTTTGCGATTGGAGGTAGGGGAACGAGAAACGAGCATTTTTCTTATCAGCCGGGAATCCTGAAGCTGGCGTCCCAGGTCATCCTCGGCAGCAAGTTTATTCAGATCGTTTTCAAGCCCTAAAATCTGCATAACTGATAAGTAAGCCCCGATCGTCACACCAGCCCCACCTGATTCGAGAGAACGCAGAGTCATTGGCGACATACCTGCTCGTTCCGCAACCTGTTTTGCTGTGAGTTTACGCCGCAGGCGCGCCAGCTTGAGCCGCTCACCGAATTCAGCAAGCAACTGGTTAGTATCAGGAAGTAATGGAGCGGTTTTTTTAGCCATAGTGGTAATATTTTATCTTTTAAAATTGTATATTGCCATAATATTAGCACTTTCATATCAATTCAGCCTTTGTTATTACTTGTAATCAGTACATGGAAGAAAGTGCTATTATTACTGCGATAATGGCGTTAAAAAGCTAAAATATTTACATTTTTTTCTGTTGCGATGGAGGGCGGGAGCAAGGGGGAAGCGAAAACGCAGGCAGGAAGACTGTTGGACTGGAGTTCTGATGCCACTGGCATCACCCTTTTACCTGGCGGTTGGTTGAGATTGACTGACATTGGATTGATACCAGTGGCATCAATCCCCATAACATTGTGCTGATTTATCAGAGGTAGTTTTTGTTCCGGGGTTTAGCTCAGATCCTGGGATACCCGATAAACTGTTTTCTGGTCGTTTTCTGATATCTCGGTTAAGAGATTTTCACGCACCAGGGTACGCAGGTCATTACGCGCAGTGTTATCCGATACGCCCAGCGCCTCAGCGACGCCTGCTGCGGAATATGTCTTACCAGGCTCTGCCAGAATGATATTGAGCAGTGTGACTTGCCGTCCGCTCAGCCGCGATAAGCTCCCTGATTTATACAAAAAATGATCAACTCGGGCCGCGCGGGCAACCAGATCGTCTACATGCTGTAAGAGTTTTACCATTGCCCGATGGATAATACTGGCCTGATATTCAAGGTAGTATGTCAGATCCATGCCATCGGTTTCAGTGTACTGGTAGCTGTGGGCGTATTTAGCCGGGGCGGCATGTAGTAGCTGGCTGATCGACACATATTTAAACACGTCATACCCTGATTTCAGCATGTGCCAGTAAAACAGCCCACGACTTGTACGCCCGTTACCGTCTCTGAAAGGGTGTTCGTGGGCGATCATGAAGTGAAGAATACAAGCCTTTACCAGTGGGTGAATGTAGTGTTCAGTGTCGTTTACGAAATCGCACACCATTTGCAGGCGTTCCGGCAGGTTGGCGGCGGCTGGGGGCTGGTGAACAGTGTTACCGTCATCGTCGGCAATCACCACATCATCGGTATCGCGGAATTCGCCGGGACGGTATTTTTCGTCGTTAATTCCACCCATGCCAACGGCATGGAAGCGACGGATTAAGTCCGGTGTTAATGGCTCCTGGATGAGTTCCGGTATTTCGGCCATCAACCGCGCATTACCCGCGATCATGTGTTCATCTTCGGTGCGGGGAGCCCTCCCGCTTTCCAGCATGTTCCGCGCCACAAGCATGGTTGTGTTAGCGCCTTCCAGTTGCGATGAGGTAATTGGTTCTTCCAGGCTTAGTACCGTTAACTCTTTACCTGCGCCCCTGAGCCTGGTGGTAAGTTCTTTAAGCGCCAGCCTTGTGGCGTGTTTATCTACCAGCTCACACACTGACATAATATTAGGCGTCAGGACAAAACCCGCCTGTTCGCCTGCTTCGTTGCGATAATTAATCCGTTGCATGGCTGAGTTACGCGCCCGGCGCGTAAGTGTCCAGGCAATCGAGACATTTTCTCCACGGGCTGTGCGGCGGCAAAATTCGTCAAACGGAAGATAGCGACCTTTATCGTCCGTCACGCGGCTGTAGTGCTGGTGGGCTTCGAGATCCGCCCCGGTGAGCTGGGAAAACGGAACAAGTGCCGGTGGTCTTTTGATTGGCATGTGGCTATCTCAAAATTTCATTGATTTGAGATAGTATAGACTGCTTTGTACAACTATCTCAATGTTTATTATTTTTGAGATAGATTGCTCTCAGATAAAACATGACGACTGGCATAACGTTCCAGCTCAGCGTTAGCTCCAGCGCAGAGTGACGGTGTGAGGGGTTGTAAGCAATGGAAAAGTGAGAACTTAGGTGGGAAGATTGTTTGATGGAAATTTTGATGCCACTGGCATCACCCTTTTACCTATCGGTTGGTCGATATCGATAGACGTATTAATGATGTAAATTGTCATAATGGAGGACTGATTTGTTCCATTAACAGGGCGTATATCAATACTAAGACCTTTTTATGGAACAACGTGGTGTTTATCGCTATAGCTTTACGGTGTTATTAGAAGCTATAGCTAAAACCTGCATTCCCGGTCCACGGCGATTCCATCCCATCACCTTTCTCGTAATTGATACTGGCGTAAATATGCATGTGCGGCGTGAGAGCGGCGCTGATGCCAGCCTGGTAGCTTCCTCTTGTTCCGGCGATATCGTTATTGAAATTATCGTCATTAACTCTGACCGGGTTGTTATGCACAAACTCCTGCTCCAGCGCGACTTTCAGCCACGGAACGAACTGTGTTCCATGACGAGTCGTCATATTTTGACGCAGCCGAAACCCGACTTGCCCCAGCGCAGATTTAGCCGTGCCGGGATGTGCCTGCATACCGTTCGATAGCCAGTAATTATCACTTTGTGAAATGAAGCCGGTGAAACCGATAAAGGGAGATAGGGTGGCCCCGGCGAATCTGGCGTCATACCCGGCAACCAGGCCGCCACCCAGACCGGGGATGGTGTAACTGCCGTCGGCATGGCCGCCGGAACTCATGCGGGCATTAAGGTGCTGGTTAAACAGATTGCCTTTCAGCATTCCGTCCAGCCAGAAACGACTTTGATCATAATAGCTGGCGTATAACGCGGCGCTGTAGCTGTCTACTGAGCCGTCGCTGTTGTTGGCGAGATCAAGATCGGAACGGCTGTAGCCGCCAGCAATGCCGAGTGTAAGCAGGCCAGTCTGGCGAGGAAGATTTCTGTCATAGCCCATCATCATCCCATCGAGCCGCTGGTGATAAGCTGCATTAACTGTGCGGTTAACGTCAAAGCGATTACTCAGCGCCTGCACCCATAGCTCTCCCTGATGCGGACGGGAGCGAGTAACATCCAGACGGGTTTGCAGCACACTGGCTTCGGCCTGAAAAATGGTGGGAGTTACGTTTGCCATCGCCAGTACGGCTTCAGTCGATGGCGTGGGGGTTGCCTGCGGCGTCAGCGACCAGTTGCCCTGACCGTCGGGAGTGAGGCCATATTCCCAGGTGCCGATATCTACCTGCTGGTTTGGGTTCAACAGCGTAAACTGCGCGTCTCCACCTCCGGTTTGTACGACCTGTAGCGACTGTGGATCTGCGGGGGATTCGCCAGTGTCGTTTATCCTGATCCCAAAATCGCCGTTAGCTTCCCCGGAGACGTTAATCATATCGCCCTGTTGTGCGGCGATATTGGTATTCATCCAGAAATTGCCGCTGCCAGAGAGCGTTTCCATATCCAGTGTGGCGAAGGAGGTTGGGTCAAACAGCACTGTACCGCCATCCATCTCCAGACCTGCAATCTGATAATGATGCGGACCAGCATCACTGCCGTTTTGCAGGGAAAGTACGCCATTCAGTGCTAAGGTTAGGCCGGAAGTTTTTGCGCCCTCGTTAAGTACCAGTTCGCCGCTGCTACCCACTGAACCTGTGCCTGTCAGCGTTGCCTGGCTGTTGACGTCCATCAACCCATAGAGCCAGAAGCTATCCAGCGCACCATCATTTATTTGAGCGCTGCCGCCCTGTGCTACGGTGAGCTGGTGGGAGATACCATAGCCGCCCAACGTGTATTGTCCACCGGACTGCACTGTGGTGTTTTCATCGAGTCCGCTCTGATTTTGCATCACGCCGTAAACCGAAGTGTCATAAGCGCTGCCGCCCGGTTCCAGAAACAGCTCACCGTGATCGGTAACAGTGATGTGATTGGTTTGCCCGCCATCGCCAACGTAGCTATAGGTGTAGGGGCCAGTGATGGTGGAGTCAGTCAGCGTGCCATAAACGTGCTGATTACCCTTTGAGCCATCAACAACATCGCCAGAAACGGTATTTCCGGCGTTAATTTGGGTGTGGTAATCCGCTCTGGCAGATAACGAGATAAACGGTAGCGTCAGTGTTATCAGGTAAGGCGCGATTTTCATTGGGATCTCCCTGTAGCGATTGTGCTGAAGTCTGGGGAAATCCAGAAAGGGCGAACAGGTTGTTTTGTACATGGGGCTGGGAAGTTTTGGCTGAATGCGTATTTTTACCGTTTATCTCTACACAAAGGACACGTAAAAGTGTCTTTTGTGTAGAGATAAACAAATTCCCTGATTTGTCGCTTTTAGCCTAATCATCTGGCGTTAGAATTAATTCACACCATTTTTTCAAGTTTTTCGCGCGAAAAACCTAAAATGGGGGGAGTTAAGAGGCTAGGTTTAATTATTTCCCTGTTGCAGTTCGGTGAATGGGTTGGGGGCATTAGCTGAAATCGTCTTTTTACAGCCTGTAGGGTGTATTATTTAAAAACAGCTTATAGGTTGTAGAATTATCTAAGAAGCGGTTCATATGTCTGCATTGGAACCATCGAAATAACGAATATCCCAGCATCAGGCTAACAACCAGCCTGCTTTTGTCTTGCGTTCATGCGGTTCCAATCATCGGTAATGAGTTGTCATATTTTCAGAGATTTCATTGGTTGATTATTAATCTGCCGGGGCGGGAAATCCCTCTAAAATGGAAGGATAAGGATTCCACATGTTTCGACTCTACCGGTCTCATGATTTAACACGGCAATTAGACCCTGAAGATTTTCAATACATTCTCACGCCAGCAGGTTCGCTGAAAGAGGCGTGTATACATTACGATCTGTCTTATGAAGCGAACGGTCACAGTCTCACTTTTGGCCTTCCCAAAGAAAAATACAGCATATCCCCACATCAACGACCATATGTGCGAAGGCATCGCAGCTACGCAGATCCCATTTATGATGAGGTAGAGCACGAGCTGCAAATTGGTTGGCTTGTTGGTGTGGATACCTCCAGGCGCTGGAGCAGCGACAGGAATCCATTTTACATCGACGACAACGGCGATCTGATTTTTACCCCTACAGCCTCATCGTGGCATGCATGGTATAAGGACGAAATCACGAGTGCTTACCGGCACGCAATTGCCGATCGGCAAGGCAGGAAGCCTGCCCCCACTCAACGTATACACCACGATTATTACGGGCCAACAACTGCACCATCGGGGAAAACGCTAAACAGTAAAGCTGTTGGCCGACTGCTGGCCGCTGGCGGTGTGTATAACGGTAATATTGAAGGGTTTCATGAAACCGCGCAACAGCTTGGTGGGGATGCTCAAGCGGGTTACGATCAAGTCATGAATAACAAAGGTCTAATCATTGCGGGTGCTTCCGTTGCGGCAGGATTGACAATGGGCAGGTTAAACCCTCTCAGTGAACTAGATGAAATATCGAGTCTGAGTAAAATACCAACTTTTGAAAGCCCATATATAAAAGGTTTCACATCTGAGAGCGGTACATTAGTGAACGCCGAACACGCCGTTATCGACCCGAAAAAACTCGCGGCTTATGCTTTAGATTCAACACATCCTACAGGGGGGCACAAAGCCCGGGTGTTTGAGTCAGCGCTGGGATACAACCCAACTAATGCAGATGTTTTAGCTGCAAGAATTCAGGAAGGCGTATTATCGGCCCCAGCAAAAGTGTTGCAGGCAAATAATTATGGTCAAACAATGGCTGTCGATATGCCCATTTTAGGCGTCAACGGTGAAACAGCGATTATGCGTACAGGCTGGATGTATGAAACAGACGCATTAGTTCCTCGCCTGACAACCATATTCGTTAAATGAGAAAATAAAATGAAAAGAGCCGACTTAGACGTTGTGGTTTTAGGCGAGGATTTGCCGGATGAAGGGCTGGCAAAAGGGACGGTAGGTACGATTGTTATGGTTTTTGATACCCCGACACTGGGCTATCTTGTTGAGTTTTGCGACGAGAAAGGAAGAACAATAGCAATGCCTGCTTTGCTACCCGCTCAGCTAAAAAGTTATTTCACTCCAGGCATCCTCAAAACACTGCTGGTTGACAATAATTACCCGGTAGCCAACCCAGTAGATCCAGATGTAATGGCCGACTTGATGCGCAAAGCAGCCCCTGCTGAGTGGGATGCTCAGAAGAGAAAGGTTTTTGAGGATATCCAGCGCCTGATGATTCACCGGCTGGACTACTCTGATATGTTTGAAATCATGGATGGGCTTGAGTACAACGGCTTGACTCTGTACAGCCTGGTGCAGGCGGAGAACGATGAGCCAGTATGGTCGAATATCTACATCCGCAACTTTGAAACACGCGACAACGATATCTATGTCGATCCGAACCTCTCTGACAAGGTACTGATTGGTGAAGATGGCATGTCCGTGTTTGCCTACAGTTTCAATGATGACTGTTTTGAGATCCGCGATAAAGCATCAACGGATTATGTCATTGAGTCACATACCAACTTCAGCGAATTGTTGTCCGCGCTGATTGATATGGTGAAGTTTTAGCTAAATGTGAGTTCACCGGAACGATACAATAGAATCACTTTATTACCTATTGATTGGTGAGTAATTGATAGGTATTTATGTGATGCCAGTGGCATCACTCTTTTACCTATTGGTTGATGGGAGATTGATAGGAGTTAATGACAATAAAGCTATTTTAAAGTGGTTTGAATATCTAACGGGTTTAAATTTTTTTCGTTTTTCGGTACTAAAGGTACCTGTATTGGCATTTTTTAAACTACGTAGCAGATAAGTTGTATCAGGGCGCGAAGCCAAAGGATGAGACTATAATTTAAATTGTGTATCTGCCTGTTTTTGATATGTTCACTTCAACAACGAAACAGGTAAATTATGGATGAAAAGAAACTCAAAGCGCTGGCGGCTGAACTGGCTAAGGGCATTAAAACTGAAGCTGATCTTAACCAGTTTTCTCGTATGCTGACGAAGCTAACCGTCGAAACAGCGTTAAATGCTGAGCTGACTGACCATCTCGGGCATGAGAAAAATGTCCCTAAATCCGGCTCGAACACCCGCAATGGCTACACATCAAAAACTCTGCTTTGCGATGACGGCGAGATCGAACTGAACACGCCGCGTGACCGTGAAAACACCTTCGAACCTCAGCTGATTAAGAAGCACCAGACGCGTATTACGCAGATGGACAGCCAGATTTTATCCCTGTACGCCAAAGGCATGACCACTCGAGAAATCGTCGCCACCTTCAAAGAGATGTACGATGCCGATGTGTCGCCCACGCTGATATCTAAGGTCACCGACGCCGTAAAAGAGCAGGTCACCGAGTGGCAAAACCGACAACTGGATGCGCTGTATCCCATTGTTTATATGGACTGTATTGTCGTGAAAGTTCGCCAGAATGGCAGTGTGATAAACAAAGCCGTCTTCCTGGCGCTGGGTATCAACACCGAAGGCCAGAAAGAATTGCTGGGTATGTGGCTGGCCGAAAATGAAGGCGCAAAGTTCTGGCTGAGTGTGCTGACGGAACTGAAAATCGAGGCCTTCAGGACATCCTGATAGCCTGCGTGGACGGACTGAAGGGCTTCCCGGATGCGATAAACAGCGTCTACCCGCAGACCCATATCCAGCTGTGTATCATCCATATGGTACGTAACAGCCTGAAATACGTGTCCTGGAAGGACTACAAAGCCGTCACCAGCGGACTGAAGGCGGTTTATCAGGCTCCGACCGAAGAGGCAGCGCTGATGGCGCTGGATGCGTTCGCGGGTGAGTGGGACGATAAGTATCCACAAATCAGCAAAAGCTGGCGTGCGCACTGGGAAAACCTGAATACGTTCTTCGGCTACCCGCCGGATATCCGCAAGGCCATCTACACCACGAACGCGATAGAATCGCTGAACAGCGTGATCCGGGCTGCGATTAAAAAACGTAAAGTGTTCCCGAGAGATGACTCGGTGCGGAAGGTTATTTATCTGGCGATCAAGGATGCGTCGAAAAAATGGAGTATGCCGATCCAGAACTGGCGTCTGGCGATAACGTGTTTAATGGCCGTCGTGCTCCCGTTGAGCCCGTTCGGCCGAATCTGTCCTGCTCCGGCACTGAAATCACAGGATTAATTATTTAATAAGCCATTATTAAGCCCGGCGATTTAAGCATCACGATACACTGTGACCACTTTGTTTAAACAGGTAATGCAGCGTTATGTTTTCTCGCTTCGCGCCCCGGTATCTTCTGCCGGGGCTGCTGTCGTTATGGGGGGGTTTTACACCCTGTCATGCCGCGGTAGTACATCATCCGGCGCACCCTCCGCATTTAAGCTATGCCGCAACGCTGCGGATGCAAAATCGTCGGCGGTTGTTCGGCATGTATCATGCGCAGATGCAGAAAAAAGCGCACTCTATTGTGGAAGGAAACGCACAGAGCAAGAAGGCGCTGCGTAAGCGTAACCGGCAGCTTATTGAACAGCATCCGGAGTGGTTCCCCGGGCCGCTGAAGGCCAGCGACAACCGCTGGCTGGCGCTGGCGGAGAACCGCCATTTTCTTAGCAGCGACCACCTGCATAACATCACCGAAGTCGCCATCCACCGCCTGGAGCAGCAGTTGGGCAAACCCTATTTGTGGGGAGGCACCACGCCTGAAAAGGGCTTCGACTGTAGCGGGCTGGTGTTCTTCGCCTATAACAAAATCCTGACCGCCAAATTACCCCGCACCGCCAACGAAATGTTCCACTATCGCAAGGCGACCATTGTCGCTAACCGCGATCTGCGCCGGGGCGATCTGCTGTTTTTCCACGTTCACAGCCGGGAAATCGCCGATCATATGGGTGTTTATCTGGGGAATGGCCAGTTTATTGAATCACCGCGAAGCGGAGAAACGATACGGGTAAGCGAACTCGCCGATCCGTTCTGGCAGGCGCACTATCTGGGCGCCCGCCGGATTTTAACGCAAGAGACTATCATCTAATAGGCGAACAACAGCAGCATCGAGATAAAAATAAACAGCAATGCGCCTGCCATTAAGAAATCCATCAGCTCGATTAACGGAACTTTTACCGTCACAGTATCCTGCCGTTTGCTCTTCTCCTGACGGCGTACAAATTCCTTAAACGTCAGCGGTTTAGGATGTGCAGAATGCTGGCTGGCGGCGGCAATGTCCCGATTTTTCGTCTCCTTTTCAATCCCCATATTACATCCCTTTAAGCCATTGTTTTTCACCCGGGATCCTTGCCCCGAACACTGATATAAGGCGGCGGCTCTGAGGTAAACTTAAGCCGCCGCATGTCGTAGCGTTAGCTTAATGTCCCCATGATTTTCAGCTCGAGATCATCTGCGACTTCGTTATAAGAAAGAACGTGCAGCCCCGGGGCGAACAGGCGAGCATAGCGCGCGAGCAGCGGACGTAGCTGCGGCGCCACCAGCAGCACTGGCTCCTTGCCCGCCGCTTTCATCTGTTCTTTTATCTGCGGCATATTGCTCTGGAACTGGTTGAGCATATTGGGATCGACCGGCACGCTGTCCAGCATCACTTTTCCGGTCTGCTGCGCCTGGTTCACCACGTTCGACAGCAAATTCTCCAGCTCGTTATCAAGGGTATAAACCGCCAGCTCGCCTTTGCGCACATACGGATGGGTAATGCTACGGCGCAAGGCCAGACGCACGTCTGCGGCGAGCAGAATGTGATCTTTCGTGACCGCACTGCTCGCCACCAGCACGGTGGCGATGGTCACAATATCGCGGAGCGAAACCCCCTCGGTCAGTAGCGTCCGGTAAACTTTCAAAAGCTGGCTGTAGTTGAGCGCGGTGCTGAGGTCTTCCGCCAGCCGTGGCGCCATCGAAGAGAGGCGGTTGTGCAACTGCGTAATGTCATCGTAGTTAAAAAGGTCCGGAATGTAGCGCTGCACCACTTTGTTGACGTGGGTAGCAATGACGCTGGCGCAGTCGATCACCTGGTAGCCCATATTCAGCGCTTTCGCCTTCTGCGCGGGCTGGATCCAGGTCACCGGCATGCCATAGGCCGGATCGTTGCCTAATACCCCGTCTATCTCACCGTAAGTTTCACTTGAGGGCAGCGCCATCAGTTTATCGGCGGGAATATCCGCCTCGTCAGCCTTAATGCCGTTAATGAAAATCGCATACTGGCTGGGCTTCAGGCGGAAGTTCTCCCGAATGCGGATCTCCGGCAGCAGTACCCCGTTGGTGTCGGAAATCACCTGTCTCACGCCGCGAATACGCTGGGTAAGCGGGTTGCCTTTGGCTTTATCCACCAGTGAAACCAGCTTATAGCCCAGGCTCAGGCTTATCGGTTCGATGAGTGGGATCGTCTCCCAGTTGACCTGCTGGACGCTGGTCTCGGTAATGGTTTTGCTCAGCGTTTCAAGGTTTTTCTCCTCCGCTCCGGCCGCCTCCGGGCGCTTGCTCATCCGCCACGCGGTAAAGCCCAGCAGACCGGTGAACATGAGGAACGGAAAGTGAGGCATTCCCGGCACTACCGCCAGCACAAACATGATGGCCGTTGCGGTATAGAGCACTGAAGGGCTGGCCAACAGCTGGCTGCGAACGTCCGAGGCAATATCGCCGTTATCACTGACGCGGGTAACGATAATCGCGGCGGCGGTAGAGAGCAGCAGGGACGGGATCTGCGCCACCAGACCATCGCCGATAGTCATCAGCACGTACTGCTGGAACGCGGCGTCGGCGCTCAAATCGTATTTGAAGATCCCGATGCACACGCCGCCGATCAGGTTGATCGCCAGAATCATCATCCCGGCAATGGCGTCCCCGCGCACAAACTTCGACGCGTCGTCCATGGCGCCATAAAAGTCGGCTTCGCTGGCGACATCTTTACGCCGTGTCTGCGCCTGCTGTTGGTTGATCAACCCGGCGTTAAGGTCGGCGTCGATCGCCATCTGCTTGCCGGGCATCGCATCAAGGGTAAAGCGGGCTGAGACCTCGGAAATACGCTCTGCGCCTTTGGTGACAACGATGAAGTTGATGATCATCAGGATGATAAACACCACGAAACCGACAACAAAGTTACCGCCGATCACCACCTGGCCGAAGGACTCGATCACTTTACCGGCTGCACCCGCGCCCAAATGGCCGTGCAGGAGCACCACGCGCGTGGAGGCCACGTTCAGCGTCAGGCGCATCAGGGTGGTGATCAGCAGGATGGTCGGGAACAGGCTGAACTCAAGAGGTCGCTTCGCGGACACGGCGACCAGCAGCACCATTACCGCCAGCACAATATTAAAGGTGAACAGAATGTCCAGCAGCGCCGGCGGCAGCGGCAGGATCACCATTGCCAGAATAGAGAGTATGACCAGCGGCACGCCGATATTGCCGTTACGCAGTAGCGTCAAAAATTGCTTAATTGTTTTCGGCATCCAGTTTAAGAACCTCTTTTGGAATGGACATATGTCTGTTCAGTGACGGACGGGGCTGCACGCCCTCACGCCAGTGTTTCATCTGCAATACGTAAGTCAGCACATGGGCGATCGCCCGATAAAGCTGAAACGGGATCTGCTGATTGATTTGCGTGGTGTAGTAGACGGAGCGGGTCAGCTTCGGAAATTCCACCACTTCAACCTTGTGCTCGGCCGCCACCTTACGAATGTACAGGGCGATTTCATCAGTGCCTTTCGCAACCACAAACGGCGCGACGGCGCGGGACTGGTCATAGCGCAGCGCCACCGCATAGTGGGTAGGGTTGGTTATCACCACGTCGGCTTTCGGTACGACCTTGCGGATCTGCCCCATTGCCATCTGTCGCTGCAGGCGACGCACGCGCGCCTTGACCTCAGGTTTCCCTTCCTGATTTTTGTACTCCTCCTTCACCTCCTGTTTGGTCATCTTCAGCCCTTTGGTGAACATCGTTTTCGCCAGCGGCACGTCGATGACGGCAAAGAAGATGAACAGGATGACGAAGTTACGCATCACGCTGCTATAGAGCGCCAGGCCGTCGCTGACCGCCTGCTTAAACCACAGCGTCTGCAGCCCGAGAAATGCGCCAATGTTATTGCGCACGCTCAGCCACAGCATCACCAGCACAATCACGGCCTTGACGGCCATCTTGCCGGTCTCCAGCAGATGTTCCGCCGAGAACAATCGTCCAATACCCTTCAGCGGACTTATCTTGCTGAAGTCGGGCAAGATTTTCGTCGGCAGGAACAGCCAGCCGCCGGGAATTAACGATGACACCAGCCCGGCGGCGGGGATCGGCAGCAGGGTGAGGATAAATTTGGCCAAAATCAGCAGGTGGTGGCGCAGGAACTGCCCGATGATGCCCGGATCGTTAATGGCCTGCGCGTACTGGTGGACGCTGATAAAACTTTCGCGCACGAAATCCTCATACCAGGGAAAGCTGCTGGAGATAACCATAAAGGCGGCAAACAGCGTGGCGGCCAGTCCCATGTCCTTTGAACGTGGGATCTGCCCCTCTTCTCTGGCTTTGCGCCGCTTTTGCGCCGAGGGTTTTTCTGTTTTTTCTTCGCTGCTGCTATCCGCCATAGTGTCCCTTCAGCGCGTCGAGCTGCCGTAAGATGAAGTTCGCCAGGTGCAGGTAATGGCCGGGCAGGCTGTAAAGCAGGGTGGCGAAGCAGACAAGCCCGGCCAGCATGTTGATCGGAAAGCCCAGCGAATAGAGGTTCAGCGGCGGCGCGATGCGGTTAAGCAGGCCGAAGCAGCCCTGAACAATCAGCATGATGAAGGTGGTGGGGAGCGCCAGCAGCATCGCCGAACCCAGCACCCAGCTAAAAGCCAGCGCAATGGTGCGCAGGCTCTGGGGATGCAGAGCGTTGCCGATGGGCCAGTAGGTAAAGCTCTTATACAGCACGCTCACCAGCAGCAGATGGCCGTCCATCGCGAAAAAGAGGATCACCGCGTAGATGTTAATCAGCTCGGCCAGTACCGTGGTGGAGGCTCCGCTGCCCGGATCGTTCATCACCGCCATGCTCATCCCCATGTTGAAGGAGAGGATCTGGCCGGCAAGCTGTAACGCCAGAAACAGAAACTGGAACATCAGGCCGAACAACATGCCCCAGAGGATCTGCTCCGCCGTCAGGATCAGGCTGTTTAGCGACAGCAGGCTGTCGGGGACGGGATGCGGGATCATCGGGGTGATCACAATGGCCAGCGCCAGCGATAAAATAACGCGCATGCGCATCGTCAGCGCGGCATTATCAAAGACCGGCACGTAGCGAATAAACGCCATAATGCGCACAAAGGGGAACCACAGTCCCAGCACCAGGCTGGCAAGCTGGGTGATATCGGTTACGCGCATCTCAGTGCACCAGCATCGCAGCCTGGGTGAACAGATGAATACAGAGATCGTCCAGTTGAACAATCATCCATTTTCCGCATACGCCCAGTACCGCCAGCGTGACAATCAGGCGCGGCAGAAAGCTCAGCGTCTGTTCGTTGATTTGGGTCACCGCCTGGAAAATACTTACCAGCAGGCCGACCAGCAGGCTCGGCACGACCAACAGGCACACCAGCACAATCACGACTTTAATCCCGCTGGCGACGATATCTGCAGCAACATCGATAGTTAACATTAGCCCAGCCCCAGCCCGCGGATGCTGGCGGTGAGCGTACCCACGGTCAGCGACCAGCCGTCGATGAGCACGAACAGCATCAGCTTAAAGGGCAGGGAGACGATCAGCGGCGACAGCATCATCATCCCCATTGCCATCAGCACGCTGGCGACAATCAGGTCAATCACCAGGAACGGGATATAGATCATAAAGCCAATCTGAAAGGCGGTTTTTAGCTCGCTGAGTACGTAGGCGGGCACGACGATTGACAGATCCTGGTCGGTGGCTTCGCCTTTAGCGTTGGCGATGGTCATGATTTGCGCCATCGCCTTTTTGTTGGTCTGCGCCAGCATAAAGCGTTTTAACGGCGTGGCGGCGGTGCTCAGCGCCTCAGAAAGACTCATGGTGTCGTTTTCAAACGGCACGACGGCGTGGTCGTAAATGTTGATCCAGATCGGGCGCATAACCAGCATGGTTAACGACAACGCGATGCCAATCAGGATGCGGTTCGGCGGCGTCTGCTGCAGGCCCAGCGCCTGGCGTAACAGAGAAAGCACGATAATGAACCGGGTAAAGCAGGTCATCATCAGCACCAGCGTCGGCAACAGTCCGACGAGGGTCATCAGGATCAAGACCTGAATTTTGACGCTGTATTCCTGATTCGCGCCGTGGGTGACCACGTTCAGCAACGGAATATCGCCGCCCTGCGCGCAGGCGAAGGGCGAGATGACGAGCAGGGAGAGACCCAGCGCGAGCGTGAGTTTTACCGCGAGTTTCATGGCGTCAGGTCGTTGAAGTCGTGAGCGTTAAATTCCAGCACCCGCAGGCCGTACTTTTCATTGACCACCACCACTTCGGCTTTGCCCAGCAGGATATTATTAACCTTGATATCCAGCGGCTCGCCGGCGAGCTTATCCAGCTCAATCACCGTGTCGTCGTTGATGTTCAGCAGGTCGGCGAGCATCACTTCCACCGACGAGACCTCCAGCGTCAGCGTGACCGGAATGCGCCTTAGCAGGGTCATGGAATCGGAAAAACGATCCTCTGAGCGAGACTCCCGCGTTTCGGCAACGGACTGGGCGGGCGCGTCAGCGGCATCGGTATTGAGTTCGAAACCTTGTTCAAAAATATCTTCTTGCTTACTCATAGGATTTCTCAGATGTCTTGCTCGTAAGCTCGGATAAAAACAGTTTGTCTTTATCCTCTACGATCAGGGCGGAAAATAATTCGGATTTCCCGATAAATACCGGGAAACTGTCGGGAAGCGTAAACGGCAAAATATCGCCTGGCGTAATGGTGGTAATATCGGCCACGCTTAATGACAGCACGGCGATTTTCACCTGCATTTTTAGCGGTAGCGTATTAACGATCTCTTTTATGAGCGTTTTTTTCTCAATGTCGACGCTTGCCTTATCCGCAGACGGCTTCCCCTGAGGATGTTCGCTGCGGCGGATCAGGTTGAGAATGTAATCCGTGTGGGCGTCATCGAGTAAAATGCGAAAGCTGCAATCGTCATTATCGCCCAGCACAAAAGTAAGCTGATACGCCCAGTGCGTTTGTACGGTACTGCTGTCAAGCTTTAGCGTCAGCGGGATCCCGGACGTATTGTTATTGAAAATAAGATTACTCACCTCCAGCGCCAGCCGGCTTTTCAGCCGCGTTTCTGTTTTGGTCGGTAGATCATCGTGCACGTTTATTTCCGCCAACGCCGTTTCCAGACCGTAAAAATTACTTAACAGCGTGAGCAACAGAGAACGGTCAATATCAAATGCCAGATGCCCCACCTGGGATACCATCAGGTCCGCACTTTTATTTACCACATCCATCTCACAGTTAATTTTTTTTAGCGTAATGTTCGTGCGATGTTTTTTGAGAAAATAGTTTCCGAGATGTGATTCAATTGTGTCAAAATTACCCGTAAACATCGTCGGCAGACGATGGTAGGGACGCCCAAGTCTGTTACCTTCCAGTTTGAAGATGCCGGGTGTTTGACTGTACTTCAGCATGATACGCTTTCTCTGCTTTGATGTTTTTGAGCGGTTGTACTAATAAATATCCCCGCGGTAAGCAAAAATAATGGATTTAGATTTAAGAAACTGCTCATCCCTGTCGCTATTGCTCTGGTAAGTTGTTATCCGATTACGGTTACGTGCCTGAACTCATCTTTGAACCAGGAGCGATATTTAATAATCCACTCTCGCATTCTGCAAGTTATTAATGTTTTTAGAATCTAATTAAAAAATAATTAACTATTCAGAGGCGGTTTTTTGTGTGCGCCAGATCGCGTTTTACGCCTGGTGGGCTTTCCCCTTTTTGTTATAAATTATCATATAACTTGCTGTTTTTGCATGAATAATGTTTTTATAAAGGTTTAATTCAGGATTGTTAATCGTACTAATGGTACTGTTTTACAGGAAAACCTTATTTGAGTTTCACCGTCAACACGCTGGGTTAAGCATTGTGTCCAGACATATGTTGCCTCTTTCCCGTAACGGATGTTAATTCTGCCACCGCTAAGTGTAAATAATCATGTTAGAACTTATTGCTGAAGCATCTTCCAGTATTAATGCCTTTTCGCTGGCGAAGCGCGTTGCCGCTTTTAATGTTCCTGTGCTTATTCAGGGCGAAACCGGAACGGGTAAAGAGTGTGTTGCAAAGTTTATTCACACCACCGCCTTTGGCCACAGCGAGAATGCGCCCTATATCGGGGTGAACTGCGCCGCCATTCCGGAAAATATGCTCGAAGCCATCCTGTTCGGTTACGAGAAAGGGGCCTTTACCGGCGCGGTGACCGCCGTACCAGGAAAAATGGAACTTGCCAATAACGGCACGTTATTACTGGATGAAATTGGCGATATGCCGCTGGTGTTGCAGGCGAAAATATTACGCGTCTTGCAGGAGCAGCAGGTTGAACGGCTGGGCAGCAATCGGCAGATTAAGCTCAATTTCCGCTTAATTGCCTGTACCAATAAAAACCTGGAGCAGGAAGTGGCCGCCGGGCGTTTTCGTGAAGATCTCTATTATCGTCTGTCCGTGGTGCCGGTCAATATTCCCCCTCTGCGCGAGCGCTCACAGGATATTATTCCGCTGGCTGAGTCATTTATTAAAAAATATTCCCCGGTGCTGGTGAAGAATATTCGGCTGGCGGAATCTACCTGCCGCGCGTTGCTGAACTATTGCTGGCCGGGCAACGTCCGTCAGCTCGAAAATGCGATCCAGCGTGGAATGATCCTCAGCCGTGATGGGGTGATTTATCCCGACACCTTAGGGCTACCTTCAGTTAACAGCGACGATGGCGTGGAGAAACAATGGTCATCGCCGCCGCGTTTGGTTGTCAGCAACTGCGACAATCTGGGCCAGCACGGCCGCAGCGCGCAGTATGAGTACATTGCCGATCTGATGCGCAAATACCACGGCAATAAAAGTAAGATCGCTGATTTATTAGGCATTACCCCGCGTGCGCTACGTTATCGTCTGGCGTCCATGCGAAAACAGGGCATAGAAATTCTCTCCTGAGCCGCCCCGAAACCCACTTCATTTTAAGAGTCGATCATGAGCATAACCAACATACACCCAGCCGGTACGATGCAGGCGCAGATGCTGCGGGAAATGCAGCAGATGCAGTCCGTCGCCGAGGCGCCTGTTTTCCCAGCGTGGACGGGGGCAACCGACAACGCTTCGTCGGTTTCATTTGACCGCATCATGCAAGGGGCGCTGAGCCACGTCGACCAGTTCCAGCAGGTGGCGGAACAGAAGCAGACGGCGGTGGATATGGGGAAAAGCGACGATCTGGCGGGCGCAATGATCGCCAGCCAACAGGCCGGCCTGTCGTTCTCGGCGCTGGTTCAGGTGCGTAACAAAATCGCCACCGGATTTAACGATCTGATGAGCATGTCTATCTAACGCCATGAATGAACTGATTAAGAAATTAACGCACGCCCTGCCGGCATTCTCTCTGCGGCTGGATGGCAACAAGCGTTGGATGCTGCTGGCAGGCGCCGCAGTTGCGGCGACGGCCATTATTGTCAGCCTGCTGTGGAACAGCAATCAGGGCTACGTTTCGCTGTATGGACGCCAGGAAAATCTGCCCGTTTCGCAGATCGTCACCGTGCTGGACGGCGAAAAGCTGGCGTACCGCATCGATCCGCAAAGCGGGCAGATCCTGGTCCCGGAGGAGACATTATCGAAAACGCGCATGACCCTTGCGGCTAAGGGCGTACAGGCCATTCTGCCCAACGGCTATGAGCTGATGGATAAAGACGAAGTGCTGGGCAGTAGCCAGTTCGTGCAGAACATTCGCTACAAGCGCAGCCTCGAAGGGGAGATGGCGCAAACCATCATGGCGCTGGATGCGGTGGAAAGCGCGCGCGTTCACCTTGCTCTGAATGAAGACAGCGCCTTCGTGGTCAGCGATCAGCCGCAGAATAGCGCCTCGGTAGTGGTGCATCTGCATTACGGCGCGAAGCTGGATATGGACCAGGTGAACGCCATTGTGCATCTGGTCTCCGGCAGTATTCCGGGGCTGAAGCCCTCACGGGTGAGCGTGGTCGACCAGGCTGGAAACCTGCTGACGGACGGCATTGGCTCCGGCGAAGCGGTCTCCGCCACGACCCGCAAGCACGACCAAATCCTCAAAGATGTGCAGGATAAAACCCGCGCCAGCATCGCCAACGTGCTGGATCCGCTGGTAGGAACGGGCAACTACCGGGTGAGCGTGATGCCGGATCTTGATCTGAGCAACATTGACGAGACTCAGGAGCACTACGGCGACGAGCCGAAGGTCAACCGCGAAGAGACCATCCAGGACAGCGACACCAACCAGATTGCGATGGGCATTCCCGGCGCCTTAAGCAACCGTCCGCCGATTGCGCCCAACCAGACTACCGGCAATGCCGCCACGACGGCGGCAAACGACGGCCAGCCGCAGGCGCTGTCGCAGCACAATGAAAACAAGCGCGACTACGCCTGGGACCGCAGCGTTCAGCATATCCAGCATCCCGGCTTTGCGGTGAAACGGTTGAACGTGGCGGTGGTGCTTAACCAGGGCGCGCCAGCGCTGAAAAACTGGAAGACGGAGCAGACCAGCCAGCTCACCGGGCTGCTGAATAATGCCGCCGGTATTGACGAGAAGCGTGGAGATAACCTGTCGCTATCCTTGCTCAACTTTGTGGCGCAGAAGGTTCCTGTCGAGCCGGTTATCCCGCTGTGGAAGGATGAGAGCGTGCTGGCGTGGGTACGGATGATTGGCTGCGGCGTGCTGGCATTACTGCTGTTGTTGTTTGTGGTACGTCCGCTGATGAAGCGGCTGACCGCCCTTCGCCAGCTCGCGCCGACGCCTGTTCTGGAGCCGGTTGCGACCATCGCATCTACGGTCACCGCGACGGATGACGAGCGCAAAAGCAGTGAACTGCCCTCTTTCCCGGGCGATGAAAGCCTGCCTTCCCAAAGTTCTGGCCTCGAAGTGAAGCTCGAGTTCCTGAAAAAACTGGCGATGAGCGATACCGATCGCGTGGCGGACGTTCTCAGACAATGGATTACCAGCAATGAGCGAATTGACAACAAGTAACGGCAGTACCAACAGCTATCTCGAACAAGCCGCCATTTTGCTGCTGTGCCTGGGCGAAGAAGCGGCGGCCACGGTGATGCAAAAGCTCAGCCGTGAAGAGGTGGTACGCCTGAGTGAAAATATGGCGCGCCTGTCCGGGGTGAAAACCAGCATGGCGCGCAAAGTCATCAACAACTTTTTTGATGAGTTCCGCGAGCAGAGCGGCATCAACGGCGCCTCGCGATCGATGCTGCAGGCGATCCTCAACAAGGCGCTGGGCACGGAAATCGCCAGCAGTGTTATCAACGGCATTTACGGGGATGAGATCCGTTCGCGTATGGCGCGCCTGCAGTGGGTTGAACCACGTCAGTTGGCGATCCTGATCGAAGAAGAGCATCTGCAACTGCAGGCGGTATTTCTGGCGTTTCTGACGCCGGAGATCTCCGCTACCGTGCTCTCTTACATGAGCGAAGCAGCGCAGAACGAGATCCTCTACCGGGTCGCGAAACTGAGCGACGTAAACCGTGACGTGGTGGATGAACTGGATCGCCTGATTGAGCGCGGATTGTCGGTACTCTCCGAGCACGGTTCGAAAGTGAAAGGGATCAAGCAGGCGGCAGATATCGTCAACCGCTTCCAGGGCAACCAGCAGGTGATCCTCGATCAGCTACGCGAGCGCGATGAAGAGGTTCTTGAGCAACTGCAGGATGAGATGTACGACTTCTTTATCCTCAGCCGTCAGAGCGAGGAGGTGCGCCGACGTCTGCTGGAAGAGGTGCCGATGGAGGACTGGGCCGTGGCGCTGAAAGGCACCGAAGCCCTGCTTCGTCGCTCTATTTTCGCCGTGATGCCCAAGCGTCAGGTACAACAGCTTGAGTCCATCACCGCCCGGCTGGGGCCGGTTCCGGTCAGCCGTATTGAGCAGATCCGCCGGGAGATCATGGCCATCGCCCGCGAGCTGGAAGAGGCCGGTGACATCCAGCTTCAGCTCTTTGCCGAACAGACTGCGGAGTAAATCATGGCACTTGAAACGATGCGCGGCCGCTACCGTTTACACCGCTTCCCGCCGCGTCAGCGGGCGCTGCAAAGCGAACCGCTGTCAGCCGGTATCTCCCCGGCAGACTATCAGCGACAGCTCATGGACGGCTTCCAGGAAGGGCTGCAAAAAGGCTTTGGGCAGGGGATGAGCGAAGGCCATGAGCAGGGTTTTCAGGAAGGGCGGCAAAAAGGTTTTGATGAGGGACGTCGCGAGGGCTACACCGAAGGCAGCCTGGCCGGTCAGCAGGAGGGACGCAAGCAGTTCGCGCTCGCCGCCGGGCCGCTGGAGACAATTTCCGCCAGGGTTAATGACTATCTGGCGCACGTCCAGCGCAAACAGCGCGAAGAGTTGCTGCAACTGGTTGAGAAGGTCACCCGCCAGGTGATTCGCTGCGAACTGGCATTACAGCCAACGCAGCTACTCTCGCTGGTGGAAGAGGCGCTCTCGGCTCTACCCGCCACCCCGGCCTCGTTGCAGGTGCTGCTTAGCCTTGAGGAGTTCAACCGCCTCAAACATGCGGCGCCGGAAAAGGTCAATGAATGGGGGCTGACCCCCTCGCCTGATCTGCAGGCCGGCGAGTGCCGGGTCATTACCGAGACATCGGAACTGGACATCGGCTGTGAGCACCGTCTTGAGCAGTGCATGAGCGCCCTGAATGAGACGCTGGCGCCGGAGCCTCAGGGTGAGTGACGTTTCTCCCTTAGATAACGCGCTGCGCTCGCTGGAGACGATCCCGCTGGCCCGGGTGGCCGGGCGGCTGGTGCGCGTTAACGGCATTCTGCTTGAGAGCATCGGCTGCCCGCTGGTGACCGGCCAGCTGTGCCGGATTGAGAGCGCCGATCGCACCTTGATCGACGCCCAGGCGGTGGGCTTCAACCGCGAAATCACCTACCTGATGCCCTTCAAACACCCTGTCGGTTTGATGGCGGGCGCACGCGTATTCCCGGAAGAGAAAGCCCAGGAGGTTCTGGTCAGCGACAGCTGGCTGGGGCGCGTGGTGAATGGCCTTGGCGAGCCGCTGGACGGGAAGGGGCGCCTGACGGGAAGCGACGTTCTGCCCCCCCTGGCGCCATCCATTAACCCGCTTACCCGCCAGGCTGTGCAGCAGCCGCTGGACGTGGGGGTGAAGGCCATTAATGGGTTGCTCACCATTGGCAAAGGGCAGCGCGTGGGGTTGATGGCCGGTAGCGGCGTGGGTAAAAGCGTGCTGCTGGGGATGATAACCCGCCAGACCAAAGCCGACATTGTCATCGTTGGCCTGATCGGCGAGCGCGGCCGCGAAGTGAAAGAGTTTATCGACCATTCGCTGGGGGCGGAGGGGCTGGCAAAGTCGATTATCGTGGCGGCACCGGCGGATGAATCGCCGTTGATGCGGCTTAAAGCCGCCGAGTTATGCCACTCCCTTGCCGCCTGGTTTCGCGATCGCGGTCATCACGTTTTGCTCCTGATGGACTCCCTGACCCGCTACGCGATGGCGCAACGCGAAATTGCGCTTTCGCTGGGTGAACCGCCTGCCACCAAAGGCTATCCACCGTCAGCGTTCGGCATGATCCCGCGGCTGGTGGAGAGCGCGGGCAACAGTGAAAGCAACGGCTCTATGACCGCTATTTACACGGTGCTGGCGGAAGGGGACGATCAGCAAGATCCCATCGTCGACTGCGCGCGCGCGGTGCTTGACGGCCATATCGTACTGACCCGCAAGCTGGCGGAGGCGGGGCACTACCCGGCAATTGATATCGGCCAGTCGATCAGCCGCTGTATGACCCAGGTGACCAGCCGCGAACATCAGCAGGCCGCCCGGTTGTTAAAGCAAAATTACGCCACCTGGATGGAGATCAAGCCGTTGATCCCGCTCGGCGGCTATGTCGCAGGTGCTGATGCGGGGGTCGATAAGGCGGTCAAACTTCATCCGGCGATTGAACGTTTCCTGCGTCAGGAGGTGAACGAACCCGCCTCCCTGGAGTTGGTGCTCAACCGTCTGCACACCCTGTTCCCGGTAGCCAAAAAAACGGAAGGTAAGTAACGATGCGGCAGATCATTGATACCCTGGCGCAGCTTCAGCGCCTGCGTGACAAAACGGTAAAAGACATGACCGCGCAGCTGGCGAAACAGCAGCAGGTGTGCGTCGGGTACGAAAATAACATTAAAGCGCTGGGCTATCTGGTCCAGAAAACTTCTTCCGGAGGCGGGGCGCCCTGCGTTGAGTCGCTAAAAAACGTGACCGGCTATAAGGGCACGTTGCGCAAGGTGATCGCCTGGCAGGAGCAGGAGCAGACGCTGGCGAAAATCAAAGAGGAGCGTATTCAGAAGAACCTCGCCACCGCCGCCTGTCAGGAAAAGGTGGTCGCCATGACGCTGGATGAAAGGCGTAACGAACTGCAGTATGACGCCAGCACGCGGGAGCAAAAGTCGGTGGATGAGATAGCCGTCCAGTGCTGGCTACGTAACAGAGGGCAGGATCGGCGATGAAAACCATTATTACCTTCGGGACGTTTGACGTTTTCCATATTGGGCATTTACGGATTCTGGAGCGGGCCAGGTTACTCGGAGAACAACTGGTGGTCGGCGTCTCCTCTGATTCCCTTAACATCAAGAAAAAAGGGCGGGCGCCGATCTACTCCCAGGACGATCGCATGGGAATTGTCTCAGGATTAAAATGTGTCGACGCCGTTTTTCTTGAAGAGTCGCTGGAGAAAAAAGCGCAGTATATTCGCCGTTTTAGCGCCGACATACTGGTGATGGGCGACGACTGGGCGGGCAAATTTGATGGTTTTGCTTCGCTTTGCGAGGTTATCTATTTTCCAAGAACGCCTTCAATATCCACCACCTCGATTATCGAGGTGGCGAAGCGCTATAAATAACAGGGTTCAGCGATGATGCTCATTCGCGACACTTGTATGCGAGATGGTAAAGTTCAGAGATATGTTTGACTCTCATGCCGAATGTCTTAAATAAAATATCCAGCGATTTCTCAGAGTAAAGAGTGACATGCCCATTTCGTGGGGCGATATACCAAAAGTTCATCAGCTCATTTTGGTGTAAATCATTTGTCAGCGTCGAGAAAAAATATTTGCCGCGGTGTTCATCTAACAATGCGCCGATCGTCGCCACGGTATTGACGGGATCTGTCGTATGTTCCATGACCTCAAACGAGGTGATAAACTCGAAGGTATCATCTGGCATGGGGGAAGCGTGGTTAAAAGGATCCCAGCCCGTGATGTCCGCCCCCGCCTTCTTAAGTAAATTCACCAGTTGCCCGTCGCCGCAGCCAAAATCAAGCGCATGTATCTTTTTTATATCCTTAAATGCTGAGCATAATAATTTGAAGTTGTGCTCGGCTCTGCCTGATACAAAATTGGGATCGTATTTGACATATTCATCATTATAAATATGGGTTAAAAAATCGTCGTTTGACCATCCATCAAAAGCGTGAGTGTAGATCAAGCCACAGTGCGGGCATCTGTAATAATAGATAGCATGCCCGCTCAGGGGATAATTATATCTGTGGACGTTGCTGCCATAACACGAGGTGTTAAAGTCGGTAACGCCATAGAGTAAAGAGGAGGTGAGACAAATTTTGCATTTCGGTGTTTCTGTTGTGAATAAATTCATGATTTTCCCGTTCATTTAGTTTGCTTCGGCTAGCTTTTTCTTTTTATCCATCCAGGTTGAGAGCTGCTCATGCATGGCGCGATACTGTTCATTGAGCAGTAATGCCATTTCAGAGGAGAAGAAGTGTTTAATATGCGGATGGGCTCCACCGGTGCGTTGCCGGTTGGCTTTTTCGAGGTCGATAAAGGGTTTTCCCGATTTATCATGCTTAATCAAAGGTAATATATCCAGTTGATTGGCTGGATCCACTTTCCATAAAAATAGCCGGGATTTATCATCCACCTTCAGTAGATGAAGGTCTGCAGATGTAATGGCATAGCCTTTTTTTAATGGGCTACCCTTATCCTGACTTTTCTGTTTCGCAAACAGATTACGGCTATAACAAACCTGGCGTTGAGGGGTTAAGGCAAAAAAGCGATCGACAGCCTGTGATGAGGGAAGATTTAATAATGCCAGCGCGGTATTGCGCAGATCGACCATGCTCACCATATGGTTCAAATCGGTGGATTTCATTCCCGGACAGAAGATAAATGCCGGGGTATGCACCAGCGACGTATAGGGTTCAATGCCATGTGCATATCCACCGTTAAAGCCATGGCCCCAGAAATCATCACCATGATCGCCAAACCCGATGATTATTGTATCTTGCAGTTTTTGCGCCTCGATGAGCATTTTGATGGTCTGGCCGACCATCAAATCCATGCTTTGATAACCTCGTTGCCATCTTTCCAGGCTATTGCCACCCGCGCTTTTAATCTCATCGTAATAGCAGAGATGGCTGCTTAAATTCCATAAATAGAGCGCAAAGGGTTGTTCCTGGGTGATAATGCCGGCCATGTCTGCGAACATCTCTTTGGATGTCTCGTACCAGTTAAAAGTCTCTTTTTCACTCCACAGGGCGTCTACATTCGCCCAGTTCCTGGGGTATCCCATTCCCGCAGTGGTATAGCCGTGTTGTTTTAAAGAATCAAACAGAGACGGGCATGGCCGACGCACCGTGATGTCGGTTTCAAGCTGCGTATTATGTTCCAAAGTATCGTCGTCGCCATGGAGCAGATCGCTGAAGGCCATAAGGGACGATGTGGCGCTGGACACAAAATTATTCAGCCTGATTGATTGCGAATACAGTTTGTTCAGAAAGGGAAACCATTGACGATGGCTGAAGATGGTATGATTTAAGCTCTCAAGATGCAGAAATATAATATTCTTTTTCATTATTATTCACCCATGAACAGTTCAAGCATAGAAATATCAAAGACCGGTATCTGTTTAACGTGATAAACCTCTGCTCTTTCCGAGAAGCTATCGTCTACAAAAATGGCATCCTGGTGTTTAATCACGCTGCTTTTTCTGTCATCCTGGTTTAAATGTGACACGCTATCGAAGAGATCGCTGATGCGCCGGTGCTTTAACTCCCGGGCAATATCGCCTGCGTGACGCGTCACTAAATGTATTTTTTTACCTTCATTGAAGCATTTGTACAAAAAAGTGATGACGAGTAAACACAACCTGCCTTTAATAACAACGGTGTCATCATAATCAATATACAGGTGCTGGAACCTGATATCGTGCTTATAGTGATTAGTTAAGCTGCGGGTTACCTGAAGCGCCTGACAAACAGGATGCATGGCGATGTTTACGCGCATGCTTTCGTACAGCGTCAGCATCGCAAAATTGATACCGTTAATACGGTTCAGGCACATGGTTCCCGCAATTCGCGGAGCGACTTCAAGTAACGTGAGCACCCCCGTCGCAGAACGTTTTAACTGGAAAAACCAGGCGCCGTAGAGTTGCAGGTGCGCCGAAATCGCCTGCGCATACGCTTTAACCTCCGGGAGATCCACAAGCGTTGAGATCATGGCGATACCCGCGCGAATGCGGGTGCGGGAGCGCGGCTGGCAGAAAAGTAAACCCTGCTGGCGATCGGAAAAACAGTCCACGGTAAATTCTTCGCCATCCAGGTATTCGCAGACGATAAGGCCCTGGCGTTGGGCCTGAATGGCGCGTAAGGCTGCGGGCGTCTCAATTCGTACGGCCCCCTGCGCACCTTGCCCACGGTCGGGCTTAACGAAAACCGGCCACTGCGTAATATCGCTGGCGTCCTGAAACACGCGCGGTACGGGAATCACATGCTCAAGCGCCGCGTAGGTTTGGCTTTTATAGCGGGTAATTGTGCACGTTTCCTGAGAAGGGCAGAGAACCGTAGCTGAGAGAAGACTGCGATTCTGCGCAAGAGCCAGTAAAGCGTCATCGTGCGCGGGGAAAATCGCGTCAATTTCCTCGTCACGCAGCAGTTGCTGTAAAGACGTGAGCCAGCCGTCTGCGGAAACATCAGGAAGAATATGGTAACCGCACCCAGAGTGACGGGCAGGGTTGTCA
Source organism: unidentified bacterial endosymbiont (assembly GCF_918797525.1). NCBI lineage: Bacteria > unidentified bacterial endosymbiont. The sequence goes on along the minus strand of NZ_OU963893.1, from coordinate 4,282,986 downwards.
TAATCAGCGCCTGCGAGTACCTGCTCGACATTTTTTTGATGACGCAGGGAGTGATAAATCTCTTTACCAATCTCGGTCCCTGCCGGAAATATTAATACCCTCATCATGCTTTGATACATCCGATGACGGTGTTGATCTCTTCTTCTGTCATATCAGGATAGAGAGGCAGACAGAGCACTTGCTCTGAGACGCTGTTCGCTACCGGGAGATTCTCTTTTATGGCCCCAGGCATGTTTTGATACATGTTGAGATTAGAGAGGAGCGGGTAGAAATAACGACGGGTAATAATATCGTGTTGGCGGAAATGGTTATACAACGCATCCCGCGAACGTTTATATTCTGGCGTCACCAGAACCGGGAAATAACTATAGTTATTGATGAGGTTATGGTCATTACGGGGAATGGATATGCCTTTAACGTCAGCGAGATGTTCCCGGTAGAGACGATCGATATTTCGGCGTTTAGCAATAGCCCTGTCGACATGTTTTAATTGTAACAGCCCAAATGCGGCCTGTACCTCATTCATTTTTCCGTTGATGCCGGGTGCAACGACCGTTAATTCATCAGCAATACCAAAATTTTTAAGCAGATCGATACGTTTTTTAATTTTTTTGTCATAGCTAATAATTGCCCCACCTTCAAAGGTGTTAAAGACCTTGGTCGCGTGGAAGCTGAGCACTGACAGATCGCCATGGCGAAGGATGCTGCCGCCGCAATCTTCGACAGCAAAGGCGTGGGCCGCGTCATATATCGTTGGGATCCCATAGTTATTCGAAATCTCCTCAATTTCCGCCGTGCGGCACGTCTGGCCGTAAACATGGACGGGCATGATTAAACCGGTTTTGGCTGTGATTGCGGGTTCAATTAATGCGGGATTGATATTGAACGTATCCGGATCAATATCCACAAATACAGGGGTTAACTGGTTCCACAGAATACTGTGCGCAGTGGCGACAAACGAGTAAGGGGTAGTAATAACCTCCCCTTTGATCCTCAATGCCTGCATGGCCACAATGAGTGCAATGGTGGCATTACAAAACAGTGAGACATAAGGCACCTTAAGGTAAGAGGCGAGCGCTTCTTCCAGACGTTGATGCATTACCCCATTGTTGGTCAACTGCCTGCTGGACCAGATATCCTGCAGATAGGGCAGAAATTCTTCCAGACAGGGAAGATAGGGTTTGGTCACGGTAATCGGCGTAGGGCTGGAATGTGTCATTGCTGTGGAACCTGCGAGAGTGAGGCTAAAATGTGCGGGTACTGGTCGGGCAAACGCTGTTTAAGACTGGTCAGAATTGAGCTTCTGATGTTCTCTTCACTGATATTTTTCATCGCCAGAAGATATAGTGTGGGTAATATCTCCAGCCGTGGGTCACTGTAGATTATGGCCTGTAACAGATGCTGTTTTAGTTTGTGGGTATCTTTATTTTGCATGGCGACTATCGCCGCCTGCGCATGCAGCAACGGATCCGTTGCGTTTTCTTTGAGCAGGGCGTCAATATCACATTTTGCCAGCATATGGTCCGCATGAAGGTACTGTTTCCAGCGCAGGTTCATGGCGTTCACCCAGGCAGGTTCATGCTGCCAGTAGTTCAGGATACTCATCCTGTTGCGATACATCAGCGTGGCATTATCTTTTCTGTACCAGGTATTATTGTCATGGCGGCGGTAATAGGCCACAATGCGCGTTGATGAAATAAAGTCACCTTGTTTAGCGAGTTTCAAAAACATATCCCAGTCTTCCTGAACCAGATCGGGATGCGAGCGTTCAATTTTTAAATAGGCATCACGACGAATTAACGAACCGATGTAAAGGCTCAGGTTTCCTGTAATAAGCATATGCTCGAAGACGTTACCGTTAAGAAAGGTCTCATTGTAAGGAATATGAGATCCATCGGGCATAATGACCTCGATTGCGCTGTAACACATTGCGCATTGCGGATTTTTCTCCAGCAAATTGACCTGGTGCGCAATTTTTGTCGGGGAAATAATATCATCTGAATCGACAACGGCGATGTACTTCCCCTGAGCTAGGTTCATTGCCTCAATAATCGGCTTTTCGCCCTTTTTTTGTTTCTGCGAATAATAGTTTTCGGTTCGTAAAATGACGCGGCAGTGATATTTTTTTTGATATTTGCGGATGATGTTTACCGAGCTGTCAGAAGATGCATCATCAACAATAATGACTTCACTGTTTTTCCATGTTTGCTTAAATACACTTTCCAGAGTCTCTTCCAGAAAGTTGTCATGGTTGTAACTGGTGACAATAATACTGACTAAAGGCGTGGGCATCGTGTTAATCCTGTGGATGCGGATAGTGATCAGGCGAAGAGTTTATTCTGCAGACTGCGCAGTAAACCGTTCATGGGCAACCGGACGGGCTGTTGCAGGACGTTTTCTATCTCCTGCGCCGCTCTTTCACCCGCGTTACCATCCCTGAACGCATCACAATAATGCTGGCGGATTTCATCCAGCGGCGGCTGAAGGGAAGCCCAGTCAAATGCATCTGATAATAAGTGCCTGAGATCGCCCATATCATGAGCAACCGGTAAAATTTCGCGAATACGTTGTTCCGCACTCCCGGGGCTGGAATAGCTCTGCTCGGGGGTTAACAACGAGTGCATACCAGGCCAGTCGAGCAGGATCACCCGTTTACCAGCATGAATAGCATCGAAGATAAATCCGCTGTTATCGGTTAGCACGTAGTCGGCTTTTTCCAGCAACGCCAGAACGTGCTGGGGGGAATCGATGCGTTTTTTCAGATACTTATTCGCCAGTGCCAGCGCGGCGGATTCCTCCGGGCGGAAACAGGTGCCATGATGCAGCCTGGTTAGCATGTTAACGTCACGGCTTAAACTGCCCAGTCTCTCCGCCCAGTGCGGCAATGAACTTAATGTGCCGTAGGTCGGGGCGTAAAGCAGGGTTGGCTTTTTCGCATCCAGCTTAAGCGACGCAGGCAGGCCGGGAGTAATCTTGCCCTGGTGCCAGCTATCAAAGCGGGGATTGCCTACTACTTTTGCGCTGCCGTTGATATCCAGAGCCTGCTGGCTGTAGTGGCTGTAGCAGAGGATGCGATGGTAAAAGGTATTCCACCAGGCATGGTTCCAGGCTTCTTTTGCCAGCCCGTACATGGCACGAACATGGATGTCAGCCAGCCCTTTCAGGGCCGGGGTATAGTAAGGGCTGACAAGGCATTTGTAGCGCTGGCGTTGGGCGGCGGCTTCCGATATTCGCGCGCCCCCCAGGGCGGGGTCGTCAATGGTTTTTATCGTCGCCAGCATTTCATCCAGAAACGGTTTATACGCGCGGTCGTTAATCAGCAGCGTGCAGGCGTGTCCGCGTTTTTGCAGCGCCGTAATCACCGGGCGGTAGAGCGCGTAGTGGAAAGAGGTTTCCATAAAGAAGGCGATAGTGTTGTTTACGACGGGAGCGGAGGACGGCTGCGAGGGCACTGTTGTCTGAACGCCTGCAGGCGGCGTGTTGATCTTATTGAAGTAAAAACCAATATTGTCGGTCTCTTTTTTCTCGATATCGCTGTAGCCCGGGCGCTGATAGCAAAGGCTTGGGTAGCAGGCCAGCCATTTACCCTCGCGCAGTAGCGGTTGCCACTGCATCTCCGGCGTGTCGGAAGGATCGCTCTGCATCTGCTGGGCCAGGGTCGCGTAGTAACTGCTGTTCACCAGACAGGCGCACACTTTTTGGCAGTCGCGGGCGTGGATGATGCCGTTCAGGCTTTTCAGCGCCGTGCCCTGGTGGACCTGACCGCCGAGCAGAACCACCTGCCAGGGAAATTTCGCCAGCGCGCCGAGCAGCGCGTTCAGTATGGTGATGTGTTTTTCCTGCTTGAGGATCACCGCGTCATCTTCCAGCAGCAGGTAGTTACGCCAGCCCTGCTCCTGCGCCATTTGCAGCGCCTGCAGGTGAGACTGGCGGCGGCCAAGCTGGCCGTTTTCCTCCTCGCAGGCCGCCAGGCGGACAATTTTCTCTGCGGGTACGTTAAGCAGGGCCAACTCCTGCTGGATCTGGCTCAGACGATCCGGCCGCCGGTCGAGGTTGACGATCACCAGTCGATCCACCGCTTCCCAGCGGATCGGCTGATGATGGGTGGCGTTATGCAGGCTGAGGTACCCGTTGCGCAGCAGCGGATCCTGGATTATCTGCTCAAGCGTGGCATCCACCGGCTCGCTGGCGCCCAGCACAAAGTCTTTATCAAAGGTATTGTGGCCGTGAGAGATACAGAGAATAGTGCGCTCTCCCGGCAGCTGAAGCGGGTTAGCGGTGAACTTATTGGTAAAACCTTCCTCTTCGCTCAGGTTGCAGTCATCGTCATAGCGATGCTTCTTCAGGTAGTTACGGTGGTAGCAGAAGGTGCCGTTGAGAATGTTTTGCGGACCAAAGCTGCGGGATTTAAAGATACGGTTGATATGGCTATACCAGATAGGGATCCGATCGGAGCCGGAAATGAGCGCCCTGTGCCGCTGCATCATTGCGATAGTGTAAGAAATTTTATCCGCGGGATAATAGTCATCATCGTCCATGCACAGAATGTACTCGCCCACCGCCAGCGCATTCAGCATGTTGCGTTTTTTACCCAGCGCCAGCCTGTGCGGATGGTGAATATAGCGGATGTTAAACGCCGCAGGGTTGCCCTCGGTCAGCCGCTCGATAATCGGCAGATGGCTTTGCGCCGAGTCATCAAGGATGATCAACTCCCGGCGATCCGCCGGGTAGTCCTGGTAGCGGAACATGTAGATCAGCCACGGCAAAAAAGCGCCGCGCTCCCAGGTCGGGGTGACGACGCTGACAAAGGGTTTTTGGCGGCCGGTTTCCAGCGTTTTGATGACGCGACCGGCGGCAATGTGGGGTGTAGACGATGTTGACATGGTATGTTTCGCGAAAAAATGCCGGGACACGCCCCGGCAAACGGAGGCTAAGAAATCAGCAGTGAAAACGCAGACAGCAGGTAATCGGCCGGCAGCAGGCTTTGTACCTGCAGGCGCAGGGCGGCGGCGCTTTCGCCGTGCCGCCAGCGCTCAAACAGGGCAAACAGAGCAGAGGTATCCGCAGGGGTGAGCGGCGAGCCGTCGAGGGTCCAGAGGCTGAACAGCGTGCGGATCAGGAAAACGTCACTCACCAGCGCAAAATAGCACCCGGTAACACCCTCTCCGTCGTGCTGCGGGAACATATCGTGATAAAGGCGATAAATCAGGTAATTGCTAAAGATCCACGCTTCGTCGGCGAAATAACGTTCGTGAGTGGCTTGCCACTGCGTGTGCAACTGCTGTTGCAGCAGCGCTTCGCTGCTCGCGTCCTGCAGCATCAGCAGGCTGACCTGTAACGGCAGGCTCGCTTTGCGCGCGCTGTCGGGAAGCTTGCCCCAGTCAAAATCCAGACCGCCGAGTAAGGTTATCAACCGGCAAGGTAACTGTGGCACCGCAGGGAGCAGGGCAAACTGTTGTTGTAATTTCCCTTCCCGGGTCAGGTTGGCAAGGGTGTCTGATAGCGAGGCGATATGCGCAAGCACATCCTCGCTGTCGCCCGGCACTTTTTCGCTATAGGAGAGCAGTATGCCCAGCGCGTAAAGCCTGAGCTCCGGCGACAGGCCCGGGAGCGTCACCGCATTCAGCGCCGCCTGGTTCAGCGCCCGATCGCGTCGGGAGAGAGGCTGGCCGTCCGGGAGGGCTGCGCACTCGCTGACGTGCAGCGTGAAGGCGTGCGGAGCACCGAGGGCGGCCTCGCAACTGTCGGCGTCCGTCAGCGTCAGGCTGTGACGAATTTCGCTCTGCCACGCTCTCCTGACGTGCAGCGGGGAGCCGGGATGGTGGGATAAAAACGTGCGGACAAAGTCCGGTTCATAGCATTCAATCATCTTCATTTCGTTTTCTCTGGGATCCCGGTTTACGCATCTGACTGAATCTAAGCAATTTGCATGCCGTTTTTATCAATGTTAATAATCAACAGGTTACGGGTTCTGAGGAAAAAGCGCTTCCGGCAGGGGGAAACGCGGAAGCTCAGGGTTGGTAGATAAAATGGGGTTCGGTGCCTAAAAACGTCTGAATAAATTCGTACTGACGGATCAGCAGATCGCCATTCTTCTCGTTATAGGATTTGCAGCGTTCTACCTTCTGTTCAAGGTGCTGCCACCGGCCCTGGGCGGCGCTTTTCTGCGGCGCGGGTAGCCAGCTAAAGACCTCTTCCATTCCGGCCCGGCTGGCGGTAACGCCCAGCTTTAGCAGCAAAGAACGACGCAGTTGGCTGTTCTCTTTCAGCAGATCGTAGTGGCGTTGAATGGTGTCATTAACCGCCAGTAGCTCATCGCTGGCGCGGCGGATCATGCACAGGCGCTGCTGCTCAAGCAGGGTACGTAAGCCGTCATACAGCGTGTCATCTTCCCGTACGCCCTGCAGAAGCCTCTTGACCTGGTGTAGCCTGGTGCTCACTTTTCTGGCCTCGTGTTAGCGGAAAAAACGCAGCATATCGCTGGCAAGCGCGTCGTTATCGACGCTGAGCGTCCCTTCTGCCAGCGCGGCCTGCATCTGCGCCACTTTGTCATAATCAACATCGTCCTGGCTCTCCTCGTTCAGCGTTTGCTGAGCGGTTTGCAAACCGGCCTGGGTAATATCATCGGCGGACAACGTGCTCGCGCTGGCGGTGCGAGCCGGCGTGCTGTTTTTAGTGCTGTTACCCGACCCGGAGGTCGCTGGCGTCGGGCGGTTGCCCGAAAATGTCGGCGTAATTTTCATATCAACCTCGTGCCTGTCCCGTCTGGTTGTTCATCTGTTACCAGGATAAAGCGGTTATCGCAGGCGAAAACTTTAATCCGCGGATAAAAAATCGTTTTATCCATGGGTGCTGAGGACTGACACCACCCCGGTGTCGTCAATCACGCCGCTTATCACCCGCTGGCTGGTGGCGTTGCGAACCTTAATCACCTCGCCTTTACGGCCATTTTTCAGCGCCACGCCGGGCATGGAGGCGGTGATCCCCCCGCTATGGGAAACGATGATCACCGGCTGGTCGCGCTTGACCAGAACGGGCTCCACCAGTTGCGCCCGGATGATGGGTTTTCCCGGCTGCAGGGTGCGCTTGCTGGTCATGCCGACGGCGGCGTCAATCGCCATGATCGCGTCCCCGCGCTGACCGCTGATGTTGTATTTCTTTAACAGTAAATCGTCGGCGGTAAGCACCGTATCGCGGGTAATCACCGATTTTGCCATCACCACCGGGACGTAGACGTTCGGACGTACGGCGACGTTGACCTTCCACCCGCTGTACCCCGGGCAGTCGAGCGCAAACGTTATGCGGCTGAGCACCATCTCTGGCGCAGAGGTGGCCGTTATACGCGGCGCAGTCGGGCACGGCGTGGCGCTGGCGATCGCGGAAGGAATAAAGACGTTGAAGGTGTAGCGGTAATCATGCCAGCGCTGCTGGTGGGCCAGGGTATCAATCTGCTGGCTGGCGGCGCTAAGCACGAGGGCATTGATCTGTTCCCGGGCGCTGTGCTGCACCGGGTGCAGGGCGGCATGAAGAGGAAAAGTCAGCGTCAGGGCAAGCAGCATTGGGGGCAAAAAAGGGAAAAAGCATTTCCGCCCGCAGATCGGAGTGGTCATAAATTCATTTCTCATCAGTCACTTAAAAGTTGGCATGCAGTTTGCTAAACCGAGCAACGTGAATGCAGGAGTGACGCAAGAAATGGGGATCAGTTTTCAGCAGGCTTTGGGAGTGCATCCGCAGGCAGTGCAGTTACGTCTTGAGAGGACCGAGCTACTGACTGCGAATCTGGCAAACGTCGATACGCCAAATTTCAAGGCTAAAGATATTGATTTTGCCGCTGAGATGCAACGGGCAAGTCGCACAAATGTTATGTCCGGCGTCGAAGTGAAGTACCGCGTGCCAATGCAGCCCTCAGAGGATGGAAATACCGTGGAGCTGAATACCGAGCAGGCCCGGTTTTCGCAAAACAGCATGGATTATCAAAGCAGTCTGACCTTTTTAAACCTGCAAATTAGCGGGCTTAAAGAGGCCATTGAAGGGAAATAACGATGTCGTTTACTGATATTTATCAGATCTCCGGTTCGGCAATGACGGCGCAAACCCTCCGTCTGAACACCGTGGCCAGTAACCTGGCGAATGCGCAAGCACCCGCCAGCAGCGAGGCGCAGGCCTACAAGGCTCGCAGCCCGGTCTTTGCCGCGGTGTATAACAACAGCCTGATCGGCGCTCACCATCGTCATGCCATTGACGGAGCCAGCGTGCAGGTGCAGGACGTTCTGCAGAGCGGCGGGGCAGTAAAGCGCTATGAGCCGCATCATCCGCTGGCGGATGGCAACGGCTACGTCTGGTATCCGGACATTAACGTCGTCGAGCAAATGGCCGACATGATGTCCGCCTCACGCGATTTTGAAACCAACGTGGACGTGTTGAATAACGTGAAAAGTATGCAGCAAAGTTTGCTCAAACTGGGAGAGGCGTAATGAACGCACTGGCTTTGTCTACCCGCTCCGGGACGCTGTCCGCGTCTCAGGAATCAACGGCGGTCGCCGACAGCAATGTCGGCGCCAGTAGCACAGCGTCGACGCCCGATACCGCCAATACCAGCGGTACGTCGGGCACCGCAACCACCACTACCTCTACGGACAGTTCCGGCGTCGATACGTTTCTGACCCTGTTTGTGGCGGAAATCCAGAACCAGGATCCGACCGATCCGGCCGATCCCACTGACTATATCGATCAGCTCTCTTCCATGGCGCAGGTCGCGATGATGCAAGAGATGAGCGTGCAGGCCAATACTAACGCGGTCCTGATGAGCAACATACAGGTCATGGCGCTCGGCAACCTGGTGGGCGACGACATTATGGTTCAGACCACCACGCTGCAGGTCAGTGATGAAGAGATGACGGGTCGCGTCACCCTGGACGACGCCTGTACCACCGTCGAACTGCACTTTACCGATGCGGCGGGGGATGACTACCCGGTTTCGCTGGTGCCGCCAGACGGCACTTCCGTTGGCCCAGGCCAGGTGGATTTCGACATCAACCCTGCCGATTACGGCATTCCGCCCGGGGACTATGACGTCACGGTGGTCACCAATACCGGACAAGAAAACGTCCCCGTCGAGGTGGCCGGGGAAGTGAATGACGTGCGCATTCCGCTGGACGGCAGCACGCCGGTGCTGAACGTTGAAGGCGTTGGCGAAGTGCCCTTTACCATGATAAGCCAGTTCGGCGTACCGGACGACACCAGCGATACGATCTGATTACCTCTCAATACAGGAAGATAAAAATGAGTTATGAAATTGCGGCGACGGGGCTAAACGCCGTCAATCAGCAGTTGGACGGCATTAGTAACAACATCGCCAACGCCGGTACTGTCGGTTATAAATCGATGACTACCGACTTTTCCTCCATGTACGCGGACAGCCAGGCAATGGGCGTCAGCGTGGCGGGAACCGCCCAGAGTATCGCCCGTGGCGGCTCGATGGTCTCTACCGGCAATGCGCTTGATCTGGGGATCAACGACGGCGGCTTCTTTGTGATGTGCGACAGCGCGGGTAACGTGACCTATACCCGCGCCGGTTCGTTTGAGACCGATAAAAACGGCAATATCGTTAATGCCTCCGGCGATTACCTGCAGGGCTATCCGGTTGACAGCAACGGCACGCTGCAAACCGGGACAGTGACCAACCTGCAGATCCAGACCGGCAATATTCCGGCTCAGGCGTCCGACAACCTCACCTTCACCGCCAACTTTAACGCCAGCGACGAGACTATCGATCGCTCTACGGTGTCGTTTGATCCGACCAACAGCGCCTCTTACACCGACAGTTACACCACCACTGTTTATGACTCGCTGGGCAATGAGCACTCCGTCAGCCAGTACTTCACCAAAACCGGTGATAACACCTGGGAAGTGCAATACAGCTTTGATGGACAACCGCAGAGCGGTGCCGATGCCCTGACCTTATCCTTTGATCCGAACACCGGCAAGCTGACGTCGCCTACGGCTCCCGTCTCCGTCGAGTTCGACACGGGCGAGGCCGCCCCGATCGATTTGACCTTCGATTACAGCAGTTGCACCCAGTACGGCTCTGACTTTTCGGTCACCACCAACTCGGCGAATGGCTATGCATCTGCAACACAGAACGGCGTGCAGGTTGATAGCGATGGCAGCGTTTACGCCACCTACAGCAACGGCGAACGTATGCTGCAGGGGCAGATTGTGCTGGCGACCTTCCCGAATGAAAACGGCCTGGAAGCGGTGAGCGGTACGGCCTGGATACAGACCGGCGAATCCGGTAGCGCGCTGATTGGCGTGCCCGGCGCAGGCTCCTGCGGCACGCTTTCATCCGGCATGCTCGAAAGCTCCAACGTGGACATCACTACCGAGCTGGTGGAGCTGATGACGGCCCAGCGTAACTATCAGGCGAATACCAAGGTGATTTCCACCAGTACGCAGCTTGACGACGCACTCTTCCAGGCGATGTAAGGCGCAGACGAATGGATCGCTTGATGTATACCGCCCTGAGCGGGGCCACGCAGACGTTGTATCAGCAGCAAATTAGCGCCAACAACCTCGCTAACGTCAACACCAACGGCTTTCGTGCCGATATGGCGATGGCAAGCAATGACAAGGTTGAGGGGAGCGGATTCGCCACCCGTTTCCTCGCCCAGGAGAGCCCGAGCGGCGTTAATGACAGTACCGGCGTGGCGGAAAAAACCGAACGTCCGCTGGACGTGGCTATCCAGGGCAGCGGCTATATTGCCGTTGAAGACCCGCAGGGCAACGAGGTCTATACCCGCAACGGCAATATCCAGCAGGACGACCAGGGGCAACTGACCATTGACGGCCATCCCGTGCTCGGTGACAACGGCCCGATTGTCCTGCCGCCGAACGCCATCGCCTCTTTTGGCAGCGATGGCACGCTCTCCGTCACCCCGGACGACGGCGATGTCACCGCCACCATGGATATCGACCGTCTGAAGCTGGTGGATATTCCGGTGAATAACCTGGCGAAAAACGCGCAGGGAATGTTGGTGACGGCCGACGGCCTGCCCGCGCAGCGCGACGAGAATATCAAGGTGAGCGGCGGCTTCCTCGAGGGAAGCAACGTGTCCGCGGTAAGCGAAATGATGACCTCAATTGCCATGAACCGTCAGTTCGAAACGCAAATCAAGATGATGAAAGCCGCTGAGGATCTCAGCGATGCCGGTAATCGACTGTTACGCGGCTCCTGAGCCGCGGCCTTTAATCGGGAATAAAGCATTATGAATGCAGCGTTATGGATCAGTAAAACTGGCCTCTCGGCGCAGGACGCCGAGATGAATGCGATTGCCAACAATATCGCGAACGTCAACACCACCGGTTTTAAGCGCGACCGCGTGATGTTCCAGGATCTGTTCTACCAGACTCAGGAAGCGCCGGGTGCGATGCTCGACCAGAACAACATCATGCCGACCGGCATGCAGTTCGGCAGCGGCGTGCGCATTGTCGGCACCCAGAAAACCTTCACCGAAGGCAATGTGGAAACCACGGACAACGCCATGAACGTCGCCATTATGGGACAGGGCTTTTTGCAGGTGCAGAAGGCCAATGGCGATACCGCCTACACCCGCGACGGCAATCTGCAGATCAATGCCGATGGGGTGTTAACCAACTCGCAGGGGCTACCGCTTCAGCCGGAGGTTGACGTCCCGGCGGGGGCAACCAACGTGGCGTTTGGTGAGGATGGCACGGTGACGGCGATCCTGCCCGGCGACAGCGACCCGACCGAGCTGGGCCAGCTGACGCTTGTCAATTTCGCCAACCCGGCAGGGCTAACCGCCGAAGGCGACAACCTGTACCTGGAAACCGCCGCCAGCGGCCAGCCGACCGAAGGCGTACCCGGTGAAGACGGGCTAGGCACCTTGCAGGACAGCGCGCTGGAAGGCTCTAACGTCGATATCGTCAATGAAATGGTGGCGATGATCACCGTCCAGCGCGCCTACGAGATGAACGCCAAGATGGTCTCCGCAGCGGACGACATGCTGCAGTTCATCAGCCAGACGTTGTAACGCAGTCACGCAAATACCGGGCGGCGTTCTGCGTCGTCCGGCAAAACGTAATCAGTAAACAGGCAAAACGTGAAAAATTATCTCTGGCTAATGGCGCTGATCCCCCTGCTGAGCGGGTGTGAATCACCGACGTTGTTAGTCAAAAAAAATGACGAATTCTTTGCCCCCCCGAAAACCGAAGCGCCGCCACCGGCAGCGGGGCGCGCCGGGGGGGTGTTTGAGACCGGATATAACTGGTCGCTGACGGCGGATCGCCGCGCCTACCGGGTGGGGGATATTCTGACGGTTATCCTCGAAGAGTCCACCCAGTCCAGCAAGCAGGCGAAAACCAACTTCGGTAAGAATAATACCGTCGATATTGGCGTGCCGACCGTCTTCGGCCATAGCAAGAAAAACCTCTCCGGCTCCATCGACGCCAACCGCGACTTTGACGGCAGTGCCACCTCGCAGCAGCAGAACAGCCTGCGCGGGGAGATCACGGTCTCGGTACACGCGGTACAGACCAACGGCATTCTGGAGATCCGCGGCGAGAAGTGGCTGACCCTCAACCAGGGAGATGAGTATATCCGCCTGAGCGGCTTGGTCCGCGCCGATGATATTCAAAACGACAACTCTGTCTCCTCTCAGCGTATCGCCGATGCGCGTATTTCATATGCCGGTCGCGGCGCGCTGAGCGACGCCAACGCGGCGGTCTGGCTGACACGGCTGTTTAACCATCCGCTGTTCCCGATTTAACGCAGGAGTTTGAGATGCAACACACAAGCGGGCGCTGGGTGCAAACCTTGTACGACGTCACGATCGCCCTGATGCTGGCGCTGCCAGACCTAACGCGGGCGCAATCTCTGGAGTCGCTGGTCAACGTTCAGGGTGTCAGGGAGAACCAACTGGTGGGCTACAGCCTGGTGGTCGGTCTGGACGGTACCGGAGATAAGAATCAGGTTAAATTTACCAACCAGACCATCACCAACATGCTGCGTCAGTTTGGCGTCCAGTTGCCCAGTAAAATCGACCCGAAGGTGAAGAACGTTGCGGCGGTGGCGGTCAGCGCCGTGCTGCCGCCGATGTATTCCCGCGGGCAGACCATTGATGTCACCGTCTCGTCCATTGGCGATGCCAAAAGTCTGCGCGGCGGGACATTGCTTTTGACCCAACTGCACGGCGCGGATGGTGAAGTCTATGCCCTCGCGCAGGGTAGCGTGGTGGTGGGCGGCATGAACGCCACCGGCGCCAGCGGCTCCAGCGTTACCGTCAACACCCCGACGGCCGGGCTGATCCCCAACGGCGCAACGGTGGAGCGGGAAATTCCCAGCGATTTCCAGATGGGCGACACCATCACCCTCAACCTGAAGCGCCCCTCGTTTAAAGACGCGAACCACATCGCGGGGGCGATCAACGCCGCCTTTGGCAGCATTGCCACTGCGCAAAGCTCGACCAACGTTGTGGTGCGCGCCCCGACAAGTCCAGGCGAACGGGTTGCGTTTATGTCGCAGTTGGATGATGTGCAGGTGCAGGCCGAGAAGGTTCGTGCGCGCGTGGTCTTTAACTCACGTACCGGCACTGTGGTGATGGGCGATGGCATCGCGCTGCACGCGGCGGCGGTCTCCCACGGGAGCCTGACGGTTTCCATTAACGAAACCAGCAACGTCAGCCAGCCAAACGCCTTCGCTGGCGGGCGCACCGCCGCCACGCCGCAGAGCAATATCGCGGTTGATCATCCGCGTCCAGGCGTGGTCACGCTGCCCGAATCCAGCAGCCTGAAAACCCTGGTTAACGCGCTGAACAGCCTCGGCGCTACCCCGGACGACATTATGTCTATCCTGCAGGCGTTGCATGAAGCCGGGGCGCTGGACGCCGACCTGGAGGTTATTTGATGAGCCAGCTTAAGGTCAGCCACAGCGGCGCCACCACGGGAGGCGATGCGCTGATGGGGCCGAAAATCAACAGTAACGATATGCAGAAGGCCGCCGAGCAGTTCGAGGCGATCTTCTTACGCAATATGCTTAAAGAGATGCGTAAGACCAACGAAATTTTCGATTCGAAAGACAACCCGTTTAACAGCGATTCGGTGCGCATGATGCAGGGCTTCTACGACGACCAGCTATGCAACACGCTGGCGCAGCAGCATGGCATTGGTATTGCGGCGATGATCGTTAAACAGCTCTCCGGGCAGCACAGCAAGGGGTAATAGCGACCCGGCGACTTAAGAACGCGCCCGTTTTTGCCGCTTTTAAGCGAAAAGGTTATTAACGGTATACCGGCAAGGATTTTTTGATGGACATGATTAACATTGGCTACAGCGGTGCCTCAACGGCGCAGGTGGAGCTAAACGTCACGGCGCAAAATACCGCCAATGCCATGACCGACGGCTATACCCGTCAGGTTGCGGTGATCAGCAGCATTGGCGCCAGCGGCGGTTCGCCGAACAGCGCGGGCAACGGGGTGCAGGTTGACAGCATCCGGCGGGTTTCCAACCAGTACCAGGTCAACCAGGTGTGGTACGCCGCCAGCGATTATGGCTACTACAGCACCCAGCAGGCGTATCTGACGCAGCTGGAAACGGTGCTGAGCGATGAAAACAGCAGCCTGAGCGGCGGCTTTGATAACGTCTTCGCGGCGCTGAACGAAGCGACCACCAGCCCGGACGACGCCGCGTTGCGCGAGCAGGTGCTTAGCGAGTCCGGCGCGCTGGCGATGCGTATCGACAATACGCTGGGCTACATCTCCTCCCAGAGCGATGAGATTGTCAGCCAGGAACAGGCGATGGTGGCGCAGGTGAATACGCTTACCAGCGGCATCGCCAGCTACAACCAGCAGATCGCGCAGGCAGAAGCCAATGGCGACAATGCCTCGGCGCTGTATGACGCCCGCGACCAGATGGTGGAACAACTGAGTGGCATTATGGACGTGCAGGTCAACATTGACGATGAAGGCAACTATAACGTCACGCTACAGAACGGCCAGCCGTTAGTCAGCGGCCAGCAGTCCTCGACAATTGAGCTTGGCACCAACGCTGACGGCAGCCAAAGCATGTCACTGACGTTTGCCGGTACGACATCCTCATTGACCCCCGATACAGGTGGCTCGCTGGGGGCGCTGTTTGACTATCAGAATCAGGTTCTGACGCCGTTAACGGACACGATCAATAGCATGGCATCACAGTTTGCCGACGCGGTGAACGACCAGCTTGCTCAGGGTTACGATCTGAATGGTAATCCGGGCGAGCCGCTGTTTATTTATGACGCGAACGCCGCCGGGGGGCCGCTGAAGGTTAACCCGGACATCACCGCAGACGAGCTGGCCTTCTCCAGCTCGCCGGACGAAAGCGGCAACAGCGATAACCTGCAGGCGCTGATCGCTATCTCCACCGAACCGCTGGAGATAGCTAACCTCGGCGAAGTAACCGTGGGGGAAGCCTGCTCGTCGATTATCAGCAATATTGGCATCTACAGCCAGCAGAACCAGACGGAAGCCCAGGCCGCGGCGAACGTCTATTCCGAAGCGCAGAACCAGCAGAGCAGCGTCAGCGGCGTCAGCATGGACGAAGAAGCGGTGAACCTCATTACCTATCAGCAGATTTATGAGGCCAATCTGAAAGTCATTTCCGCAGGGGCAGAGATTTTCGATTCTGTCCTGGAAATGTGTAGCTAACCGGGAGAGCGAACATGCGTGTAACCGCACAACAAACTTATGTTTCAATGAACCAAAGCTTTAACGATCTCTCAGGCGATCTGGCCCATGTGGTGACCCAGATGGCGACCGGCAAAAGCATTCTGCTGCCGTCGGACGATCCAATCGCCTCTACCCGCATTACCCAGCTCAACCGTCAGCAGTCGGCGATTGAGCAGTATCAGAGCAATATTGATTCCGCGTCGGCGGGGATGAGCCAGCAGGAGTCGATCCTCGACGGGGTAAATAACGCCCTGCTGTCCGTGCGCGATGACCTGCTGGAGGCTGCCAACGGCACCAATACCGCCGATTCGCTCTCCAGCCTCGGGCAGGATATTGAATCATTGACCGAGTCTATGGTCGCGGCGCTCAATTATCAGGATGAAGATGGTCACTACGTTTTTGGCGGTACGATCAACGACCAGCCGCCGATTGTCGCAGTGGATGATGATGGCGACGGCGTAACAGACAGCTATCGCTATCAGGGGAACAGCGATCATCGTCAGAGCACGGTGTCAAACGGCGTAGAGGTGGATACCAACGTGGCGGTAAGTGATTTCTTTGGCAGTAACCTGAACGTACTCAACACCCTTAATTCGCTCTCTCAGGAGCTACAGGATCCAACGCTGGATCCATCGGACCCGCAGGTGCAGAGCGATATCTCCAGCGCCGTTGATGTGGTTGATCAGGCCTCGGATGCGCTGAATGCCTCTATTGCCACTCTCGGCGAGACGCAGAACACCATGTCTATGCTGGGCGGCGCGCAGAGCGATATTGCGACCTCGAACGATCAACTCATCGGCTCGCTGAGCGATCTCGATTACGGCCCGGCCTCCATTACATTTACCGGGCTGGAGATGGCCATGGAGGCGACGCTAAAAACCTACTCCAAAGTGAGTGAACTCAACCTCTTTAGCGTGCTTTAACCCATTAACACCAGGGCAGCGGTCCAGCCGGGCGGCTGCCTTCGTGCGTAAGCAATCATCAGGAATACTATGCAGGTCGGCTTAAACACAACCTCCCTCTCCGCTGGCGGAGCGCTAAATCCTTCCGTTGGGCAGCACGCCGTCGCGAAGAATGCCCCCGTTCGTCAAAAACCCTCTGCTGTGGCGAGCGATTATCCGGCTTCGCCGCTGATCGCCACCCGGCCGCAGCGTTACAGCGTTCAGCTTAACGACCAAATTACGACGCTGCAGCAGGCCGATGGCTATCTTGCACAGCTCGAGCAGCAGTTGATGAACTATCGCCACGTCGCGCATCGCGGTGGGCAGGGGGCGCAACAGAACGCCAGGGACATTACCCGCATGCTGGAGCTACGCGTGGCGCTGGCGGGGCAGTCGGTCGACAGGCAGCTCAAACCGGTGCTTCAGGGGGAGGCGCGCGTCATGTTTCACGCCCCGGCGCTGGCGGAGCGGATGCAAAACCCGTCATCGGGGGCGTGCATGTTCAGCGTGTCCGATGGTCGTCGCACGCTGCTTTCGGCGGTGTCGGTGGGGGACGAGGTTGACGCCGGGCAGTACAACGTGATGATGGGCAACGCCCTGCGCCGGGTCGGTATTCAGGTGCATGCGCGACAGGGGAGCGTCACCTTTTCGAGCGCTGAAACGTCGTGGCCGCATATCGCGCAGACGCTGAGCGTACATGAAGAGGGGGCCAGGCCGTCAGCTTTTACGCCGTTGACAACCTTCCCCGAACCATCGCTTGCGGACGACGTGCTGCAAAGCGTGCGTCAGGGTACAACCCGCGCAGGCGATAGCCTACAGAAGGCGCTGGATACGATTGGCGAACAGCGTGCGCAGATGGCCGTTCAGCAGGAGAAAGCCCGCCAGCTGATCGATAACATGGCCCGTTTCCCGCAGGCGGACAGCGCGATACAGGCGTCGACGACACTGGGCGGCGTGCTGGATAACGCTAACCATAACTATCATATCCTGGCGCAGGCGGTGAAGGGTCAGGCCCGGATATCAGGGCAAACCGTGCGCAGTTTATTGCGCTAATCCCTCCCGCTGAGAAATGAATTCAGGAGTAAATAACAATAAGACTGTTTCTTATCCGGAGCGGAGCGTCACTGTTATTGGCACTGAGGTAATTCCTTTAACAATTTTTCTACTTCCTGATACATAACCGTATTCATTTCACTGTTTTTGTTTTGCCAGTTTTCGAAATTCAAGGCTAATTGCCTGCTGCTATTGCACGGGGTTTTGATGACCATATCGACGGTGAATGAGCTCATCGCCAGTTTATAGTACAGTTCGATTTTAGCATTACGTGCGACTAATAATGCATTAATGTGCTGCAATACGGGTTGAATATGCCGGGCACCTAATGCGGGCCGTTTTTTTATTTGGCGCGGTGGTATAAAGATGGTAAGCCGCAATGTGGCTGACGTTGTCGAACTTTTCTTTCACCAGCTGTGGAGCATCGGGCGAGGGGGAGGTGATTAACGGCATGGCGAAAAAGATTAATGCCATGGTTATCAATAAGATAGATGCTATTCCGGGAAGGAGGAATGGGGGGTAGCGACGTTTAATTTTCTCCGCCTCAACGATAACGTTCTCCTCCTGGCGTGGTGCCGCACTCGCGGTTTCCGGCGCCTCCTGGGCCTGCATGCTACTCTCTTCTTTAGCTGTTGCGGTTGTTTCATCGAGCGTTTCCGCCTGGGCGGCGGGGAATTCCAGCGTCAGATAATTTTTATTAAAAAGATAGCCCTTCTTCGGGATAGTCTTAATGATTTCTTGCTGCTTTCCGTCGTCATCAATGGCAACGCGCAGAGCATGAATGGCGGTCGGCAGGCTATTTCCTCCGACGATGCGGTTTTTCCATACCTCCGTCATCAAATAAGAGCGGGCTAAAACGGTGTCCGCATTTTTAGCTAACGTTTCTAAAAGAATGAAATGGTATTCACCGAGGCGACGCGTTTCTCCCGTTTCACAATGGATTAACGCATTGAGTGAAGGAACCATTCGCCATTTATTGACTACTATGATCATTGAGTTATCTACCTGTGTAATATTCATAATATCCTTAATATCACACCGCTAAAACCAGTGTATTAAAAAATTGTTAAGCCAGCCGACGTGTCTTTTTGTGCTATTCAAAAACTTAAGCACGACATTAATTTTTATTGTGTTTTTAAGGTCATTCAAAATGGATTGGAAATGTAGCTAAACAATCTGAGACTAACAATACAAATGCACACACTATTTGCAACTGAATGTAAAACCCAAGCCTTGAGTTGGATATTAAATCGTCTTTCTTAAGGATAATCTTAAGCTATTTCAGGTGATTAATGGGGACAGACGCCCACCCGTGCAGGTACGATAGATATTACGAATAATCTTTTAATTTAATCTTAATTGACTTTCCATTAGATGTTAAATCTCTTTTTTATCAATAGGATATAAATGTTTTTCTACGCGCTGTAAAAATCCAGGCTATTTGTGGCATCGCCACTTTTTGTCAGGCAATACAGGTTTTCACGCTGGCGTCGAAAAATTTTTTTTTCCGTCGTTAAGTTTTCGCATTCGTGGGCCGTTTTTATGGGGGTATCGAAGCAATAACGAGTAATCCCAAGGAGCAGTACCATGTTATCTATTAATACCAATAACGCTTCAATGGCAGCGGTTAATGCCATCAATAAAAGTAATTCTTCCCTGTCTACTTCTATGGAACGTTTAGCGACCGGGAATCGCATTAATTCTTCTGCTGATGACGCCGCGGGCAAACAGATTGCTAACCGCCTGACCGCACAGTCCAGCGGTATGGGCGTTGCGCTGAGCAACATCAACGATGCGACTGCCATGCTGCAGACCGCTGACAGCATGTTTGATGAAATGTCTGACGTGCTGGGCCGCATGAAAGACCTGTCTACTCAGGCAGCGAACGGCACCTACAGCGACGATGACCTGCAGGCGATGCAGGACGAGTTCGACGAACTGGGCCAGCAGATGTCCGACATGCTGCAGAACACCACCTACGGCGGCACCAACCTGTTCGGCGTTTCCGGCACCAGCAACACCGGCAAAGATGGTCTGTTCCAGAGCGCGGTTACTTTCCAGGTCGGCGCGGAGTCTTCAGACACCATGACCGTCGACATCTCCAGCCAACTGGGCTCCCTGGTTGATGATCTGGAAGCGGTGAGCGCCTCCTTTAAGTCTGACCAGACGGACGGCAGCACCATCTCCGGCGGCACCGAGCTGACGGCTTCCGGCTCTGCGAACGCGATGATCACCACCATCTCTACCGCAATGGATGATGTTTCCAAAATCCAGTCCAAGCTGGGTGCATCTATTAACCGTCTGAACGATACGGCTAATAACCTGACCAGCATGCAGGACAATACGGAAGTCGCTATCGGTAACATCATGGATACCGACTACGCGACGGAAGCGTCCAACATGACTAAACAGCAGGCTCTGATGCAGACCGGCATCACCATGCTCAAACAGTCCAACAGCATGTCCAGCATGGTTTCCAGCCTGCTGCAGTAATGCCTGCTTCGCGGTGAAATCACGCACAGCACAACACCGCCGTCTGGCGGTGTTGTGCTTTTTGCGGCAGCAGAACGTCAGGAAACGTTTCCTCTTTGCGGAAATTACCTTTCCGCTTTGTTTTTAACCTGTTGATTTAATGTGCTTTAACGAGTTGGCATAGTTGTTGCTAACTAATCGCTATCGACGCACGGAGTCATTCATGATTAACCCAAGAACTATCGCACAAGAGATTGCTTATGCCGATGTCGCCACCCAGGCGGCGAGTCTGCAGCAGAAGCAGTCGGAACTGGACGCGGAAAGCAGCGGGCTGGATACCTTAAATTCCGCCCTGACCGATTTTCAAACGGCTATTGATGCGCTGAACAGCGATACCGATGGCCCGGTGACGTTTTCGGCGACGTCAAATAGTGACTCCGCGACCATTACTGCCAACTCTCAGGCGCAGGCTGGCACCTACTCATTTTACGTGGAGCAACTGGCGCAGGCGCAGCAGTCCACCTTCAATCTGAGCGATGACGCCTATTCCGCCACCGGGACCTTCGAGCTGACCATGGGCGACAGCACCATGGATATCGACCTCTCCACCGCCGATGCAAACGGCGACGGCGATGGTTATATCGACGCCAGCGAGTTGGTTAACGCCATTAACGACTCCGATGATAATCCGGGCGTGTCGGCAGCGCTGGTCAAAACCGATGGTACGACCACCATTATGTTGACCTCGGAGACGACCGGCGCGCAGAGCGCATTTTCCGTGTCCGTGGCCGATCACGATCCCTCAACCGATACCAACCCGACCGCACCGACGTACAGCGTGATGACGAACGCGCAAGATGCGATCGTCCATCTCGGCAGTGCCACGGGACCGGCCATAACCAACAGCAGCAATACCTTTGATGATGTGGTGCCCGGCGTATCCATGACCTTTACCGAGGTTACCTCTGCGGATGATGAGCTTACCACCTTTACCGTGGCGGAAGATCCCAGCGGCACCCAAGCGAAAGTGCAGACCTTTGTGGATGCTTATAACACCCTGGTAGATACCGTTGATTCACTGACCACCAACGGCAGCGACAGCACCAGCGCGGGGGTTTTCGCCGGTGATTCGGGGCTGAAATCGCTCGCCAGCCAGCTCGACGACCTGACCCACGCGACGTACAACGGCGTGTCGATTGTGGACTACGGCATCACCCTTGATACCAGCGGTCACCTGCAGATCGACTCCGATCGGTTTAATGAGGCAATGGAAGAAAATCCGGACGGCCTGACCTCAATCTTCGTCGGCGACGACAGCATGGTCGCGCAAATGGACGACCTGATGGACAGCTACCTCAATTCCAGCGACGGCATTCTCACTCTGCGCCAACAGAACATTGACGATCAGCAGGATAAAATTCAGGACCAGGCCGATCGCTTAACCGAGACCTACAACACCAACTATGAGCGCTATGTGGAGGAGTACACCAATACCTTGATCGAGGTGTACACCATGAAAACGAGCATGGCTGCGTTTATGTAAGCCACGGAATGACATAAAGAAAGAGACTAAAAATGTACGACACGCAGGACGGTTATTCGCAATACAAAGAGATCGATCTCGCTGCCCGCACCGCGGCGGCATCGCCCCTGGAGCTGGTCCTGGTGCTTTTTTCCGGCCTGATGGACGAGCTGGAGCGCGCCAAAAGTCATATTGAATACAAACGGTTCGAGAAGAAAGCGCAAAGCATTAATAAATGCATCGATATTCTCAATGCCCTGACCAGTTCGCTGGAGTTTGAAACCGGCGGCGAGCTGGTGGTGAATCTCTCCCGGCTGTATGACCACTGCGTCTACCGTCTGTATGAGGCCAGCGGCGAACTGTCGTTGGAAAAAATCGATGAAGTAATCGTCATCCTGACCAACCTGCGTGAAGGCTGGGAAGGTCTGGCAGAAAAGCTGGGTTAAGGCGATGGACAAGCACAGCCAACACCAACTGTATGCGTTGATCGACGCGATGAACGAAGCCCTCGACAAGCAGCGCTGGCGTCGTTTGCCTGCGCTGCACCAGCAGGTGATGCGTCAGTTTGCGCGCTATGAAGCGCTGGAAACGTCAGAGACGGAACTGCGTGCGGTTAAGGAGAGGCTGCGCGCTGCGTTTGCCGCGCTGATTGAGCGGCGCAGCCAGCGTGCGGCGCTGCTCAAAGAACGCATGGATAAACACCAGCAGCATCAGGAAGGCGTGCTGGCGTACTCGATGGTTAATCTCATTTCGGAGAAGGCATGAACTCTGTATTACTGGCCGCGCCCGGCTCGTTAACCGATATCGTAGCGGAAAATGGCGCGGTGCCTGCGCTCAACGCGGCGCCAGCCGCAGGGGCATTTTCACTGCCGCAGGCGGCCGAACGGCTGTATGGCGCGAAAATCACCCAACAGCAGGCGCAGCACGCAAACCGCGATCGGGAGAACGACCCCGCCGTAATGCAGGCGCTGCTGGCGTTATTGCTCCCCACGCCGGCCCTGCAGACGCAACCGGCAGCGCTTACGCCGCGCCCGGGTGGCGAAAGGGTCGCCATGCTGGCTACGGCGCAGCCGCAATCCGGCGTGGCGAATGCCTCTGGCCTGCGTCAGTGGGCCAGCGCACTGGCGCAGAAGGGACAGGACGCAGCGCAACAACCGGCCGATGTTTTATCGCTGCCGCCAGCGCTGCAGGGCCTGCTGGTTACCCTGAATCAGCCGGTGCTGCAGGCGCAGGCGACGCCAGAGCAGCAGGCGGCGCTTGCCTCTCTCTTCACGCAAAACGTACGGGCCATTTTCCCCGCGCAACCGTCACCCTCACAGCAGAGTGCCGGGCGGGTTAAACCGGCGGATGAGCACATCGCCTCCCGGCCACAGGTAATAAAGAAAAGCGAGCGCGCCGCGCCAGCGGTTCAGAATCTGAGCAGCGTGGCGCCACACAATACGCCAGCGATCGGCACGCCAGTAAGCCATCGCGTGATCTCCGCGCACGTTTCACCGCTAACGGAAATGTCCCCTGATGAGCTGGGCGAGAAACTGACCGCACTGCTCAAAGATCGTATTCAGTTTCAGATTGGGCAACAGCAGCAAACCTCAACGATCCGCCTTGATCCACCGTCATTGGGCAAGCTTGAGATCGCCGTACAGTTGGATGCCGGCAAGCTGACGGTGCATATCGGCGCCAGCCAGAGCGACGTGTGCCGCTCGCTACAGCAGTTTAGCCACGACTTACGCCAGCATCTGACAGCGCAGAATTTTATGGAGGTGAACGTGCAGGTCTCCTCTGACGGGCAATCACAGCAACAGCAACAATCAGGCCATCAACAGGAGGAGGTGATGTCAGCCTTATCGCTGAGTGATGAATCTCAACATTTACAGAACGAATACGTCCTAATCAAAGTGTAAACATAAAATGAAGAAAATTGTTATAGCGAGTGTGATCAGCTCCCTCATGGCCGTCATGGTCGGTGGGGCGACCGGCTGGGGGGTCTATCACTTCGCGGGAAATGGAAAAACCGCTGCCGCAGCGCATGACGAGGCAGATGACAACAGGGATCAGAGCAAAAGCCTCTTCGTTTCTTTACAGGAGACGATTGTGACGTTTCATGACGATGATGGCACCGATCATTATTTGTCGGCGGAACTTGTCATGGTGGCGAACAATGAACAAGAGTCAGAGCAGATTAAGCAGCAGGAACCCCTGTACCAGAGTATCGCGGTGGAACGGCTTTCTGAAATGAAATATGAAGAAATACGTTCAATGAAAATATCCGAAATGAGAAATCAGCTCGCCGAGGCGATGCAAAAAGAGTTAAAGGTGCGCAAAATCGTCGCCCCTTATAAGGATATTCTGGTGAAAAAAGTTGTATTTCAGTAAGCGGCAGGTCAGATAAAACCATGTTACAGGACGCTTACGAGTCAGAAGAATTCAGCGCGACCCCCGTGCTGTCGCCGCAGCAGGAGAGCCACTATTTACAGGCCTACCTGCCGCTGGTGCGAAAAGTGGTGCGCCAGCTTGCGCCGCAGTGTAGCTGCGTCATTGACCGGCAGGATATGGAGCAAACCGCGTTAATCGGGTTGCTCAACGCTATTCGACGCTACGGCATGCCGGATGAAGGCTTTGCGGGCTATGCCGTGCAACGGATCCGCGGCGCGATCCTCGATGAACTGCGCAGCCTCGACTGGCGACCCCGGCAACTGCGGCAAAAGTTCCATCACATCAAAGATCTTATTCGCGATCTGCGCAAACAACTCGGGCGGGAGCCGGAGTGGAAAGAGCTGTCGCAGGCGGGGCTGACGGCGGAGGAATATCTCGAATTTCAGCAGCTTGAAGGGGCAGAGACGCTGGCAAGCCTCGATGCGTTGCTGAGCGGTGAAGGGCATATTTCACTGCTGGAAGGCAGGGGGCTTGAAGAACAGTTCGTCACCCAGGAGATGCTCCGCTATGCCCTCGGACAGCTAAATGAAAAAGAGGGGCTGGTGCTCTCAATGTATTACCAACACGACATGAACTTAAAAGAGATCGCGTTGGTGCTGGGGCTGACTGAGGCCCGAATTTGTCAAATGAATAAAAAAATCACGCAGAAAATTCGTGATTGTTTATATCCAGATTAACAATGCGAATTATTTTGCGGAGGATTAAATGCAAAAGGTTTTAGGTTTATTGGTTGTGTTAGGCTGTGTCTTTGGCGGTTATTTTGAAGCAGGCGGGCAGTTAATTGCCATCTGGCAGCCAGCGGAAATTGTTATCATTCTTGGCGCCGGTTTTGGCGCCATGATTATCGGTAATCCGAAGCATGTTTTGAAAGAGATCGCGCACCAGATAAAGGGTGTGATCAGCAAAAAGCAGATGGGACCGGAATTTCAGCGCCAACTGTTAATGTGCCTGTACGAACTGCTGGAGATGGTACAGAACGGTGGTTTGCGGATGCTGGATCAGCATATTGAACAGCCGGAAGAGAGCACCATCTTTATGAAGTACCCGCTGGTGCTGACCCAAAAGCGTCTGGTGACGTTTATCGCCGATAACTTCCGTCTGATGGCGATGGGGAAAATCGATGCCCACGAGCTGGAAGGGATCCTCGACCAGGAGCTGGATACGGTCGAAGAGGAACTGCTTGCCCCTTCGCGCTCGCTGCAGCGTACCGCTGAGGCCATGCCGGGGTTCGGCATTTGCGCGGCGGTGCTGGGGATCATTATCACCATGCAGTCCATCGATGGCTCTATCGCGCTGATCGGCCTGAAGGTGGCTGCGGCGCTGGTGGGAACCTTTCTCGGCGTTTTTTTCTGTTATTGCCTGATGGATCCGCTGGCGAACTCAATGGAGCAGCAGGCGCGGGCTGAACACTCGTTGCTGGAGTGCGTCCGCACGGTGCTGGTCGCGCAGGCGGGCGGTAAACCGACCCTGCTGGCGGTAGATGCCGGGCGTAAACTTCTGCATCTTGCCTCTAAGCCAACCTTCGCCAACCTTGATGCATGGGTAAATGCGATGCTGGAGCAGGAATAAGCATGAGAAAGGCGGCGAACCGTCGCGATCGTGGGGCGAAAACCACCATTATCCGGCGTCAAATCAAAAAGAATCACGGTGGGCATCACGGCGGCGCGTGGAAGGTTGCGTTCGCTGACTTTACGCTGGCGATGATGGCGCTTTTCATGACGCTGTGGATTGTGAACAGCGTCAGCAAATCCGATCGCGAAAACATCGTGGCGGCGCTACATGGTCAGTCGATTTTCAAAGGCGGCGGGCTGGGATCGCTGAACAAAATTGGCAAAGATCCGATACTGCCGGGCGCGAAGGGGAAAAACGGCGGCCGTATTCTGCCTGAGAATGCAGCCACGCCGAAAGAGGTGGCGAAAGTCAGCGAGGAGACGGCGAAAAAGGCCCAGGACGTGAATCAGAAAACGGCGCAACTGAAGAAAAAATCGGCGACCGAACTCGGCGAGCTGGCGACCAGCATTGAGTCTATTGCCCGTAAGGCGCACATGGAAACGAACCTTGAGATGGAGATTGTTCCTCAGGGGCTGCGCGTGCTGATCAAAGACGACCAGAACCGCAACATGTTTGAGCGCGGCAGCGCCAGGATCACGCCATTCTTCCGCTCGCTGCTGAATGAGCTCGCGCCGGTATTTGATTCGCTGGACAACAAAATCATCATTACCGGCCATACTGATGCAATGGCGTATAAAAACAATATTTATAACAACTGGAACCTCTCGGGTGACAGGGCGCTGTCGGCGCGCCGGGTACTGGAGCTGGCGGGGATGCCGGAGGATAAGGTGATGCAGGTCAGTGCGATGGCGGATCAGATGCTGCTTGATGCCGATCATCCGGAAAGCGCGGGCAACCGCCGCATTGAGATTATGGTCCTGACCCGGAGCGCCTCTGACACGCTATATCAATATTTTGGCCAGCACGGAGAGAAAGTTGTCCGGCCGCTGGTGGACAAAATCGATAAGCAGCAACAGATTATCTCTCAGCGGCACAGCCTGGTTAACAGGTAAAAACGCTTCGCTTGCGCGGGCCTGGCCACCCGCGCGCCTCATCGTATAAAACCCGCGCCTGCGGTCAGCTCCTGCAGCGTTTTGTGCGCGGCTTGCTGTGTCCAATCGGATTGTTCTGACCTTTCTTAGCACAATATAAAAAAAACGTTTTCCTGACATTTTATCCGGCATTTTTCTCAGTATATTCCTGTTGTATTTCTTGCTTGATATTGCAATTTTATTGGTATTAATTAGCCATATAAACTTAATTCTGAAATATATATAAGAATTATCCTCCGCAATGTAAATTCGCGATTTGATTTTTGCTCAAAATAGCAACGTGCGAATGTTGCCAATTGAAAAAAAGCCGTTAGAATGACCTTCAAATGGAAGTTATTAGGTTTCACTACATCTCCGGTGAAGTGCAGCATAACAGGCATTGGCGTAAGTATTTATATGTCGATGCCGGTGCAATTCCCCATGCTTATGACGGATATTTATGACTGGCGACATTTTCCGGGACGGAAAATGCATTCACCTGGCGCGGCATAACGTTAATGCTGTCAGTTCAGGTGCAGATAATGCGGTGCCAGCAAGTTCAAAACTATGTTCAATACTAACTCTACAATTCTGAATTAGACACAACAGGGAGCAAAGGAGGTTTATTCGTCAAGGGAAATGAGAGGGTGGTTTAGAGTAGTGATGTTACGTTTCAACATGAATATAATTATTCCGTTATAAGAGTAGCTTATTATGAATAGTAAAAAAAATAGCACTTCGCGCTTCGAAATGAAGTGGCATCCGGTTGCGGCTGCGGTTCTGTTAGCGCTGCCCATCGTTACGCAGGCCGCTGACATCAGTATGAAAAATGGTGTTGTCGGCGCCGCGAACAACGTACCGGTTATTAATATCAATACCGCCAACGATAAAGGTCTTTCCCATAACGTTTACGATAAGCTCAACGTTGATAAGAATGGCCTGATCTTTAATAACAGCGCGACCGGCGCGAACACTACGCTTGGCGGTAACATTCAAGGTAACAGCAACCTGGCCTCCGGCACGGCGAAAGTCATTCTTAACGAAGTGACCTCTAAAAATACTACCGCCATCAACGGGATGATGGAGATTGCAGGCGATAAAGCTGATTTGATTATCGCCAACCCTAACGGCATCACGGTGAACGGCGGAGGGACGATTAACGCCGGAAAACTGACGCTGACGACCGGTACGCCCGACATTCAAAACGGCGAAGTGGCAGGCTACTCCGTTAAAGGCGGCAGCATCACGCTGGGCCAATTGAACACCACCAGCCCGACCGAGATTCTGGCGCGTAACGTGGTGGTCAACGACAAGGTGACGGCTGGCGAACTGAACGTGGTGGCGGGCAATAACTACGTTAACTCCGCAGGCCAGGTGACGGGTACCGTTACTGCAACGGGTTCACGCAATACCAACAGCATTGACGTGGCCGCCCTTGGCGGTATGTACGCGAAAAAAATCAACCTTGTCAGTACTGAAAACGGCGTTGGCGTGCGCAACCTGGGCCTGATTTCGGCTGGTGTGGACGGGGTGAACATTGACTCGAAGGGCCAGTTGCTGAACAGCAACGCGCGCATTGAAACCTCTGGTCAGATAAATATTAAGACCAACGGCGCACTTAACAACACCACGGGGGCCATTGCTTCCACAGGGTCTATTGCACTGGATACCAACAAAAATAATCTGGTGAATACCCGCGCGGGCAATATTTCCACCTCCGGCGATCTATACATCAACAGCGGTGCTATTGATAACACCAACGGTAAACTGGCCTCTGCTGGCACGCTGGCGGTTGATACCAATAACGCTACTCTGACCAACTCAGGAAAAGGGACCACCGTCGGTATCGAAGCGGGTATCGTGGCGTTGAAAACCGGCACCCTGAATAACCGCAACGGTCAAATCAAAGGTGGCTATGTCGGCCTGGAGTCTAGCGTCATTAACAACAACAGCGGGTTAGTTGATTCTCTCGGTAATGTGGATGTCGTCAGTGCCGGGAACGTCGATAACACCAAAGGCTTGCTCCGTTCTGCCGGGGGTTACACCAAAATTTCCGCTAAAGGAACCCTGAACAACGGTACGACCAAAACGGCGGATACGTCCAGCAATGACTCTTTAGGGATTATTGCCGAGAAGGGCGTGCAGATTGCGGCGAATAGCATCAATAACAACGGTGGGCAGATGGCGTCGAATGGCGATATCTCCCTGGAAAGTAACGGTGCCATTGATAACTACGCGGGTAAGCTGAACTCGTCTGCCAAAGTGATTGCGAAAGGGAGTTCCCTGCGTAACGACAACGGCGGCCTCTCGGGTAAAGGCGGTATCAGCGTATCGACGACGGGCAATATCACCAACTACATTGGTGTTTTCAGCTCTGAAGAGGGTGACGTCGCGTTGGGAGCCAATGCCGTAAATAATTACGGTGGCTTTATGATGGGGCAGAATATTGATATCAACGCCAACGCTGAGGTGAATAATAACACCGCGATGATCGTGGCGAATAAAACCCTGACCGTCAATGCCAAAAACAACATTGATAACCGTAACGGTAATAACTTCGGTAGCGCATTTGGCCTCTACTTCGGCATGCCTCAGCAGACGGGGGGAATGATCGGTAAAGAGGGGGTTTCCCTTACCGGGAACCACATCTATAACAATACCAGCCGCATTATTGCCGAGAATGGCCCGCTGACTCTGCAGGCCAAAGGGAATATTGATAATACCCGCGCATTACTGGTGAGTGGGGCAGATACTCGCCTCAAATCCGGTGGCGTGTTCTATAATAACTACGCGACAACCTATGCTGCGGGCAACCTGAATATTGATTCCGTTTCGCTGGAGAACTATAGCAGTGGCACGTTAATTGATAACAACGCGACGGGTATTATTGCCACAGACAAAGATCTGGTTCTGAATGTTAATAACAACGTCAATAACTACGGCTGGATCAGTAGCCTGGGCGATGCGACAGTTAACATTCTTAAAGGCGTGTTCTATAACCGTAATACGCTGGCTGCCGAAAAATCGTTGACTCTCAGCGCGCTGAATGGCGTGGAAAACTTCAAAGATATCTCTGCGGCCGGAGGCGATCTTACGATTACCACCCAGCGCCATGTCACCAACAACAGTAACAGTAATATGGTGGGGGATAACGTCACCATCACTGCGGTTAATGACATTAATAACCGGGGTAATATTGTAGGCCAATCAGACCTGATCGTGAAAACGAACGGTAATCTGAATAATAACCTCACCATGAGGGGCGAGGCCGATGTCTCCATCAGCGCCAACAGCATTAACAACAATAATGCGACCCTTAAAGCGAACGGCGATATGACGCTGGCGACGACCGCAAACGTTAGTAACAACCGCGGAAATATCACCGCCGTAACGGGCGATCTCAGCCTTGTCTCAGCGAAAGGCAATCTGGATAATACCTGGGGAATGTTGACCAGCGGTGCCAATGCGATCATCAACGCTGCCGGTGTGTTTTACAACAACTATGCCACGACCTGGAGCGCGGGTAACCTGGACATCACGGCAGGTACGCTCTACAACGCCAGCAATGGGAGCATGGCAAATAACACCGCGACGGGGGTAATTGCATCAGATAAGAACCTGACGCTGAATGTGGATAACAGCTTCACCAACTATGGCTGGATCAGCAGCAAAGACGCGCTGAATATCAATGTTCAGAAAGGTGTGCTCTATAACCGTAATACGCTCTCTGCAGACAATGCGCTGGCAATTAATGCTCTCAATGGGGTTGAAAACTTCCAGGACATTGTTGCGGGAACACGCCTTAACATCGATACGCAAAAACATGTCACCAACAACACGAAAAGCAATATTCTTGCGCAGAATATCGTGATTAATGCTGTTAAAGACATTAATAACCGCGGCAATATTGTGGGTGATTATACCCTGACGGCAAAAACGTCCGGCAATCTCTATAACTACCTCAACATGCTCAGCTATGGCGTGGCGGCCGTCACGGCGAATAACGTGACCAATAGCGGCAAAGACGCGGTATTAGGTGGGTTAACGGGCATGGAATTAAACGCCAATAAAGTCACCAATACCGGGACAGTTGTCGGTATTTAATTTTTAAGCCGTAACAAAAGGCAGTAGCTATCTTCTGTTAACACCAGGTCAGGATGAGACCCTGCTGCCTTTTTTTGAGAAAGTAAATGGAATTACGATTCAAAATCTTGTCGCTGTCATTATTGTTGGTGGGTTCCTGTAGCTACGCTGAGGATGATATTAATCAGCTTATCAAGCAGCAACATAATGCCGATTTAAGTGCATTTAAAGAACAGAAAGTGCAACGCCAGGATGTCTATTCCAGTACCGATCGAAAAGTTTTCAAACTGGACGACCTGCCAGAAGAGGAAAACTGCTTTAGGATTAATACGCTGAAGCTTGAAAACGATTTTCTGAGGCATAAAACCGACCAGGCAGTTAAAAAGGAGATCCTGGGGCGTTGTGTCGGGAGTAGTGGCGTAGTGAAAATTACTACCGCGTTGCAGGATTATTATATCAATGCTGGATATATCACCACCCGCATTACTCTGCCATCACAAAATATCGCTTCTGGTACTCTGACGCTTAACGTTGAGGCGGGGAGAATCGAAAAAGTCCTTGTTGAGGCCGATGATGTAAACCCGTGGATATTGCCGTTTAAGCAAGAGGATATCCTTAATATTCGCGATATTGAACAGGGGCTGGAGAACCTGCAGCAGGTACCGAACGCCAATGTAAAAATTAATATCGAACCCGGTACCCGGCATGGCTACAGCACGGTGCGCATCTCTACCGATCGCAGCAAAAACTGGAACCTGAGAGCGAGCTACAGTAATTGGGGTGACAAACAGACAGGGCGATACCTGACCTCGGTGGTGGGCTATTTATACAACACGGCGCAACTGAGTGACCTGTTTTATCTGGCCGGAACACGCAGCACAACGGGGCAGTACGAGAGTGTGAGTGGTTACTACGCGCTTCCTGTGGGTTACTGGAACTATTCGGTTTTCTATAGCAGCAGCACGTCACGCCAGACCATTCCGCTTAATTATACCGCCGTGGAGTATGTCGGTAAGAGTGATTACTTGAGCGCAAAAGCCGCGCGTACCTTATACCGGGATAAAACCCGTAAAGTGATCAGTAATGCTGAGCTCATCCGTCGCAAATCCGGGTATAAAATTGACGGTCAGGAACTGGTATTGCAAAAACGCAATATGGATAACATCAGGCTGGGCGTTAACTATAAACAGCAACTGAATAACGCTTACTGGGATTCAACATTGTCATGGCAGCGTTTTGTCACCTGGTTTGGTGCTGAAAAAACACCGGATATGGTGTATGGCGATGTCAGCCCGGTGAGCCAGATTTTTAATCTGGAGAGCAGTTATTCGCGCCAGCTTGGAAAGCGTATTTTTAGCACGACTTTTTATGCTCAATACGCGCCGCGAGATCTCACATTACAGGATCAAATGACCCTGGGAGAGCGCTGGAACGTGCGTGGGTTTGAAAATAGCGTTGGCCTGAACGGGAACAGCGGTTATTACCTGCAAAATACGCTCTATTATCCGCTGGATAGTATTAATGCCAATTATTATGTTGGGTTCGACATCGGGCAGATAAAAAAGGACAGCGTATATGGCGATGAGTTTCTCGCCGGATCCGCGGTGGGGTTACAGGGCAATGTAAAAAATCTGACCTGGGATACCTCCCTGTCCGCACCCGTTAAATATCCGGGCCGCATGGATGTCGATAAGCTTAACGTTAACTTCAATATTTCATATCAGCTATAACAAGGATGAAAACCAGTATGCGCATCGGTACGGATATCGTTGAGGTAACGCGAATTAATCGGGCGATAGATAACGGAAAAATTGATTTTTTGTCCCGGGTCTATAGCGGACAAGAATTGATAAAGATAAACCTTGATGACCCAAACGTTGAACGTGCGGCCGGTTTCTGGGCGGCAAAAGAGGCGGCGGTAAAGGCCCTCGGGTGTGGTTTTCGCCATGGTATTACTTTTCATGATGTCGAAGTGACGCACGACGATTACGGTTGCCCACAGTTTAATTTCAGCGAACGGATAAAAGGTTTGCTAATGGAAAAAGGGCTCGCTAACCACTCGCTGACTATTTCACATTGCCAGACTCATGCGATAGCGATTGTCATCCTTTATTAATCAAATTATTTGTGAATGATATGTATCAATATAACGACCTTAAGCAAAAATCGGTTCTGGTGACCGGCGCCAGCGGGGATATTGGCCTGGCGATCTGCGCGACGTTTCTGGAGCAGGCGTGTGATGTCTATGCCCTGTACAAATCCAATGCCGCGCCCTTAGCCGAGTTAAAAGCGCACCATCCGGCAGGGGGCAAACTTTCGCTCATCCCGTGCGATCTTGCCGATCCGCAGGACGTTGTTGCGCTCTGTGCGCATCTGACAGAAAAAGCCGGAAAGCTCGACGTTCTGGTGAATAACGCCGGAGTGGTAAAAGATAGCCTGTTTGCCTCGATGACCTTCGCGGATTTTAGCCAGGTGATGGATATCAACATGCTCAGCACCTTCCGCCTGACTAAAGAGGCGCTGATGCTGCTTCGCTCAGCCGAAAGCCCGGCGATTATAAATGTCGCCTCCATTGCTGCCCTTATTCCGAGCACAGGACAGGCGAATTACAGTGCTTCTAAAGGCGCGCTCCTCGGTTTTACCCGCACGCTGGCTGCAGAACTCGCCGTATACGGTATTCGCGTGAACGCCGTTGCGCCGGGAATGATTGAATCAAAAATGGTAAAGAAAGTGTCCCGTACAGTGGTGCGCAGTGTCACTAACACCATTCCGCTGCGTCGCCTGGGCAAATGCGAGGAAGTGGCGAACGCCATCGTTTATTTAAGCTCTTCTGCTTCCAGCTATATCGTCGGTCAAACCATCGTTATCGATGGCGGCCTGGTTATGCGGTGATCTATGTCCAAATACGTTATTCCCTCAAAGATCTTTCTGGAAATGGGCGGCTGGCGTCAGCCTCTGTTGATGGTCGATCGTATTGACGATTTTAAATACGGCGAGCATGGTTTTGTGAAGGTGACGAAACACATCGCCTATAACGAGCCTTACCTGCAAGGGCATTTCCCTGACGACCCGATTATGCCAGGGGTCATTATTGCCGAAATATTTGGTCAGGCCAGCGAGTATCTCTCATTTCTAACCGATATTTGCGATATCTATCAGGCCCGGTTTAACGACGCGCTGACGTCGCTGCGCGACATTCATGCCCATATTGCGACGGACGAGATGCTGGCGATTATTCGTGCGCGGCGTGCCCAGGTACGCGGCGTGCTGGCAGCGCAAAACCTGAAGTTTAAGGATATCGCGTACCCTGGTGACTCCCTGGAAGTCACGAGCAAGTTAGCCTTTTCTGATGCCAACGGCTTCAAACACTATTCCGTATCGGCGCACGTAGGCAAAAGGCTGATAAGCCACGGCACCATTATTAATTACCGTGAAACAACACACCCTCTGTGAGAGAAAAAACCATGTCAACAATGAAAGAAACGATTCAACAACGCAGGGAAGTGCTGCGTACCATCAAACAGGAAATTATCCAGCGTTTAAATATCCAGCGTGAGGAGTCACAGATTGACGATGACACTGCGCTGTTTGGCAACGGGTTAAAACTCGATTCCGTCGACGCCACTGAAATTGTGGTGATGTTGGATAAAGTGTTCGGCATTAAAGTCGGTGAAAGCGATGACCCTTCTTATATGAGAAGTATCAACAGCCTTGCCACCTTTATTCTTCAAAAACTGAATGCCTAATTAAATATTTCACTGACAGGATCACGTTATGACGTCTTTGTACGATCTGCATTTGCAGCACAACGCGGTGATGCGTGTTTATAACAATCACTCTGTACCCTCAGCCTATCATGACCCGATGGTAGAATATAAAGCCGTACGCGAAAACGCACTGCTCGTGGATTATTCACATATGTCCATTATTAGCGTGATGGGTGATGATGCCTGGGCCCTGGTGAATTATCTGGTCTCTGCCGATGTCTCTATTATTCGTGACGAACAGGCGATCTACTCGCTGGTTCTGAATGAAGACGGCACCATTCGCGGTGATGTCTACGTCCTCTGTTCTTCCGAGGGGTATTACATCCTGTCGGAGAACCTTTCCGCCGATGAGCTGATGGCTAACCTGACGGCGCTGCTGGAGAAAGCAGACGAACTCGATATTCAGGAACACCCTGAAATCAGCGACATGCGAGAACAACGCTGGGGGGCCATTCTGCTCGAAGGTCCGTACGCCTGGGAGCTGATGGCGGAAATTCACGGCTTCGATGTGATTGGCCTGCCTTATCACGAGTACATGAATATCGATGATGAACTGATGGTGCTCCGCTGCGGTAAACACGGTGAATTTGCCTATATGGTTATCGGCGATGAAGAGAAATTGCTTGAACAGTGGCAGCAGTTGCAGCGCTTAGGCGGTAAATATCATCTGCAGACCGGCGGTCTGGACTATCAGAAAATAGTGCGTATCGAGAACCCGGGCTGGGATGCGAGCCTGCTCGCCAGTTACAGCCTCAACCCTGTAGAACTGCAGATGCAGTGGGCCGTTCAGTACGATAAAGAAGGGTTTGTTGGTCAGGAGGCAGTGCAGGCGCTGTCGCAACAAGCCGGTATGCGTAAGTTGATTGGCATGATTGCCGAACAACCGTGTTCAGGAATCGCGGCAGGCGACAGCGTGCTGGTTGACGGCCAGGTCATCGGAAGCGTGGTGAATGCCGTCTTCTCCCCGGCGCTACAGTGCTTTGTTGCCCTGGCGCTGCTGGAAAGCGACTATGCCTGGTCTGATATTGCGGGTTATACCCTTCAAACCGATACCGAAACGGTGGTCGCGAGAACCAAGAGTATGCCGTTTATTTATAACCTGAGCATGCTGGTTAATCCAACTGAACACAGTTTTGTTGATGCGTCAAAAGCGAAAAGCGCATTGTAATTTATTCCTTAAAAAACAGCCTATGGTAATAAACGGGGGCAATGCCGCCTGTTTACCAGGGAGACTGTTTTATTATCTGTACACGGCGGTACGGTGATTTATGAAAACAAACAGGAAACGCGTAGTTATTACCGGAATGGGCATTTTATCTTCTCTGGCTGATAACCTTCAGGATTTTAAAGACGCTTTAGTGAATAAGCGAAACGGTGTAGCTAACAGTAAACGCTTTTCAACATGGTTTGAGAATGCCAGAGCGGCTGAAGTACTGCACGAGGTAGATTATTCAGAACTCCCGGACGAGGTGATTGACTCACTCGATAATGCGGCGCTGTGGGCCTGGAAAGTGGGCAAAGATGCGTTACGCCAGGCGGGCCTGGTCGATAACAAGGCCAACCTCAAAGAGACCGGCCTGATTGTTGGCGTCTCTTCTGCCGGTACAGAGGCCTTTTTACCGCTGTTTGAGCAACGCCTCGGCGATTTTTCCCTGCGTAAAGCGCTGTTTTCAGGTGGCTTTTCCTCCTGCTGTTCCAGCGTTTCGACCTTGCTGGGGTTGCAGGGCGGCGTCGAGCTGGTCGCCACCGCCTGTACCGCCAGCCCAAATGCGGTTGGCATGGCTTTTGACTACATCCAGAACGGCAAAAACAAAACGATGCTGGCGGTCGGCACAGAACCTATCTACCTGCCGACCTTCGCCGGATTTTACGCGCTGAATGTTATGCACCCGCAGGCCTGTACGCCGTTTTCGGGCCAGTCCGGTATGTCGATTGGCGAAGGCGCGGGCGCGCTGGTGCTGGAGGACTATGATCACGCCGTGGCGCGTGGCGCGACCATTTACGGCGAAATCCTCTCTTATGCCACATCCTGCGATGCCTTCCATGAGACCGGGCCAGACCCGCGCGCCAGCGGTGCCGTGCAGGTGATGCTAAAAGCCATGGAAAACGCGGGTATCACCCCGGATCAGATTGACTACGTGAATGCCCACGGGACCGGGACCGAAGCCAACGACCGTATCGAAACGCTGGCGATGAAAAAAGTCTTTGCGGGCCACGCGATGCCGCCGGTGAGCTCGACCAAATCCTACTTTGGTCACAACATCGGCGCCGCAGGCATTGTCGAGCTCATCGCCTGTCTGGTGACACTGCCTGACAACCGCATTTTGCCGACCCTGAACTTCACTACTGCTCGTCCTAACTGCGATCTGGACTATGTGCCTAATACGTTCCGCGAGCAGAAGATTAATATCTTCATGAAGAACAACTACGCTTTCGGCGGGAATAACTGCAGCATGATCGTGAGTATGGAGCCTTGTTCCGTACCGGTCAGCAGTTTTGAGCAGAAACGCGTCGCCATTACCGGGACCGGCGCGGTTTCTGCTATAGGACACACCATCAATGAGATTCTGGATGGTGTCTGGAAGCGCAATCATAGCGTGGCTTTGGGTGACGTCACCTTCCCGCAGGACACCCTCGAGGAGGCGAAAGCGCTGCTGACGGTTCTGGAAGAGACCCATCAGTTTGAATCGCTGTTCGGCGATGCCTTCAGCCTCGATTCCGCTGCACGCCCGGAAGATAACGCACAGTTTAAAACCTTCCAGGTGACCGACCTCGAGCCACGCAAACACCTGCGCCGTTTCGACCCGCGTAAAGCGACCCGTGGCGGCACCTTTGCCTTAATAGCCCTTTGTGAGGCGCTGGAACAGGCGAAGCGCAAAATCAAGCGTGATGGCGACGCGCTGGGCCTGGTGATGGGGATGTCCAGCGGCCCGCAGGAGACCACCTACAAATACCTACAAAGCCTGAAGCCCGATCCGCGCAAGGTCAGGACCTCAGAATTTCCTGGCTCGCTGATGAACGCGATCCCCACCTTCTGCGGAATTTCCGAAGGGATCAAGGGCTACACCACCACGCTTGCCACCGGCGAGAACGCGGCGTTGGGGGCATTGACCTACGGCTACGAAATTGTGCGCCAAAACCTGCAGCCGCAGGTGCTGGTGGGCGGCGCGGATGAGTATTTCCCGTCGATGTCGATGTATATGAACGCGGTGACGCAAAAACTGCACATGACTTCCCGGGCGGATGATTATCAGATCTACGGCAAGGCGTCGAAAGGCTACGTACCGGGTGAAGGCGCCTGCATGCTGCTGCTGGAAGATCCGCAGCGCGCGCAAGCGCGCGGGGCGGAGGTGCTGGCGGAGGTCGCCGGGTACGGTAAAGCCTGCAGTAATAGCTACTTTGATGCATCAATGCACGCTGAAAAATCGTCATCGATGGCACTCGCTATTGCCCGCGCGCTGGCCGATGCCGGTATTGAGGCGCAGGACATTGACCTTGTGTGCGGCACCAGCAACGGCAGCGCCGACTGCTCGCGCATTGAAATCGATGCTATCTACGCAACCTTTGCCGGGGAAAAACCAGATGTGCCTGTCGTGAACTATAACGCCTGCTTTGGTTTTGTCGCATCCTGCGCGGGTTTGCTGAATCTGATGGTCATTATTGACTGCTTTAAAAAGCAAGCTGTTCCCGCTATTCCGCATACCCTGGCGTTCTTTGATTCACGCATCAACTTTGTGCGTGAACCGCTGCAACTGGCGCTCAGACACGTATTACTCGTAGGGGCGACGGAAGGTGGGAATTATTACGCGTTTGTGATTAAAGGATAATATTGTGGACAATGCCGCTATCATTTCAGGGTTCAGTTCCTG
This sequence comes from unidentified bacterial endosymbiont, assembly GCF_918797525.1. Lineage (NCBI taxonomy): Bacteria > unidentified bacterial endosymbiont. Next base: position 4,244,545 of record NZ_OU963893.1, on the reverse strand, counting down.
TTTACCCTTTGCCAAAGACAGCCCTCAGCTTATTCACAACCTGAAGCGGGGAATGCGTGTGGAAAAAAAGGGTTGGTTCAGGTCTGACGATGAGGCCATAACGTGTGGATTTAGCGGGAATAAACTGGTAGCCACGCTGGATCATACGGATGATAGCGCAGTAGACCTGCTCTTTCGCCTGATCGACGACGCGCTCGGCCAGGCAGAGCTGGATGCGCACTGTCTGGCCGGGGCCAACGTGCGGGTTTATTTGACCGGTCTCGGCCCACGGGTCGACGGTATGGCATATAAAAGCTTCTATAACAAAAATGATATTGAAGATATTCATCTGTCAAAATCATTAATGAAGTTGCACGTTGAGAATATGTCGCAGGATCGTCTGGCAGGCCACCTTGCCCGTCAATACCGGCTGCGCTATTTACCCCCGAATATGAACTGCACCAGCAATTCATCGTTGACGGCGGTACATTTTGGCTGTCAGGCCATTGAGCATAACGGTGTCGATCTGGTGCTGGTGGTGAACAGTTCCAAAATTAAAACCCAGGATCTCTGGTTTCTTACTACCCAGTCGATGTTGGATAGTGATCTTGTACAGCCCTTTGGCGAGCACAGTAAAGGGGTATTGTTTGCGGAAGGGTTTAGCGTGCTGCTGCTCGAAAGCGCCCGCCACCGCCGCGCGCGCCAGCACAACGGTGGAATACGTTTACAAAGTACCTATATGCAGATCGGCTCGGGAAGAAGCAATGACAGTTCATGGCTCAGTACCAGTATCGTGAAAGTGATGCAGCAGGCGATGCAAAAAGCGCAACTCAGTGCAGAACAACTGTGTGCGATTATTCCTCACGGGAACGGTTCTTCCGTTAGTGATAAAGCCGAAGCGAAAGCCATCGCGATATTTAGCGAAGGGCGCTGTATTCCCGTTCTCGCCTACAAAGGCCAGATAGGCTATACCTCTACCGGCTCGGGTATTATTGATTTAATTATCGGGCATCACACGCTCTCCCGACGAGAAATTATTTCTCCCGTCGGCAATGACGCCATTATTAATACCGTTGCGCAGCAAGTGTGGGTTAATCGCGAGGTCACAAACCCTACCCAATCTCATCTCCTGAAAATGGGGATCGGCGTGGATGGTTCGGTTATTGGTGTGGTGATGTCTGATAGTCATTCAGGGCGGTAGACGAACATGGAAGGTCATATGTATTTATCGTCATTTTCGATTGTTGAGCCAGAAGCGCCATTTTATTTCTATCAGCCAAGCTGGCTCAATGCCTGGGAGGCGCACTTATATAACAAGGGGCTATACGCTTCCCACGCAAACGGCTGGGGGCTGAAACGCTTTGGCACCGAGCCTGGACTATATGCTGGAGAGATGATCCGAAATCCTCAGTATCAAAAATACCTTGAGGCGATGGAACAGTCTGCGGATGAAGCCCTGCTGGCGATGCCCGCCAGGGAGCGCATGAGATTACTGAAACGCCGGACGGCGTTTATCTATGTTGATTCATGGGGCGAGTCGGGGCCGTTTGAGAATATTGCCAGCGCTCTGCATATTTCGACAATAGATACACTGCCAAAGAACCTGGTCAAACGCTTCGCCGTTAACGGGCCCACCTGCAAAATTCGCGGTGAAAAGCAGGCTTTTATGCAGGCTATCTCTCTGGCGCAAGATTACCTGAGCTGGGATGTTTTTGATTTTGTTGTGATCTGTGCCGCGTACCGGGCTATCCCAATCCTGGTATTTTCTGACGAGGACCGCCCTCTGTCACGCAGAGAAAAACAGCGTGGCAAAGCCGATAAAGTCAATTTAACCGTCGAACGTACCGGCTGCTTTATTTTCAGCCGTCAGGAAAGCGCGATAAAGGTCAGCGGCGGACAGTATCAGATGACGCAAACGCTGCAGAATACCCGAGAGGCTGGACGCATTGCTTTTGCCGGCTTACGCACCGAGCTGCTGCAGCGTTCAGCGCTGCCTGAAGAAAAGTGCCTCAACCTGGTAGAGACCTACGGCGCCAGTGGCTGTCTGACGCCTGCACTGAGCTTCGCGTGGATAAAGCAGCACGCCTCTGCAACAGAAAATATCAGAACCGTCGTTGCGGATAATGTGTTGGGTTACAGCTATTTCGACATCGATTATTGCAAGGATTAACGACAACGCTATGAGCAATATAATCAAAGAGCTGCCCATGCTCTCGTTAAATAATATCTATAAGCACTATGGCGAGGGTGACGGCAAAGTCGATGCATTAAAAAATATCAGCCTGGACGTCGCTAAAGGTGACTTCCTGGCCCTGTGCGGGCCATCCGGCAGTGGTAAAAGCACGCTGCTGAATATTTTGTCCGGGATTGATAAACCCAGCGGCGGTACCGTGCTGTTGCTGAATAAATTGCTCAATAACCTGAGTGAAGAGCAGCTATCGACGATCCGCGGGAAGCATTTAGGGTTTATCTTTCAGTTTTTTAATTTAATCCCTGTGCTGAACGTCTTTGATAACGTCTATTTCCCCCTGGTATTAAACGGGCACATCAGTAAACGCGAGGCCAAAGCCCGGGCGCTGCAGTTTATTGACAGCGTCGGCCTGGCCGCATTTACGGCGCGTAAGCCGGGACAGCTTTCCGGCGGGCAACAGCAGCGGGTAGCCATTGCCAGAGCGCTGGCGCACGCACCGCAGATTGTCATCGCCGATGAACCTACCGGTAATCTCGACCTGGCAACGGGGGAGGCCATTGTGGATCTGCTGCTGAAAATTAATCAGGAGACCCAGACCACGTTTATTATCTCTACGCACTCGAGCCAGCTAAAAGCACGCGCAAGGCGGGTGGTTGAAATTAAAGATGGAGTATTAGTCCATGATTCGCAACGGTAATTTTTTTCTGCTGTGCGCTTGTGCGTTGTACCTGCTGTGGGGCGCACCCGTCAGGGCGTCGACTTACCCGGTGGCTGAACAGGTCATTCAACACGGGTTTCCGGCCCAGCCAGGCGCGTTGGCTGAGGTCACTCAGGCGCTATTTACTGAATACCGCAGCACTAACAACCCCCTTTCGCTGGTGTTTTACGCCTACGGCATGCTCCGCCAGGCCGATCGTTTTCTGGCGACCAACGATCTCATTCGGGCGTCAGAATACGCTAAAACCGGCTTTTTCTACCTTGATGAGGCCGTCGAGTTACATGAAGACAACCCGAGAGTGCGCTATTTGCGCGCACGGGTGGATGCATGGCTGGCCTCTGATTTAGGGCGTTGCGTGATAACGCTCAACGATACCGCTGCGCTGTTAAATACCCCTTCGGCGTTCAGCGTTGGACTGGTAGCGCATATTAAAGGGATGCGTTATCGCGCGCTGCTCAGTTGTAAACAGCCACAGCAGGCGAAAACATTGCTAACGGAAATTCAAAAACAGGATCCCGACGCGGCTGCGGCGCTGGAATCAGGTAGCGCACCGGAATGGGATATACACGAAGTCACTCAGATATTGTTACCACTGGTGAAAGGGAAATAAATGATCTGGCAAATGGTTTTAGCCACTGTGGTTGTTATCGGCATTCTACTTTTTGTTCTGTGGTGCGCATGCTATCGCACGCGGGACGTGAAGTTTGCATTTTTAAATCTTTTTCGCCACAAGCGGCGATCGTTTTCTACCCTTGCCGCAATTATGCTGGGAGGGATATCGATATTTCTGTACGGCGGTTTTATCGATTACTCATTCTGGATCCTGAAAGAGCAAACCATTCGCACCAACATTGGGCATATTCAGATCTACAAAAATAACTATTTTGAGACCTCGAATAAAAATAATAGCCTTATTGATGATTATCAGGCGTTAAAAGAGGCGATCCTCAGCGAACCGGAACTGGCGAAGCATATTTCCACCCTCTCCGGACAGTTGGAGTTCTCCGGGGTGATCTCCCAGTACGAGAGCGAAACCTCGAGCTATTTTTCTGCGCTGGGCGTGGAGCCATTACCGGCATTAAAGCTGGGCGCGTTTGATAAGCTCATTTCCGGCAGCGACCTTTCGCGGGTAAAAACCAATGAAATTACCCTCGGCAGCGGACTGGCGAAAACGCTCAATGCCCATTACGACGACTGGCTCGACGTACTGGTGGTTAACGCCCATGGCGGGCAAGGAGCATTATCCCTCAAGCTGCGCGGCGTATTTCAGTCTGGCATTAAAGATTACGATGATGTCGCAATGAAAATCCCGCTTGATACTGCGCAACGTATGATGGGGACCGACGGCGTGAACAAAATCCTGATCCTGCTTAATGAGGATGATACGTCAGCCTTCTGCGACAGGCTACGTCAGTTTATTTCCCAACACAACCTGCCGCTGATCGTGAAGGAGTGGAAAGAGGTCTCGCTGTTTTATCAGCAGGTTGAAGGGTTACTCTCCGGGATCTATTTCTTTATTAAGCTCATCGTCAGCCTGATTGTCATCTTTATGATTGGCAATGCCATGATGATGAATATTATTGAGCGCACCCGGGAAATTACCACGCTCAGAGCGATTGGTTTAAAACCGTTGCACGTCACGCGACTTTTTTTATTAGAGGGTATTTTCATCGGCATGATAGGGGCTGCCGGAAGCCTTGCGGTCGGTTACGCCATTGCGACGGTCATTAATCTTCAGGGAATTGCCATGCCAGCGTCACCGGGGCAATCCCAGGGATATACGGCATTTATTAAAACGGATAGCCTGGCGCTTAACTGGATAACGCTGGTACTGCCCATATTAACGGCAACCGGCGCCTCGGTACTGCCCGCCCTGCGTGCCTCGCGGTTGACTATTTCGGATGCGTTTAAATTCTCGTAAGGAAGCGATATGTTGAGCAAGGTTCGTACCACGCTACTGTTATGTTTATCTGTTTTTTCGAGCCTGGCTTATTCCTCGCCTGTGGATGAAAACGCGCTGGAGATAATCAGGCGGGCTGATGAGGTTCGCTCCCCGAATAAGCCTTTCCGCTATACCCTGACGATTAACGAATATCAGGCTGGCGAGACGCAGCCTAAAAATAAACAGATCCTTGATGTTTCCATGCGCTTTATTAAGCCGGATGGCGATACAAAAGCGGATGCGCGTTCTCTGGCGCGGTTAATCTATCCGCCGCGGGACAGAGGTAAAGTGCTGTTCTCGGACGGATATGCGCTGTGGTTCTATACGCCAGAACTGCGCCGTCCCGTTCCGGTTTCGCCACAACAGCGGCTCATTGGGCAGATAGCCAATGGTGACGTGATTGTCACCAATTTTGAATACGCCTATCGCGCCGCCCTGCAGGGAGACGTCCCCTGTGGCGATAAAGTCTGTTATTCGCTGATGCTCGAACGCAAATCCGCCGAGGCAACCTGGCCAAAAATCCTCTATTACGTCGAGAAAGAGGGGGACAACCGTCCGTATAAGGCCGCGTATTACTCTCTGGATAATCAATTGTTTAAAGAGGTAACGTACCATGATTTCCAACCGGTGCTGGGCAAAATGCGCCCGACCAAAATTGTGGTTCAGGATACCCGCAACGGTAAACGGTATTCCGTGATGGAATACAGTGATATCCGCCTGGAATCACTGCCTGAATCCTGGTTCACCCGTGAGTCCATTATGCGAGGTGTGCAATGAAACAGGCGCTGGCGCGGATAACGCTGGCCCTGTCATGCGCGCCCTTCACTCTGCTGGCCGATTGCTTATCCGGGACTGATGTTGCACAAAATGCCACGGTGACGCTGTTTGAGCAGATGTCTTACGTCAAGAGGCAGACCTCGTTGTGGCAGATTGAGGGCAAAAACCCCTACACCCGAAACCATTTTTTTAACGATGCGGGGATCAACATTGCCAGCAATTGCGCGCTTGTCGACAACGTTCTGAACCTGGATTTCTCGCTCTACGGGCTGACCTGGTATGGCGCTCGCCCGTTAGGCACGTTTGAAGAGAGCGATCGCCGCTCACGGGCGATCCTCGAAAAATTGCGCGTGGTGTACAGCATCTCTGACCAGATGCAGCTTGAGATAGGTAAGCTCAAACCGAAGCCGGGACTCTTTTTCCTGCGCTCGCCTGCCGGTCTCATTAGCCAGTACTACGCAGGCTTCAAACCCACGCGTCTTTATGACCCTCAGCTGAGATCGGCGTATCAGACCTCCCCCTGGGCGGCAACCCTGTCGGCGGAGGATCGGGAGCAGGCGTTATCGCTGAGCGTCGTACCGAAGCTTTCGACGATTGATAAACGCTATCTCTCGTCCAGCGCCTGGTCTGATACCCAGCGTGGAAACAGCAGTGAAGCCTGGCTGTTGAGCTACTCATCGCATCAGTTTCGCGACCATACTCCTGGCGTACGTGTTCTGCTCGGGGATGCTCAGTCGCTGGCGTTTTCCGATAGCTTCACGTATACGCCTCAGGTGACCTTTAAAGGGGAAGTGGCGTTTCACCGCGGACAGCGCTGGCGACACCTCTCCGATCAAAAGCGGCAGGAACTGGAGCGCTATCAGTTTCCTTCCTCGCTCTACAGCGCAGAGGATAAGCCGGGCGTAGAGGTGGCTGCGGGAGGGGAATATACCACCGATAACTTCTCTCTTTACGGGCTGGAATATTATTTTCAGAGCGAAGGATATTCCCGATCGCAGTGGCAAAAGCAACGTGAACTGGTGCGCTTTCTCAATACCCGCACCGGCTTCGATCCGCTGGACAGGGGGTTCGATTCGTATAAATACCTCATGTCGTCTGAAATCAGTAATACCGGTAATAAAGGCATGTTGCAGGGGAAACATTATCTTAACGCCTGGGCCAGCCTGCAGGCGGGGGGGCAGATAAGGTTGCAGCCGTACCTGGTACTCAATCTTGTCGACACCAGTAGCCTGGCCGGCCTTCACGTCAGCACCCCGCTGAGCGCCGTAAGCAACAATCTCGAAGCCTTTAGCGGAATTTATGCCGCACTGGGCGGGGCAGAGTCTGAGTTCGCACTCTTTGGTGAAGCCGTCGGTATGTATGTTGGACTGAAATATTATTTATAAGGAGATAACGATGACGCTTAATAATACGCAACAGCCCGTGATACTGCTTTTTTCCGGACAGGGAAATCCAGAGATCGGAATGGGAAGCGACCTGTGGGATAGTCATGCCACAACCAAACGGATCTGGGATTGTGCCAGCGATATTTCCGGCTGGGATCTTCGCAGGCTTTGTCTGCGGGGTCCGATGAATAAGTTGATTCAAACGCCAGTACAGCAGATGGCGGTGACGGCCATTAATGTGTCGCTGTTCAGCCTGTGGCGGGAACGTTTCACCGGCATGCCGATTATCGGCTCCTGTGGGCATAGCGTGGGGGAATATAGCGCCCTCTATGCTGCCGGGGCATTCTCGCTGGAGACGCTGTTTCGCACGATCCATTTTCGCGCCAGCAATATGGATGCGGTAAGCAACGTTCATAAAGGTTCGATGCTGGCTCTCAAGGGCATTACACATACGCGGCTCGCAGAGACGATCGCCCGTTCGGAAATAGCGCTGGATATCAGCTGCGATAACACCCCGCTTCAGCAGGTGATTGGCGGCACGCCGTCCGCGCTAAAGGATTTCACCAGAATTTTGCTCAGTGACGGCTATAACCCGATTAAGCTCGGCGTGAGTGGCGCATGGCATACGCGCTTGATGGCGGAGGGCGTTCAGCCGATGCGCGATTTCCTGGCCGGGCAGCCCATCAGCACGCCGGAACATGAGGTGTTGATGAACGTGACGGCCCGGCCTGAATATGCTCATGAGCAAATCAAAGAAAATCTGGCGCTGCATTTGACCCATACGGTGAAATGGCGCGATACGCTGTCGTACTTTTTACATCACCACAGGCGGCCGCACGTTGTTGAAATGAGCAATAAACCCTATCTGGGCCAGATGCTGAATGATTTTCCCGGGGGGACAACGTCCCCTGTCCTTCACTGCAGAAAAGCACTCGAGATGTCACGGTAGCGCTATGATCCCTGATTATTTAACGTTTATTCGGTTTCAGGATAAAAGGAACCTTCTTTTTATCTATATTGTCACGCTGATCCTGCTGGGGTTTTACTGGAAAAATACCGGTTTCTCGTTCTCACCTAAGGATGCCTGGTGCGTGAGCGGAATTTTAGCCCTGGTGCTCTATGGGTTTATTGCCGATCTCAGGGCGTACTGGGCCTATAAATGCGTGGTCAAAAATGTTGATTTGAGCTGCTTTCTCAACGCTGAGAGCAAAGTAAGAAAAGGTTTTCTCTTTTCTCCCTTTACGGTTCTGGCGCTGGCCGCGCTGCTGTTTAGCGGGTTGAGCTGGGCGCTCCTTTCTCTTGTGCCGCCGGGCGTGGCGCTGGCCGCAATCGTGATTGTGGCCCCGCTGCTTATTTGGGGGATCGTTGCCCTGCTGCGCCCTGTTTATATAAAGCAGATCATTGCCAGCGCGAGAGATACTCTTAAATATAAGCGCCTTACCGGTTATCTGGCGGTGGCGGTTGTTATGTCCGTCATGATGAATTTACTGACCATCGCGCCGCTCGGAAACAGTGCAGAGTTCGATCTCTCCGGGCATTATTTTACGCTCAACGCGATTATCACCATGCTGATATTATGTGCGGTGGTGCTGGCGATAAATCTGCTGTTTTTACGTTTTACTAAACGCTATATCTTTCTTGGGCATCTGTTCATGAATGAGGTCGATCTTTATTTCTCGCAATCTATTCCGTGGCGTACGCTCAATGCAAAACCGCTGTGGCTGAGGCTGGCGCTTCTGCTGGTCATTGAGTTTGTATGGTTGGTATTGGTCGGGCTTGTGGTGACGCTGACAGGATGGTCGCTGTGGTTCGAAGCCTATTTCCTGCTCTGCTATGCGCCTTGTCTGGCCTATTACGCCCTGCATGCGAGGTGGAAATGGCACAACGATTTTATGATGTCATGCGATATGTGCCTTCGCTGGGATGAGATCAGAAGACAAACTGCGCTATGGTAAGCGGGTGAGAAGCCGTGGCGGTGCCTATTCTGGTTGAACAATATGCGCCTCAGGCTCTGCGACTTGATGCCCGCACCTGCAGCCTGCCCGCCAGCGTGACGTGGGTGACGACATCTTCCTGATGACACAGGTACTCCACCGCCAGCCGTCCCAGTTCGCTGTAAGGCAACTGAATGCTGGTCAACGGCGGGGTGAGCTGCTCGGAAATTTTCTGGTCGTCATAGCCTGCCAGCAGCATCTCCTGCGGGATGCGAACGCCGTTCGCCGCCAGAGCCTGGTAGCAACCAATCGCCAGCCAGTCGCTGGCGCAGAAGATGGCGTCCGGGCGTTCGGGCAGTTCCAGCAGGGCCGTGGTGGCTATAAAGGCTTCGCTGAACTGCCAGTTGGTCTGGCGCACCAGGCTCTCATCACAGGATAACCCCGCCTGTTGCAGCGCGGCCTGGTAGCCTGCCAGACGCTGGCGCGTGGCCTCCATCCAGCTTTCACCGGTGATATGAGCGATGCGCGTTGCCCCGCAGGCGATCAGGTGTTTCGTCACCTGAAAAGCGTTGGCGAAGTCGTCCGGAATAAACGACGCCAGTAGCGGCGAGCCGGGGTCGCGCTGGTTAAGCAGTACCAGCGGAATGCGGGTGCAGTCCTGAAAAGGCCTCATGTCGACAACGTTTGTCACCGAAGAGGCGAGAATAATCCCGATGCAGTTGCGCTTGTCCAGTTGGCGGATAATGTTCAGCGCCAGCTCCACGTTGTCGCCATAGTCGTAGACGGTGAGCAATGTTTCGTTGCGCCACGCGGCTTCTCGCGCCTGGCTGATGGCGTCGATAAACGGGTCGTAGCTTTGCAGGGAGCTCACCAGCAGGGCGATCTCCTCCTGGTTGCGCGGCGCGTGAACGGGCGGCAGGCGGTCGTATCCCAGTTCCGTCGCTATGTTGATGACCCGCTGGCGGGTGTCGTCGCTGAGCTTGATGTTACGTGACTGGTTGAGCACCAGCGATACCGTCGCCTGCGACACGCCCGCCGCCCGCGCGATATCGTTCATTGTCACTTTTGTTTTGCGCTTCATCCGTCCTCTCCCTCTCGCGTCTTCGCATCATACCCTAACCGCATGCTTTAGCGCCGTCGATCACGTTTCTCATTCATCGAAGCGTGAACTTTGTGAGGGCCATCGCTTTTCTTAGCGCCGCAATTTGCGCATTTATCCTGCAGCTAATATTTATTAGCTAAATTTTATCAGTAAGAGGATGCGTAATGAAAGAGCAATGGAGCAGAGAACACGCCCAGGCGTGGTACCAGCAAAAAGGCTGGCTGTGCGGGTTTAACTATTTGCCGTCGACGGCGGTGAACTGGACGGACATCTGGCAGGAAGAGACCTTCGATGCCGGCACCATCGACCGCGAGCTGGGCTGGGCGGCGGACGCGGGCTATAACACTCTGCGCATCAACCTGCCGTTTATCGTCTGGGAGCACGACCGCGACGGGCTGATGGCGCGCATTGACCGGTTTTTGACGATTGCCGATAACCATGGCTTTAGCACCATGCTGACCCTGATGGACGACTGCGGCTTCTCCGGCGATGAGCCATACCTCGGCCCGCAAAAGCCGCCCGTACCGGGCAAGCACAACAGCCAGGCGGCGGCGAGCCCGGGGCGCGATAAAGTGTGCGATCGCGACTGCTGGCCGCAGATTGAGCGCTACATCCGTGACGTTGTGCGCCAGTTCCGCGAGGATAAGCGCGTATTGCTGTGGGATCTGTATAACGAGCCGGGCAACCGTGGCATTTTCGCGACGGGTACGCAAGAGGTGCTGTACGACGAGACGCTGGAGACCTGCGCCCACGAGCTGATGACGCTGGCATTCCGATGGGTACGTGAAGAAGATCCTGCTCAACCGCTCACCGTCTGCGCGTGGCGCCTGCCGGCGGAAGAGGAGGGCGAGACGTTTTATCAGCATCCGCTGGACCAGACCGCGCTGGAACTGTCGGATGTGGTGAGCTATCACGCCTACACCAACACCGGGCGTATGACGGCGATTATCCAGCAGCTTCAGGCGCTGGGCCGCCCGATCTTCTGCACCGAATGGCTGGCGCGCCATGTGGGCGGTACCATCGAAGAGCAGCTCCCGCTGATGTACATGGCGAAGGTCGCGCCGTATCAGTGGGGGCTGGTGCGCGGTAAAACCCAGACCTGGCTGCCGTGGCCGGTGGTGATGAAGACGTCTCCGGACTACTGCCGCATGTGGTTCCACGACGTGTTCGAAGAGAACGGCATTCCGTTCTCGCGCGCTGAAATCGCGCTGATGCAGAAGCTTCGCAGGATCGCCCCGAACGTGCAGGGCGAGTAATAACGACCCGGCGCGCAACCGCCGGGCAACCAGGTACGCACTATGGCAATGACAATGAAAATACCGTCTCGCGAGTTGTGGTCTTACTTTGGCTATGGTTTAGGTCAGTGTTTTAGCTTTGGTTTAGTGGGTTCGTTTATTAACTATTTTTATACCGATGTGCTGGGGATCTCGGCGCTCGCGGCGAGCACTATATTCCTGATTGCTCGCGCGTGGGATGCAGTTCACGACCCACTGTTTGCCAGCATCATGGACACTATTAACAGCCGGTTTGGCAAATTTCGTCACTTTTTACTGATTGCGCCGCTGCTGATCACCGGCGTCACCCTGATGGCGTTCTATAAAATCGAAGCGGACATGACCACCAAAATCCTCTACGCCGGGGTGACCTACATCCTGTGGGGGACGCTGTACGCCATCTCCGATATCCCGTTCTGGTCGATGTCGTCGGTAATGACCAACGACTCCGGCCAGCGCACCCGGGCGGTGACGGCGGCGATGCTCGGGGTGAACGCCGGGATCGCCTGCGCCAATATCTTCTTCCCGAAACTGGCGGCGTTTTTCGCCCAGCACAGCAGCGACAAAGGCTACTTTATGGCGGCGCTGGTAATGATGCTGGTGGGCCTGCCGCTGATGCTTAACGGCTTTATGCAGATTAAAGAGCGCGTGCCGCCGAGCCCGGAAAAGGTGACGATGCGCGACACCTTCCATAACCTGCGTCAGAACAAGCCGCTGTTTATCGTCCTGCTGTCGTTCTTTTTCTGCGTGTTCCATAACGTCGCGGGCGGTCTCTTTTATTGCGGTGTTTTGTAACCGTTTTATGCGATGATCATATTCGTCAACATCTTCTGGCGTAGTGTTTAGGCTCAGGGGCCTGAGATAATTGATTTGCGCAGGGCAAATATGCTGAATGTTTCCCGGTGAGAAAATTTTTACGCCAGTGATAATTTGTGTAAAAGCAGGAGCAATCAGTCATACGATGCGGCCAGTATTATGACCACCGCTAATACGAGAACTATAAATCCGTTTATACTCAGAAAATATTGTAAGCTAAATTCTTTCTCATGCGCGGTGTAAATTAAATAAGATAAGGCTGACGCCTGCTGGCGCGCAGCCCCGGGAATTTACAGCGACTTCACAAACCCCAGCAGATCTTCGTTGAGCTGATCCTGGTGGGTCAGCGCGAAGCCGTGCGGCGCGTTGTCGTACACCTTCAGCGTGGCGTTTTTAATCATCTCTGCCGCCACCTTGCCGGTGGTTTCAAACGGCACGATCTGGTCGTTGCTGCCGTGAATGACCAGCGTCGGCACGTCGATTTTCGCCATGTCCGGGCGGAAGTCGGTTTCAGCGAAGGCGGTCACGCAGTCGATGGTGCCTTTCAGTGAAGCCAGCAGGGCGATGTTCAGCGTCTGGGTCAGGGCGCCCGCAGAAACGGTCTGTCCGGCGTTGGTACCGTAGAACGGCGTCGCGAAGTCGCTGATAAACTGGGCGCGATCTTTACGCAAACCGTCGCGAATTCCATTAAATACGCCTTGATCCACACCCTGCGGGTAACTGTCGGATTGGCCAAAAATTGGCGTTACCGCCCCCAGCAGCGCCAGACCGGCCACGCGGGCGCTACCGTAGTTGTTGATGTAGCGCGTCACGTCGCCGCCACCCATGGAAAAGCCCACCAGCGTCACGTCGTGCAGATCCAGGATGGCGATCAGCTCGTTAATGTCTGAGGCAAAGGTGTCGTAATCGTAGCCGGTCCACGGCTGATCGGAACGGCCAAAGCCGCGACGGTCGAAGGCGATGGCGCGAAAGCCGCGCTCTGCCAGATAGTTTAGCTGGCTGTCCCACATGTCCGCATCCAGCGGCCAGCCGTGGCTGAAGAGAATCGGTTTGCCCGCGCCATAGTCTTTGTAATAAATCTGCGTGCCGTCTTTTGCCTTAAACGTTGCCATAGTGTGTACCTCGACAGGTGATTGTTATGTTTATACCGGCACGACCAGATAGCGAATGGCCGGTGATGTTGTGCCCTGATGAAACGCCAGAACGCGGCTTTGCAGCAGGAGGTCATTCATGGTGTGGCGTTCCTGCTGGCGAAGATGCTCAATCCAGGACCCCATCAGGAACGTCTCGATAAACAGACCTGGACGTTCGATATCTTCGTATATCGCCCAGCTCATCGCCCCGGCGCGACGCCGCACCCGGCGCAGTTCGTGCACGGCCTGCAAAAAGGGTTTTGTGTTTTGCAGGTCGATAATGTACTCATGCGAGACCAGCACCGGGCCACGCTCGTTGGGCAGATCAATCTCGCTGCCGTCCAGCGGTTGGCCGCTCAGGTCGAGATTTAAATCAGGATCTTTCTCCAGGGGCCAGACCAACGCGGTGGCGCTCGCCAGCACCATGCCAAGCGTAGCAACAACCAGCGAAGTCGGAGTGCCAAACTGCGAAGCAAGTTGCCCCCAGACGGCGCTGCCTGCGGTCATTGAACCGAAGAACACGGTCAGATACACCGCCAGCGCGCGGGCTTTAACCCAGCGTGCCGCACTGCGCTGGGCACCGAGGTTCAGGGTCGACAGCACCGCTATCCACGCGAAGCCGGTGAAGAACTCAAACAGGTTGAGCAGCCAGAAATGGCGCACGAACGCCAGCGCCAGCATAGCGATCGCAAACGTCAGGCTGGCGGCAACCATCAGCCGGTCGGCGTTCAGCCGCTGACGCAGGCGCGGCAGCAGGATCGCCCCGGTGATTGCGCCCAGGCCAATACACGCCAGCATCACGCCATAACCCGCCGGGCCTAGCCCCAGTTCGCGGCGGGCGACCAGCGGCAGTAAGGCCCAGCCCGCGCTGGCGAAGACAAAAAAGGCCAGGGTGCGGATCAGCACGTTGCGCAGCACCGGCGCGGCGTGAACGTAGCGAATGCCGGAGCGGACCGCAGAAAAGAAATGCTCTGGCGGCAGACGCTGCACCGACGGCGCCGGACGCCAGCGCCACAGTACCCACGCCACCCCCATCACCGACAGCGCGTTAAGGGCAAACACCATCCACGGCCCGGCCAGCGACAGCAAAAAGCCGCCCAGGGCAGGACCAATCGCCCGGCTGATGTTCACCCCCAGCGAGTTAAGCGCCACGGCGGCCCCCAGCTCCGGCTTGCTCACCAGATCCGGCACTATCGCCTGAAACGGCGGTGAACTCATGGCCGCACCCACGCTCAGCATAAACGTCGCCACCAGCAATACGGTGGGGGTAACATGGCCGGTAAAGGAGAGGACCGTGATCCCGGCGGCGGCAATAAACACCCACAGTTGGGAGAACAGCAGGTATTTACGGCGGTCGACGATATCGGCCATCACCCCGGACGGCAGGGCGAAGAGGAACATCGGCAGACTGCTTGCCGCCTGCACCAGCGCGATATCCAGCGGGTCGGCGCTGAGCGTTAGCATGCTCCAGTTTATGCCGACGTCGCTCATCCACGAGCCGACGTTCGAGACCACCGTGGCTATCCACAACATACGGAACACCGGCTGGCTCAGCGGCTGCCAGGATGAGACCGTCTGCGCGGGTATTGGCTCGATATGCGCATCATGAACGTCGTTAACCTGGGTCATGCGAACCTCTCCGCGACTTTACGTTCAAGGCTCCACTGGCCCGGACCGGTAATGGCAAGGGTGGTGAAGATGATCAGCAGCAGCCAGCCAAACTGCCCTTCGGCAATCGACCAGTTCGGGTGCACCGCTAGCATCGCCACCAGCAGCACGGCGATAATTGCCAGGCAGGCCAGGCGTGTGCTGACGCCGAGAATGATCAACAGCGGGCAGAGCACCTCGGCGACGATCGCCGGGATCAGGCTCATATATGGGCCGAAGCCAAACGGATCTTCGATGCGCGTCAGCTCTTCACTAAAGTGGAACACCTTTGGCAGCCCATGAACGTAGAGCAACAGCAGGCTACCGGTCAGGCGCAGGAACAATAGCCCCGAATTGATGCGCGGCGAAGCAACGGTATTTTTCATCAGAATGCAAAGCAGCTGCAGCCCAGCGCCCCCCAGAAAGCATTATCGTCCGATACCGGCATCTCAGAGGTGCGCGCAAAATCATGCTGATGGCGGTGTACGCCGCACGGGCCGCTGCAGTGGTGGAGGGCGTTGATGCCCACGCGTGCCGCCTGCGGTGGCGCGCTACGGTAGTGGCCTGGCACTTTTACCACTGGCGACCACTCGGGCAGTACCGGGATGGCAGGCGGTGCGATCGGGCCGAAAGTGCCAGCGGCATAGACGATATCGCCGTTAACCACGGTGAGGACGGACTCAATCCCTTTGATCTCTTCTTCCGGCACACGGAAGTAGTCTTTGCTGAGGACGGCCAGATCGGCAAGTTGCCCGGCTTTGATCTGCCCTTTTTTATTCTGCTCGCTGGAGAACCACGCGCTGCCCTGGGTCCAGAGCATCAGGGCGGTGTCGCGATCCAGACGGGCGCTGTGATCGTACATCTGCATGCCGCCGACGGTACGGCCAGAAACCAGCCAGTAGAGCGCCGTCCACGGGTTATAGCTCGCCACGCGGGTGGCGTCTGTCCCTAAGCCCACCGGCACGCCGGTCTCGAGCATTTTCGCCACCGGCGGGGTATGGCGGGTGGCGTCGATGCCGTAACGTTCGGCGAAATATTCGCCCTGGAAAGCCATGCGGTGCTGTACGGCAATGCCGCCGCCCAGCTCTTTGATGCGGTCGATGTTGGCCTGCGACACGGTTTCGGCATGGTCGAAGAACCAGTGCAGACCGTTGAACGGAATATCACGGTTAACTTTTTCGAACACGTCCAGCATGCGGCTGATAGATTCGTTATAGGTGGCGTGCAGGCGGAACGGCCAGCGGTGTTCAACCAGATGGCGCACCACGCGCTCCAGCTCATCTTCCATACCCGGCGCCAGATCCGGGCGCGGTTCGAGGAAATCTTCAAAATCCGCCGCGGAGAACACCAGCATCTCGCCCGCGCCGTTGTGGCGGAAAAAGTCGCTGCCCTGGCCTGGCGTGAGCATGTCGGTCCACTTCTCAAAGTCTTCCAGCTCGTGGCCCGGCCGCTGGGTAAACAGGTTGTAGGCGATGCGCAGGGTCATCTGCTTTTTCTCGTGCAGCTCGGCAATCACCTCGTAATCTTCGGGGTAGTTCTGGAAACCGCCGCCCGCGTCGATGGCGCTGGTCAGCCCCAGGCGGTTCAGCTCGCGCATAAACTGGCGTGTGGAGTTAACCTGCTGTTCCAGTGGCAGCGTCGGCCCTTTGGCCAGCGTGGCGTACAAAATCATGGCGTTCGGACGGGCAATCAGCATCCCGGTCGGGTTGCCGTTGGCATCGCGCTGGATCTCGCCGCCCGGCGGATTGGGCGTGTCTTTGGTATAGCCGACCATCTTCAGCGCCGCACGGTTGAGCAGGGCGCGGTCATACAGGTGCAGAATAAAGACCGGGGTGTCCGGTGCGGCGTCGTTGATCTCACTAAGTGTTGGCATACGGCGCTCGGCAAACTGGAATTCGCTCCAGCCGCCCACCACGCGTACCCACTGGGGCGATGGGGTACGCAGCGCCTGCTCTTTCAACATCCGCAGGGCATCCGCCAGCGAGGGTACACCTTCCCAGCGCAGTTCAAGGTTATAGTTCAGTCCGCCACGGATCAGGTGCAGGTGGGAATCGTTCAGGCCGGGAATGACGGTATGGCCTTTCAGATCAACCACTTTAGTGCCATCGCAGTGGTGTTGCATCACCTCGGCGACGCTACCGACTGCAAGAAATTTGCCATCGCGCACGGCCACAGCTTCCGCAAGCGGATTTTCGCGATCGACGGTGTGAAACTGGCCGTTAACCAGAATGAGACAGGCTTTACCGAGGGTAACCATAACTGCTCCAGACTAAGAGGGGAATGGTCAGGATTATGGGAACCGCTTTCGGGAAAGATCCAGTTATACAATAGGATAGGTATACCAAAGTATAGCTATACTAAAGTATACCTATACCTTAGGTTAACTATACGAAGAGATAATTACGCCGGGTTGACCAGGGGGCATAGGATGCTTGCGACTTTATCGCCGCGCGATTCGCGGCGGTGTTCATTCCTTTAACCTCACTGGATAATCCTATGACCACTTCAAAGCTCGAAGTCTTAACCCCTGCGAACTGTCAGATAATCTTTATCGACCACCAGCCACAGATGGCGTTTGGCGTGCAGTCTATTGACCGCCAGGTGCTGAAAAATAACACCGTGGCGCTGGCAAAGGCGGCGAAGGTGTTCAACATTCCGACCATCATCACCACCGTTGAGACCGAAAGCTTCTCCGGTAACACCTATCCAGAGCTGCTGGACGTGTTCCCGGGCCAGGACATCCTTGAGCGCACGTCGATGAACTCCTGGGATGACCAGAAGGTGCGTGATGCGCTGAAAGCGAACGGCAAGAAGAAAGTGGTGGTCGCGGGCCTGTGGACCGAAGTGTGCAACAACAGCTTTGCGCTGTGCGCAATGCTGGAAGGGGATTACGAGATCTATATGGTGGCGGATGCCTCCGGCGGCACCTCTAAAGAGGCTCACGATTTCGCGATGCAGCGCATGATTCAGGCGGGCGTGATCCCGGTAACCTGGCAGCAGGTAATGCTGGAGTGGCAGCGCGACTGGGCGCATAAAGAGACCTACACCGCGGTGATGGATATCGTGCGCGAGCACTCCGGCGCCTACGGTATGGGCGTGGATTATGCCTACACCATGGTGCACAAATCGCCGTCGCGCCAGAAGAGCGAACACCGTACCTTAGCGCCGGTTCCGGCCCGCTAAGTCCCGGCGGCGGGCGGGTTCCTCATCCAGCCTGCCGCTGACAGTTTTTCTGGAGCTGACAATGAGTACAGGGTTGATATCCCTTGCGGCAGGCGTGCTGATTGGCCTGCTGTATGCCGCGCTGAAGGTGCGCTCACCCGCGCCGCCCGCGCTGGCGCTGATGGGTCTGCTGGGTATGCTGGCGGGCGAGCAGGCGATGCGACATCTTTTATCCCGCGATACCCCCGCGCAGATGCAGGTTACGGCGCCTCACGTGCAGCATCAGGCAGGAGCATCATCATGAAGGCATGGATAATTTCGCTGGTGTGCGGCGTAATGGCTGGGGTAATTTACGCCCTGCTTAACGTCCATTCACCGGCACCGCCGGTGGTGGCCCTGCTTGGGTTGTTCGGCATGCTGGTGGGCGAACAACTGATCCCGGTGGGACGGCGCATCATCAGCCGCGAACCCTTTACGCTTGCCTGGTTTCGTCACGAATGTGTACCGAAAATCAGTGGCACTGCGCCCCCTGCGCCTGCGAAGGAAAGCCGCGACGCTTAATGATTTGTGTGAGGAAAGACAGCATGACGCTGGCGTGGCGTATTGCCATCATTGATGACGAACGTTCTGTGCGCAGTGGGTTAAGCAACCTGCTGCAGTCGGAAGGGTATGCGACCGATACCTTTGATTCGGCAGAGGTGTTTCTGAGCCATCCTCTTGCGCTGTCGGACGCCGCGCTGGTGATAACGGACATTAAGCTACGCGGTATGAGCGGGCTGGAGCTGTTCGAAAAGCTGCGGCTGTTGGCGCTGCCGCCTCCGCCCGTGCTTTTTATCTCCGGTCATGCTGATGAAAATATGCAGCGGTATGCTCTTAGTCTGGGCGCCGCTGCATTTTTGCGTAAGCCCATTAACATCGATATTCTGCTGGATCACATTCAGCGGGAGCTGGCCCGCCGACAATAAGGATCGCCGATGAATGAAAACGAGCTGCCTGCATTTTGGCCCGCCCAGGGGGATCTCCATGAAGGGCGGGCTTTTGTGCTGAAAGAGGATGTGATTTTTACCGTGCTGGCACAGGAAGGAGGGATCGCCTGGATGAACGCGCGGCATCCCCATTCCGGTGGCTCATTTATTATTGCCACCGCGGTCAGCGATGATGAAGAAGAACGGGCGACCCGCCTGCTCAAAAATGAATTCGCCTTGCGCGACCAGTTACAGGAGAGCTGGGCTATTCGCGCCGTTGCCTCTACGCAGTACCGGGGGCGTTTCGCGCTGGTCTATGCGCCGTTTGTGTTTGATTTACTGGCGCGCCGGGCGGGTAAGGCGATTTCGGGGATTACGCGGTTTATTGAGCTGGCTATTCGTATCTGCGCTCCTCTGCGCCAGATGCATCTGCAAAAGCTGATCCACGGCGATATCAAACCCGGCACTATCTTTGTTCATCACGACGCCACCTGTCGGTTGGGCAACTTTGGCCTCTCCAGCGGGAGGTCCGGGGCCGTTGACCCCGGTCGGCTTGTCGTTTCTGGCGGTACGCCCGCCTATATGTCGCCGGAGCATACCTCGCGTACCCAGCGTGCCGTGGATAGCCGCAGCGATCTCTATAGCCTTGGCATGGTGCTGTATGAACTGTTGACCGGACGCCTGCCGTTTGAGCTGGGCGCAGATGAGCAGATTAACTGGGCGCATTACCATATTGCCTCTGCGCCACTGGCCCCCGGCGTGGTGCGCCCGGACGTGCCGGGCATGCTGTCGACTATTATCCTCAAGCTGCTGGAGAAAAATCCTGAGCACCGTTATCAGACGGTCGACGGGCTGATTGCTGACCTTCGACGCTGCCAGGCGACGCTGACAGCCGAAGGTGGAATTGCTGATTTTACCCCCGGCCAGCAGGACCGGACCCCGGCCATTCATCTGAGGGACTCGCTGTTCGCCGCCCACCCGCAGGCAGGCGAGGTGATCGCCGCGTTCGGGCGGGTGGAGCGCAATATTGTCCCCGAACTGGTGTTGATCGGAGGACCGTCGGGGATAGGCAAGTCCTCGATCATCGCCACGGCGCTTAAAACACTGCAGCAGCGTAACGTGCTGCTGGCGGTGGGCAAAGTCGATCAGTTTTCCCCCTCGCTGCCTTACGGCGTTTTAAGCTCGGCGTTTCGCTCCCTGACGCTACATCTGCTGGGGCTGCCGACAGAAGAGGTTGCAACGTGGAAAATCCGCCTCTCGCGCGCCCTCGAAGGCTACGAAGAGCTGGCGGTGAGTCTGGTGCCCGAGCTGAGCCTGCTGCTTGAGAGTAAACCCCGCTTCTCGGCGGATACGTTTTCCATCGATGCCCGGGCGCGCTTCAGCCATATGGTGCTGGCGCTGGTTAAAACTTTCGCTTCACAGGGCTGCCCGCTGGTGTTACTGCTCGACGATCTCCAGTGGAGCGACGCTGCCAGCCTCCAGACGCTTAAGCACCTGCTGGTGACCTGTGGCGCCATTCCTCTGCTGGTGGTGGTGGCCCATCGCGATATCGGCTCGCTGTCCGATACCGTCTTACAAAACCAGCTGGAGAGCCTGGCGGAAAGCGCGCAGAACGTGGTTGGCATTACGCCGCAACCGCTGTCGGTTAAGGCGGTGGCGCGCTGGCTGGGCACGGTATTCCGCGCCCGTAGCGCGACGACGACTGATCTGGCGATACTTATTCATGAAAAGACCGGGGGGAACCCGCTTTTCGTGCATGAGTTTTTCCGCCGCATCGTGGATGACGGGCTGGTCATCCATAACAAATATCAGGATAGGTGGCAGTACGATCTGCAGGCCATCCGCGCCCGCCATTACACTGAAAACGTCGTTACGCTGGTGCTGGAACAGCTTGAAGAGATGCCCGAGGCGACGCGCCGCCTGCTGGGCAGTATTGCCTGTCTCGGTTGCACTGGCGAGCTGGAGATGCTGTGCCGCGTAGTAGGCATTTCGGTGGCGGAGATCCGCTATGCGCTTCACCCGGCGGTGGTGGCCCAGTTGATTGTGCTGACGGAAAAAGAGTACGCCTTTACCCACGACAGGGTTCAGGAAGCGGCTTTTGCTCTGCTGGATGACAGCGAGAAAAGCCATCTCCACCTGACAACCGCCAGCCTGCTGGCCGATACCGCGCGTCAGGCGGCGGGAAATGAGGTGCTGTTCCGGGCAGTGCATCACGTCACCGCCGCGCTGGACTGCATTCAGCCCGCGCCGCAGCGTCAGATGTTCCGCGAACTGAGCCTGCTGGCCGCGCGGCGCGCGAAGCGCACGGGTGATTACCCGTCGGCGCTGAGCTATATCCAGACGGCCAGAGCGCTGGGGAATGGCGGCATGGTCTCCGATTTTATGCTCGACAGTGAAGAGGCGGCGTGTGAATTCGCTCTGGGTCATCTGGAGCGCACCCGTGAGCTGTGCGATGCGATCCTCGGCTCACCGGGGGAGCTGACCGAAAAAGCGCGGGCCGCGAACCTGCTGGCGGAGGTCTATATGCGTCAGTCGGATACCCGCCTGGCGCTGGAGGCCGCACTCTGCTGGCTGGGCGTCTTTGGTATTCAGGTCAGCCGATACCCGACAAACGCCGAGTGTGATGAGGCCTGGCAGGCGTTCTGTCATCGCGTCGGCGATGCGCCGCATAACCCGTACGCTCAGCTCGCGCTAATGCAGCATGATGAAACCGAAGCGGTGATGAGTCTGCTCTACAGCGCCAGCATATTCGCCAGCTTCACCTGCCCGCGCCTGCACTTTTTGCTGCTCTGCCGCATGATGCATTTAACCCTCGATCGCGGGATCACCGGCGCATCTACCACGGCGATGGCCTGGTTTGGCGTATTGATTGGTCATCGCTACGGCGAGTACCGTCTCGGATTCCAGTACGGTACGTTGGCCCGCGATCTGGTGCAGCGCCACGGCTATGACGCCTTCGAGGCCAAAACGCTGCTGCCGCTCGATCAGCTTAGCGTCTGGACCCAGCCGCTGTCGTTCACCATCGAGTGTGCGAAATCGTGCTTTACCGCCGCGGTGACCCACGGCGATATGACTGTCGCCTGCTTTGCCGCCTGTCACCAGATTATTAACTTCCTCTCGCGCGGCGACCATCTTGACGGCGTACTGACCAGTATCGATCGCGGTCTGGCCTTTGTGCGCAAAATCCACTTCCAGGACGTGGAGTCGATCCTGATGGTCCAGCGCCATTACGTCGAGTTTTTGCGCACCCCGGTTAACGGCACATGGAGCGCATCGCTGATGCTGCCAGAGGCGCTACTGCCCGCGCCGCCAGAGCAGGCGCCGGAGCAGACTTCGACCATGCTTTTCTGGTACTGGCTGTATCGCGGCATGGCGCACTTTACCTGTGGGGAGTATGCCGACGCGCAGGCCGATCTGGAGATGGCGGGCTGGTACGCGTGGTCTGCACCGGGCCATATCCATCTGCTGGATTTTCATCTTTACAGCGCCCTGGCGCTTTCAAGGCAACTGACGCCGGATACCTTCTCGGCGGATTATCGTCGCAGCATTCATTACCACTATGACAAAATCGCCCTCTGGGCGCGCATTAATCCGGAAACGTTTGCCGATAAAGAGGCGCTGATCTATGCCGAAATTGTCCGGCTTGACGGGATGAACAGCATCGCCCTCGAGCAGTATGAGAAGGCGGTGCGGCTCTCAAGAGAGGGCGGATTTAACCCGATGAACGCATTGGCACATGAGCTGGCGGGCCGTTTTGCGCTGTCGAGCGGTTACCAGACCGCTGCGGATGCCCACTTCCGCGGCGCGATTGCCGCCTGGGGGCGCGCCGGGTCGCAGGCAAAAGTGCGCCAGATTGAACAGGATTTTCCGCACCTGCTGGCGTGCGGCCAGACCAGCGCTTATGACAGGGTCTCTTTCGCCCAGAACGCAGTAATCCGCGACCTGCAGAGCGTCATCAAAGCGTCGCGCGCGCTGTCTGAAGAAATTAACCTTGAGCGTTTAATTGAAAACCTGATGACGCTGCTGCTTGAGCGGGCCGGCGCGCAGCGCGGCTTGTTGCTTCGTGTAGGTGAGAACGCTGTTCCGGAGATTGAAGCCAGCGCGTGGACCGCTACCGACGGCGTGCGGGTTAAGATCCTCAAAGACGTTCCGGTGGCGACCGATATGCCCCTGTCTGTACTGGCCGCGGTGATCCGTACCGGCCAGGAGATCCGCACCGGCAAGCCGGCGGAGTTTCACCCCTTCAGCCAGGATCCGTATCTGGTTACCTCCGGGGCGGCGGTGATGTGCGTTCCGATGTTCAAGCAGGCGCGGCTGGTGGGGGTGCTGTATCTGGAAAACCGGCTGATGCCGGAAGTCTTTACCGCCGAGGATTCCCGGGTAGTGAGTCTGCTGGGCGCGCAGGCGGCGGTATCGCTGGAGACGGCGCGTCTGTACGCGGAACTGTTGGCGGAGAACATTCAGCGTCGACGCGTGGAAAAGGAGCTGCGATCGAGCCAGACCTCCCTGATGCTCGGCGAACAGATCAGCCATACCGGCAGTTGGCGCTGGGAGCTGGTGCAGGATCTGATGTTTATTTCCGAGGAATATGCCCGCATTCTTGGCCTGCCCGAGCAGCAAAAAATGATCTCCATGGCGGAGTTTCTCACCTTTGTGCATCAGGATGATTATGCGCGGATCAGCGCCCTCGTGACCCAAAGCGTGCGTGAAGGGCTGTCGATGCGCGCGGAATTTCGTGTCATCCGTGCCGATGGGTCGGTTCGCTATATCCACGGGATTGGCGATCCGGTGGGCGTCGGCAGTGAGGTGAATGAGTATTACGGCATTATCTCGGATATTACCAGCCAGCGGGCGGCGGAAGTTGCCATGCGGGTGGCGCAGGCCGACCTGGCACGCGTGTCGCGCGCCACCACGGTAGGGCAACTGACCTCGTCCATCGCCCATGAGATCAACCAGCCGCTGATGTCGATTGTTTCCAATGCCGGGGCGAGCTTGCGCTGGCTCAACCGGGAACCCGCCCGGCTGGATAAGGTGCGGGAAGGGCTGGAGGAGATCGCCGCCGAAGGGGCGCGGGCAGGGGAGATCATCCGCAGCATTCAGTCCCTGACGCGCAAGCAGGATCCCACTTTCTCGCGGATCGATCTGCACTACCTGATCCACCACATCATTGCCCTTTCGCGCAGCGAACTGGAGCAGCGCCAAATAAGCGTGGATTATCTGCTGCAGGCTGAGGACTGCATTATCATCGGCGATAGCGTACAGATCCAGCAGGTGCTACTCAATCTGGTGATGAATGCGGTGGAGGCGATGGCCGAGAGTAAAGATCGCGCCAGCATCATTACCCTCACTACCCGCAATACCGACGGGAAGGTGAGCGTCGAGATTGCCGATACCGGCAGCGGCATTGACGCCGGGCTTACCGAGCGCATTTTTGACTCCTTCTATTCTACCAAGGCGCAGGGAATGGGGATGGGGCTGACCATCAGCGCCAGTATTATTGAACGCCACCGGGGGAAGCTGAGCGCGCATCGCCGGGAGCCGCATGGCACGGTGTTTACCTTTGCGTTGCCCCTGGCCGGAAAAGAGGTGTAGGGTTATTCCGCTGGCAGGCTTTTGCTCAGGCGCTCAACGGCCCGGGCCAGCTCCGCCACGGAGCGCACCTGCATTTTGTCCATCACGCGGCGGCGATGCACTTTAACCGTTATTTCGCTGACGCCCAGTTCGGCGGCGATCTGCTTGTTCAGCAGGCCGTTTATCGCCAGCTGCAGCACTTCCTGTTCGCGCGGGGTCAGGGACAGGTGGCGTTGTTTCAGGGCGTAGTGCTCCCTGAACTGAGCGGCATTGCTTTGCGCCAGCTTTAACGCCGATTCAATGGCGTCAATTAACGCCCCGGATTCAACGGGTTTGGTGAGGAATTCGTAGGCGCCGCCCTTGATGGCCCGCACCGACATGGGGATCGTACCATGGCCGGTGAGAAAGATAATCGGTATCTCACGTCCGCTGGCCTTGAGGGCATCCGCTACCTCAAAGCCGGAGATAGCAGGCATTTGCATATCGAGGATCACGCAGGAGGGGAGCTCCTCAAAATGATGTTTCAGGAACGTTTCTGCTGAAGAAAACCCGATGGCGTTTAAGCCTGCAGATTCCAGTAGCCCGGTAACAGACTGTCTGACTGCGTCATCGTCATCAACCACATAAACAATGTGTTCCATTCACCGCCCCGGGTGTCATCAGTGTAAAAAATCGAGAATGAAAACAGCCGCGTAAAGAAGCCTAAGGGACTGTTTGCACTGCGCATTCATATTAACACATTAATTATCATTATCATTTACCAATATGAAAATGATATTAAAGTGTAATGATAATGTAGCTGTTTGGTTAGGGGTGAAACGTTGTTTTCATGCACCCAGACGCTCAACCCGATTTCCGTCCGGGTCGGCTATCGCCGCTTCGTTTGCCGCGCAGGATGTTCGCATTGTACGCGCGTGAGGACTTTGAGGGGTAAAACAGGCTACACTCTGGTTTTGAGCGCCATATGCTGAGGAAACATTAATGCCATACACACTGAAAAGCAGCGACGATAAAGAGAAAGCGGAAGGGAAGAACGACGCGGGCGCGCTGCAGCAAAAACTGCTGGAGTCCCGTTCAATTGTGATCTCTGGCGAGATAAACCAGGCGCTGGCTGAGAAAGTCATGACTCAACTTATCCTGCTGCAAAGCGTGAGTAACGACCCGATTAAGCTGTACATCAACAGCCAGGGCGGCCACGTCGAAGCGGGCGATACCATTCACGATTTCATTAAGTTCATCCGTCCGGATGTTCACGTGATCGGCACCGGCTGGGTGGCGAGCGCCGGGATCACCATCTTCCTGGCGGCAAAAAAAGAGCACCGCTACTCCCTGCCGAATACCCGCTTCATGATCCACCAGCCTTTGGGCGGCGTACGCGGTCAGGCGACGGATATTGAAATTGAAGCACGCGAAATCATCCGCATGCTGGATCGCGTGAACAAGCTTATCGCTGACGCCACCGGCCAGCCGCTGGAAAAAGTGAAAAAAGATACCGACCGTAACTTCTGGATGTCTCCGGCGGAAGCGCTGGACTACGGCATTGTCGGTAAAATGATCCACCATTATGACGATTTGAAGCTGGATTAAGCGTTAGCGCCGCGTCTGCGTCGGGTGGCGGTTTCGCCTTGCCCGACCTACGCGCCCTCGTTTGACGCACGACAAGTTCCCCCTCCGCCTTCTCCCCTATAATCGCGCCTGTTTACCCTTTCACTGGTGCTAACCATGGCGTATCAACTGAATCTGAACTGGCCGGAATTTCTTGAAAAATACTGGCAAAAACAACCCGTTGTGCTTAAAAAAGCCTTCCCGAATTTTGTCGATCCGATCACTGCCGATGAGCTTGCCGGTCTGGCGATGGAGCCAGAGGTCGATAGCCGTCTGGTGAGCCAATCCAATGGCAAATGGCAGGCCAGCAATGGTCCGTTTGAGCACTTCGATAACCTCGGTGAGACCGGCTGGTCGCTGCTGGCGCAGGCGGTAAACCACTGGCATATGCCTGCGGCGGAGCTGGTGCGCCCGTTTCGTGCGCTGCCGGACTGGCGTCTTGATGACCTGATGATCTCCTTCTCCGTCCCGGGCGGCGGCGTGGGTCCACATATCGACCAGTATGATGTCTTTATTATTCAGGGGATGGGGCGCCGCCGCTGGCGGGTGGGCGATAAGCTGCCGGTGCGTCAGTTTTGCCCGCACCCCGCGCTGCTGCATGTCGATCCCTTTGAGCCAATCATTGACGAAGATCTGGCCCCGGGCGATGTCCTCTATATTCCGCCAGGATTCCCGCATGACGGCTTCACCCACGAAAACGCGATGAACTATTCCGTCGGTTTTCGTGGGCCAAACGGCCGCGATCTGATCAGCAGCTTTGCGGATTACGCCCTGGAAAACGATCTGGGCGGCGAGCATTACAGCGACCCGGATCTGACCTGCCGTGAGCATCCCGGGCGCGTGGAGCAATACGAACTCGAACGCGTTCGTAAGATGATGATCGAGATGATCAATAAACCTGAAGATCTCACTAAATGGTTCGGTAGCTTCATTTCCACGCCGCGTCATGAGCTGGATATTGCCGCCGCCGAGCCGCCATACGCGCCTGAAGAGGTGCTGGACGCGTTGCAGGGGGGGGAAACCTTGTCTCGCCTGAGCGGCCTGCGGGTGCTGAATATCAATGGCAACATCTTCATCAATAGCGAACAGCTTGAAACGGTAGAGCCATTGGCCGCGGATGTGCTGTGCCGCTATACCGAGCTTGGTCAGGCAGAGCTTGGGGACGCGCTAAATAACCCGGCGTTTGTAGAAGAACTTACCGGGCTGGTTAACCAGGGATACTGGTTCTTCGACGAGTGACAAAGGGCGGCGCTTAGTCTTGCTAAACGCCGCGTTGTTTAGACCAGCAAATTACAGGCTTTCCAGTAATTCAGAAGCCGTTCATCATCGCGCTCTTTTTCCGCTTTGATTTTCATCGCCTGGGCCAGATTTTCTCGTGACACTTCATGGCCTTTCTGCACGATGTCTAATACCGCTTCCCCAAGTGCCAGTGAAATCTCTGTACGATTTGATTGCATCGTCATTAATATCTCCTCGGTTGGTTGCGTTAGGTAAAGTATGTGAGAGAAATAATCTGCCGTTATTAATTCATCTTATTCTTAACGTTAATTCACTCGTAAATAGTCGCAGATCTCTATTGTGTCAATGTTGTTTCAAAATGCTAATATGCGCCAGCGATCCGGATTTATACGCTACAGTTAATTCCGTGCAACAGCCAAATAACCGAAACAGGAGAATTAACATGGTAAATAAAAGCGAGATTAAGGATCACACTCAGGTTGTCGCGAGCTGCGGTACTCACGTCGGCGTCGTCGATCATCTGGATGGCGAGCGTATCAAACTGGCGAAAAGCGATCCGGAATCCGGCGGTAAGCACCATTATATTCCTCTTAGCTGGGTCGATAAAGTCGAGGATAATAAAGTTATCCTGACTAAAAACCATGAAGAAACGTTTGCCGGGTGGGAAGAAGCGTAACTCTATTTCCCCCGATGAAATGGTTTTTTATGGCCCCGGTTTCGACCGGGGCTTAATGCTGTTTAAGGGAAGATTGCTGCCGACATAAATAAATGGTACTGTTTTCGCTCATGTTATCTGATGCAGGCCTCGGTATTATGCTCCAGAGTAAAAACAGGTCGGCAAAACGCATTTACTTCGTTGAGGATTTTCACGGCTTCGGCGAGCGCTACGGCATTGAGTATCGTTTCCCGCAGCTTCAGGATGCGCGGGCCTCCGCAAGCCCGGTCCTGCATGGCGATGTAGAAGAGATGATGCTCTCGTCAGGGATCGCCTTGACCCACTCGGATGTCCGCGTTTTACAACCCTACGAAACCACGTCCCGCCATAACAGCCCGCTCTATATGCTGGTAGTGCTCGACGGATGCGTGACGCTCAGCCTGAACGGGCATGAATACAGGGTGGGAGCTGGTATGGCATTCAGCTCCCGGCTGAGCGAGGAGCAGGTGATGAGTGCGCATCATGACGCCGACAGTATCCTGAAGACGCTCTCGTTTGGCGTCTATCCTGGAGAGAGTAGACGTGAGTGTTTACTGGAATCAGTGCTGCTGGAGTGGCAAAACCTTAGCGCGCCGACCTTTGTCTGGCACGTTCCCGGGTTTGTGCTGACCGGCATCCAGCATGCCCAGCAGGACGGGCTGAGCGCGGTATCCCGCAAGCTGTTGCTGGAGGGGCTAATGTACCAGCTGCTGGGGCACGGGCTGAATCAGCGCATGCAAAACGGCCCGAACCGACCCGAGCATACGCGGCTGGAACGCGTGCGTAGCCTGCTGGAACAGGCGCCGGAGCAGAACCATACCCTCACTCAACTGGCCGCGCTCGCGGCAATGAGCCAGAGCAGCCTGCGCAGTAAGTTTCGCCAGCGTTACGGTTGCGCGCTGTTTGATTATCTGCGTGATTGCCGCCTGGCCCTGGCGCGTCGTTATCTGCTGGAAGGCTTTAGCGTGCAGCAGACGGCGTGGATGTGCGGGTATCAGCATGCCACGAACTTCTCGACCGCGTTTCGCCGCCACTACGGTATTTCACCGGGCGATGTGCGTAAAACGCGCTAACGCCTTTTCCTCTTTTCTGCGAACGCAACCCGTGCGGTTTGTCATCACCCATACGTAACCTGGCGGCGCGCATAGCCGTTTACGCCCCCAAAAAGGTAATAATTCTTATTAACAATAAGAAATATCTTTGGAGAGGGTTATGTTTGCTAAATCGCGTCTGGCACTGCTGGTAGGCTGGGTCACCGGGAGCGTCGCTTTTCCTTTGTTGGCGCAGGATGGCCAAAAAACGGATACCCTGGTGGTCACCTCGCAGATGCAGTCTGCCGCCACCAAGATTGAAACGCCGGATAGTGAAACCCCGCAGGCGGTCTCTATCGTGACCCGCGAGCAGTTCGAGGAGCAGGGCGCAACCAGCGTGCGTCAGGCGGTGAGCTACACGCCGGGGGTCTACAGTAACCAGATTGGCGCCTCAAACCGCTTTGATTACATTGTGCTGCGCGGCTTTTCCGACGGCAGCCTGGATAACATCTATCTCGATGGCCTGAAGATGATGGGAGACACTAACTCCCACAGTTCGCTGGTGGTTGATCCCTGGTTTTTGGACAGTATTGAAGTCGTTCGCGGCCCGGCCTCCGTATTGTACGGACGCTCCTCGCCTGGAGGGATTGTGGCCCTCACATCGCGTAAACCGTCGTTTGACCGGGGCGGAGAGATTAAGCTGTTCGCCGGTAACAATAACCAGCGCGGCGCGATGTTCGACGTCACCGGCCCGCTCGACGCTAACGACCGCGTGGCGGTGCGCCTTAGCGGGATGACCCGTTACGCTGATTCCCAGTTCGATCCGCTCAAAGAAGAACGTTACGCGCTGATGCCGAGCCTGACCTGGCGCATCACGGATAATACGCGTCTGGAGGTGATGGCTTACCTGCACCGCGACCCGAAAGGCGGTAGCCACTCGGGCCTGCCGTATGAGGGCACCGTCGTACCGCGCTATGGCAACAAAATCGCCAACACCTTCTTTGAAGGCGAGGATGATTACGATAAGTACGATCGCCGGGAAAATATGGTCGGCTACAACGTTGAACATCTGTTCGATAGCGGCTGGTCGGTGCGCCAGAAGCTACGTTACCTGCACACGAAAGTGGAGCTGAACCAGGTGTATGCCGCAGGCTGGCTCAACGACACCGAGCTGAACCGCGGCTATTCCGGCTCCGATGAGAAGATGAATGCCATTACCCTCGATAACCAGCTCGACGGCAGCGTTGATACCTGGGCCGTGAACCACCGGTTGCTGATCGGTATGGATTATCAGGATCGCACCAACAACGTTACCGGCTATTATGGCGGCTTCCCGGCGATTGACGCGTTCCATCCGGTTTACGGCGCCCCACCGGACTACATCACCCAGTACAGCCGGGAAAAACATAAGCTGCGCCAGACGGGTTACTATCTGCAGGACCAAATGTCCTTTGACCGCTGGCGTCTGACGCTCGGTGGCCGTTACGATAGGGTGAGCGTCTCGAATGTTGACAACTTTAATCATACCCGTAGCGATCTGGATAAGAGCAACTTCAGCAGCCGTGCGGCCTTGCTGTATCTGTTTGATAACGGCGTGGCGCCGTACGTGAGCTACTCCACGGCCTTTACGCCTACCAGCTTTGCCGACGAGCAGGGCAACATCCTTGATCCGATGAAGGGCAAGCAGTGGGAGGCGGGCGTGAAATATGAACCGGAGGGGATGAACAGCCAGTTCAGCGCCTCGGTATTCCGTATTAACCAGAAGAATATCGCCACCAAAGAAGAGCCGACCGATCCGTACCGTTCGATCGGTGAAATCGAGTCTGAAGGGGTTGAGCTGGAGGCGATTGGTCAGTTGACCGACAGCCTGCGCATGCAGGCGGCGTACACGTACACCGATATTCGCTACAAGAAGAGCAGCCCGGAGGAGCAGGGCAAGCGCGCCGTCTATGCGCCGCGTAATATGGCCAGCGCCTGGCTAAGTTACGACGTCAAAACCGGCCCGCTGGACGGCCTGACCGTGGGCTCTGGCGTGCGCTATGTGAACGGCGTTACCAGCGATCGACAGAACACCCACACGCTGCCGTCTTACACGCTGGTGGATATGGCGGTGGGTTATGACCTGTCGAAGGTGGGGCTGAAGGGCGTGAGTGCGCAGGTGAACGTCAATAACCTGACCGATAAAAGCTACGTGGCGGCGTGTAATTCGCTCTCTTACTGCTATTTCGGGGCGGAGCGCAGCATCCTGGGCAGTGTTTCCTGGTCATTCTAAGAGCATCATTTTGCCGGGCCAGGCGTAGCTGCCACCCGGCTCAGCCTTAGCGCAAAATCTCAAGCGTCTGCTGCTTCGGCCTTTCCAGCAAATCCAGCACCTGCTGGTAGGTCTGCACGTTGTTATAGCCCATCACCAGCCCGTATCGTTTATCCGAGCCGCAATACCACTCTGACAGCGCGTTCACCTGTAGCTGTTGCCCCTGCCAGCAATGGGCGATCTCGCGATCGCAACTGCCTTTCGCCAGAAACGCCACGATATGCATTCCGCCATCGTTTTGCCCGGTGAAGAACAGATCGCCATACACCGCCTTAAGCGCGCCGATCGTCCAGTCACGGCGGATTTGATAAAGGGCGCGCATTTTCTTGAGATGGCGAAAAAAATGGCCCTCGTTCAGAAATGCCGTGAGGATCTTTTGCGTCAGCACCGGCTGGCCGCTGGTAACGATGTCCGCGCAGTCGGTAAACGCCTCAACGGTGCAGGCGGGCATTACTACGTAGCCTATGCGTAGCGAGGGCATGATGGTTTTACTGAAGGTGCCCATAAAGATCACCCGGTCGTGCCGATCGAGGCTTTTCAGCGACGGGAGCACTTTACGGGTGTAATGAAATTCGCCGTCGTAATCATCTTCGATGATCCAGGCGTCATTCTCGCTCGCCCAGTCCAGAAGCTGCTGTTTGCGCGGCAGGGTGAGCGTGACCGCCAGCGGGCTTTGGTGCGACGGGGTGACGAGGGCAAAGCGCGCATCGCGATGATGACGCAGCAGATAGTCGGTATCGATTCCGAAACGATCGACGGGAACGGTGTGTAACCGTGGCACAATCCGCTTGAGCAACTGCTGGCCCATAAAATAGCCCGGATCTTCAAACACCACTTTATCGCTGCGGCTGGCAAGCGTGTCGAAGATCAGGCGCAGGCTGCCGCTGTAGCCGCTGGTGATCAGCACCTGCTCAGCGCTGCAGGCGAGGCCGCGGGAGATATTAAGATAGCGGGCGATGGCCTCGCGCAGTGGAAACCAGCCCAGCACCGGCGGGTTCAGCATCTCCTCCTGGCGCATCGATCGCGTCGCCTGGCCTGCCAGCAGTAGCCATTTTTTGTAGGGGAAACTGTCCAGGGCCGGAATGCCCGGGCGTAAAAATCCGGCCCGCTCGCGCTGGCTTATCAGCGAGGCTGGCAGCACCCCGGTGGGCTGTGGTGCTGGCGCGCTTTTCGCCGTCAGCAACAGATCCGGGTTCACCCGCGTGCCGCGTGCGCCCTGGCTGACCAGATATCCTTCGCCCGTCAGGATGGCATATGCCGTTTCGACGGTTTTGCGCGCCACCTTCAGCTCTTCGGCCAGCACGCGGATGGCAGGGACTTTGTCGCCAGGCTTAAGTACGCCGCGCGTGATGTTGTCCCGATATCGGGTGTAGATTTGGTGATAGCCAGGCTTCATGTCCTATCTCATTTCACGCTTTTTGTATCTTTTTACTATGTCATATTGCCGCTACCTTTACCTCATCGCATGATATCTACCGCATACAAAAGAGGCACGACAATGAGCACACGCGTAAACCACCACAAAGCGACACCTGCCCTCGCCAAAGCGCTTTCAGACCTGAGCATGGCGGTGGCGAAAACCTCCATCGACCCGGCGCTGAAGCACCTGATCGACATTCGCGTTTCGCAGCTGAATGGCTGTACTTTCTGCCTGGATATGCATTCGAAAGAGGCCAAAATTGCCGGAGAACGCGAGCTGCGCCTCTATCATCTGGCGGCATGGCGCGAATCTCAACTGTTTAGCGCCCGTGAAAAAGCAGCGCTGGCCTTTAGCGAAGCGCTGACGCAAATTGGCGCGCACGGGGTGAGCGATGCGCTGTACCGCAGCGTGGCGGAGCATTTCTCAGACGTAGAGATTTCGGAGCTGAATTTCGCCATCGTAGCGATCAACGCCTGGAACCGGCTGGGGATCACCTCGCGCATGGAGCCTGGCTCGCTGGATGTGGCTTACGGGCTGAACAAGGCTAACCTGGAATAGTTCCGCGCTTTACGGGCCGGATAAGCGTAGCGCCATCCGGCTTACGACATGTCTTTTTTCACCGAAGCCGCAAGCTAAGCGGACTTGAGTCAACGTTTTCTATTCAGACTATCCGTGATCTTTTGCAATTCCTGCTCTTTCGTTCCTCGTTTCTTGATACTTACCCTGATAACTATTATTGTATCTGAGTAATACGAGAGGATCTGCCATGCGTGGAGAAGAGCTGTTTAGCCGCAGGCCGATGGGCATGCGGATGGCAATGGTTGTGCGCCAGTGGCGTGCGGTGATCGATGATGCCATTCTCGAGACCGGGTTAACCCAGTCGAGCTGGACGGTGATGATGCAGCTGCAGCAGCTTGGCGAAAACGTCTCGGTCAGCGAGCTGGCAGAGGTACAGGGTATTGAACTGCCGCCGCTGATGCGCACTCTGACCCAACTCGAAAAACAGGGTTATCTGCTGCGCACCGTCTCGCCTTATGACAAGCGCATCCGGCTGTTAACGCTGACGCCAGCGGGAAATGCCGTACTCAAAACGCTCACTCAGGTGATCGAGACCTTTCAGGCTCGCGTATCGCACAACATCGCGCCGGAACATATCGACATTTTCAGCGCCACATTGAATCAAATCGCCTGCAATTTGCGGACAATCCGCGAAGAAGATAACAAGACCCAAAAATAATGACTCCTGAACAAAAGTTTGCCCGCTGGGTAAGGGTAAGTATTGCCTCTTTCCTGCTGATGTTTGTCTATTTTATCGTCGCGGATATCTGGATCCCGCTGACGCCGGATTCCACCGTAATGCGCGTGGTGACCCCGGTTTCTGCGCGCGTTTCCGGCTATGTTTCGGCCGTCCATGTGCACAATAACAGCCAGGTCAAGAAAGGCGATCTGCTGTTTGAGCTGGATGACACACCGTTTCGTAACAAGGTTGAAGCGGCGCAAATCGCGCTGGAACAGGCTCGTCTTACCAACGACCAACTGGATGCGCAGATCGCCTCTGCGCAGGCTAGCCTGAAAACGGCGGTGCTGACGGCGCGCAATGATAAAGTCACCTTTGACCGTTACCAGAAGCTGAGTAGCCTGCAGAACGTCTCGCAGGCGGATCTGGATAAAGTCCGCACCGCCTGGCAGAGCAGCGAGCAGTCCGTGAGCTCCCTTGAGGCCAACATCCATAATCTGCGCATTCAGCGCGGCGAACGGGATGAACACCGTAACGTGACGCTGCAAAAATACCGCAACGCCCTTGATGAGGCCGCGTTGAACCTCGGCTGGACGAAGGTCTACGCAGAAGCGGACGGTACGGTAAGTAACCTGCAGTTAAGCCCCGGTTTTTATGCCTCATCCGGCTCGGCCTCGCTGGCGCTGGTCAATAACCAGATCGACATCGTGGCGGATTTCCGTGAAAAAAGCCTGCGTCATACTCATCAGGGAACTCCCGCCGCGGTGGTGTTTGATGCCTTCCCGGGTCGGGTATTCCGTGCTCGTGTTACCAGTAGCGATGCGGGGATCCTGGCCGGGCAGGAAGCGGTAAATGGCCAGTTGTCTCAGCCGGAGACGTCCAACCGCTGGGTGCGTGATGCCCAGCGTATGCGCATTCACGTGGCGCTGGAGGAACAATTGCCGAAGCACTTGCCCACCGGCGCGCGTGCGACCGTGCAGCTCTATAACAGTGAAGGGCCCTTTGCGCGCTTCTTTTCCGGCATGCAAATCCACCTGGTGAGCCTGCTTCACTATGTCTATTAACACTCTGGCGCGGGTGTTTACCCCGCACGGTAACATCGTCTACACGGCGAACGACTTTCGCCAGACCCTGCGCATCGTCTTCGCCGGGATGATTGCGCTCAGCATCTCAAGTTTCTACAACACCCGTTACGGCGTGTTTTTCGTGGTCTACCCGATCATGCTGCTGTCGCTGGTACCCGTATTTAACCGCCATGTGGCAAAGCAGTTTATCTTTAGCGCATCGCTTAATTGCGTTGAAATGATCATTATCATCGGCTATTTATCGCGCTGGCCGGTTATCATGACGCTGGTTGTTTTTGCCCTGTACGTAATGCGTTTTCGCTTTATGAGTAAGGGGCCATTGTTCCTGTTCGGTTCGATGGGCGTGGTGTGTCAGAGCGTGATGCTCAATTTTATGAGTTATTCCTCCACCAACTGGCACACGCTGCTGTTTTCCAATATCGAAGCGAGCGTGATGGCGGTGTGCCTGAGCGCACTGATGAACTATCTTCTGCCGGACGTTGAGCCCAGGCGGCGGCCGCCGCTGATTGAGAAAGACGACGCCCGCGTGCGCCATGAGTCGCTGCTTTCCGGTACCGTGGCGACGATGATTTTTGTGGTCTTCCAGCTAAGCGATTTGAGTGACTCTCTCTCGGCGTTGATGGCCGGGATCCTGATCCTGTTTCCGATGCACTATCGCGGCGCGGTAATGAGCTCAATCTGGCGTGTGGTTGGCGTGGTACTCGGGTGTCTGTACATTCTGGTGGTGCAGCTCATCCTCTACGATCACAGCAGCCATTTGCTGTTGATGATGCCGCTTATCGGCCTCGGGCTGGCGTTTGGCGCGCGTCTGCACGTCATGGAAAAGGTCGGCGCTGGCGTGGGCTTTTCCAGTATCACCACTATCGGCATCATGTTCGGCCAGAATATGCACCCGGACAGCGACCTGGTGTTCAGCGATCTGTATCGCATCACCTCTGTCACTTTCGCACTAGTAGCGACGCTGACGATGATCTTTCTGGTGCACCTGATCCTTAATCGTTTTGCGGCGACGCGCTACGCGATCGCGCCGCCTGACGCGGATTAATGGGCAAGCACGGCGGGCAACTGAGACAGCAGGAAGAGGATCAGGCCAATCGTCCCGCCGACCAGCGTCCCGTTGACGCGAATAAACTGCAGATCTTTGCCGATGTTCAGCTCGATCTGGCGTGACATATCTTTGGCATCCCAGCTTTTCACGGTATCGCTGATGTGGCGGGTGAGAAACGCGGCAAAATCCGGCGCGACGCGGTGCGCGGCCTGCTCCAGATGCTCGTTCAGCGAGGCCTGCAGGCTGGCGTCGTGGGTCAGGGTTTCGCCAAACCATTGACCCGCACTGGCGATACGCTGCTTCACGCGGGAATCCTCGCTGTGCATATCGCTTTTCAGCCACTGACGCAGGTCGGCCCACATCTCCCCCAGATAGCGGTTAAACGCCTCGTCGTTCTTCAGGTAGTGTTTGATGTTCTCGGCTTTTTCCGCCATCTCCGGGTCGTTTTTCAGGTTGTCGATAAGCTTCAGCGTGGCGCGATCAAACGCCTGACGGATCTGGTGGGTGCGGTCATGACTGATATCATCCAGCAGCGTATTCACCGCGTTGGATACCATTTCAGCGCTTTGATCGCCCAGCCACTCGGTTGGCAGCACCATTGCCTTACGGGGGTGCTCGGTCTTGAGCCAGTGGACAATCTGCGCGGCGATATAATCCCGCGTGCCTTCCCGCTGTAGCAGCGTAATCAGGTGCTTGATTACCGCATCCAGCAGCACCTGATGGCGGTTATTTTTGGTCATGCTCTCCAGCATCGCGGCGCTGGTTTGGGTGAAATCGACCTTATCGATAGCCTTATGCACCGCCCGTTTGAGCAGACGCTGAATGCGCCCGTCGTCGGTCAGTTCCAGAAAACCGCTCATTACCTGGATCAGATGCTGCCCGACCCGCTGGGCGTTATCGGGTTTGCTAAACCAGATGCCAATTATCTGCGCGGGTTCATAACGGCGAATTAATGCCACCAGCGATTGCGTATCGAGAAACTTCTCCTGGACGAACTGGCCGAGATTATCGCCAATCCGCTCTTTGTTGCGCGGGATTATCGCCGTATGCCGCGATATAAACGGAATCGGTACCCGGCGGAACAGCGCGACGACCGCAAACCAGTCCGCCAGCGCACCGACCATTGCCGCCTCGGCAATCGCCTTCAGCCCGCGCACCCAGAAGGTCTGAGGCAGGAAGAGGGTAGTAATAAACGCCGCAACGGCTATCAGCAGTAGTGACAGCGCCAGCAGTTTGGCGCGCTTGAGTTCAGTATGTTTTTCCATGGGTTAAGGATAGAGGGTTGTGGAGGGGAAGTGCAAAAATTGCAGGGTGTCACAGAGCTCACGCTGTAATTCGATCACGTTTTGCAGGGGTTTCTCGATAATCGCCGCTTTGCCTGACCGTTCTCTCACTCCGCTTATGCTGTAGCGGAAAAGCTGAATATCACTCATGAGCCCATTCCCTGCGCATTTTTGCTAAATCGTACATCAGGTGAGCAAAACCTTTTGCGACATCCGTAGATGATAAATACTGCATCATCATCTCCTTGTGCGCTTCATTGCTGCCAATCACCGCATCATCAATCGCTTTTGGAAAATCGCCCAGCATGGCTTGTTCACGGGTATTATTGTCGAGTTGAGTCATAACGACTTTGTTTTCGCAGAGTTTATCGCAAACGACAAAGGCGTAGTTAAGCATGTCTTTATCAGACAGATTTTCAGTAATGAAAAGCTCATTGAGCTTCGACAGTACCTGAGACAAAAATTCTTCTTTTTTATCCCTTGCCCTGGCAGTACCAACGTCATTAACCGGATCCAGCGTGTACTCTGCCGCATTCTCCTTCAACTTAAGATCCTGTTCATGAATTTTAGATAGCCGATAGTGGCTCATTTCCACGCTGGAGACGTCCACCTCATCATCATCCGCTGCCTCTTCACGTAACAATGGACTAAGGTGTCGACAATACAGGCTTAATTTTTCCAGCGCCTTATCGTCATAAGCGACAATCTGGGACATGAATTCGTAAAATCGCACGAAGCTAACGAGATCTTTTTTGAAAATTTCAAGGCGATCTTTCTCCTGCTTACAGGCTTTGAAACTGTTCTCCGCGTTTGCGAGAAGAATGGGATTGGGTGAATCTCTTTTAGTCAGTTCAACGATCTGTCTGGCTTTCTGATAGGCTTCTTTCGCAGCGCTATATCGCATTGCCCAGCGTTCAACCGCGGGCCGACAAATATTGCTGATTGCCGCACTGGATTTTTTCTTACTGTAAAAGGACTCACAAAACTGCTCGACTTCATGCCATAAAAATATGCCGCTGGCGCGAAGTTTTTCATACAGATCGAAGGCCAGACCCGGATCGCTCACGTCAGTTAATTCTGCTGTCTGATAATAGGGCTGGAAGGCGTCCAGGATGTCCTGAGGTTCATTGTAAAAATCGAGGACAAAAGTTCCAGACTCTTTTTTGCCCGGATAAGTTCGATTCAGACGCGACAATGTCTGCACGCACTCCACGCCGCCAAGCGCTTTATCGACATACATAGCGCAGAGTTTTGGCTGGTCGAAACCTGTCTGAAACTTGTTGGCAACTAGCATGATCTGATAGTCATTACTGTCAAAGGCATCGCGCATATCGCGGCCTTTGAGCGCCGGGTTCATCGTGATTTCAGTAAATTTCTGGTGTAATAGCGCGAGGTTGTTCATGTCATTTTCCTGAAACTCCACCTCGCCAGAAAAAGCCACCATAGTGGTGATTCTCTTATAACCCATCTCAGCGATGTATTTATCAAAAGCCAGTTTATAACGCACCGCCGCTTTGCGTGAGCTGGTGATGACCATCGCTTTTGCCTGCCCACCAAGCAGATACATCACATGTTGGCGATAGTGCTCAACAATGACCTTCACCTTTTGAGAAACATTGTGGTCGTGCAACGTTACCCATTGGTTAAGTTTGATTTTTGCCCGGTTGCTGTCCACTTCCCGATCTTTATCATCGATTTTCTGCAACAGTTTACAGGCGACCTTATAGTTGGTGTAGTTTTTCAGCACGTCGAGGATAAACCCTTCCTCAATGGCCTGGCGCATGGAGTAGACGTGAAACGCAGCAGGCTTATTTGATCTGGATGCTGGTTCATTGGGGTCAGGTTTTCGCCCAAAAAGCTCAAGTGTTTTCGCCTTTGGCGTGGCGGTAAAGGCGTAGAAATTGAGATTATTGCTCCCGCGGCGGGCGATGAGGGTGGCGTCAAGAATATCCTCACAGCTAAGTACCGCATCATCCTCAATCCCATCGCTTATCAGCACCTCTTTTAGCTGGCGCGCCGTGGAACCGCTTTGGGATGAATGCGCTTCATCAGCGATGATCGCATAGCGACGTTCTTTGAGGTTGGTGTTGTTTTCAATTGCTTTCAGCACGAACGGGAAGGTCTGGATGGTCACGATAATGATCGGCTGCGAGTGTTCCAGCGCGCTGGCAAGCTTTTCCGATTTCGAGCCTTCCCCCTCGCGGTTATTAATGCGGCCGACAACACCATCGGCATGTTCAAACTGATAGATGGTGTCCTGCAACTGATCGTCCAGCACGGTACGGTCGGTGACTACAATCACCGAGTGGAAGCGTTTATGGCCTTGTTCATCGTACAGGCAGGAGAGTTGATGCGCCGTCCAGGCAATGGAGTTTGATTTTCCGGATCCGGCGCTGTGCTGGATAAGGTATTTATTGCCAGTGCCTTCTTCATCTGCGGCGCTGATGAGCTTATTCACGACGTCCCACTGGTGATAGCGTGGGAAGATCAGACTCTCTTTTTTGATTCGCTTACCGTTCCAGTCCTCTTTTTCGTCGATCTGCAGGTGAACAAAGGAGGCAAGGATTTTCAGCAGATTTTCGGGGAGTAAGACTTCATTCCAGAGATAGCGCGTGGCGTATTGCTGGCTATCTGCCGGGATCGGGTTGCCTGCGCCGCCTTCTTTGGTGCCTTTGTTAAAGGGCAAAAAATACGTCTCATCGCCTGACAGCCTGGTGGTCATATAGACCTCATACTGGCTGACCGCAAAATGCACCAGTGCCCCGCGCTTAAAGGTGAGCAGCGGCTCTGGTTTGTTGGTCAGCGGGTCTGTTGGCAGACGCGTTTTCCTGTACTGGTTGATAGCGCTGTTAACCGTCTGCTTAAATTCGGATTTTAGTTCAAACGTGGCGACGGGAAGGCCATTGATAAAGAGTACCAGGTCGATGCGCCAGCGTTTGGCTTTTATATCCGTGGCATTACTGCTGGCGTGGGGACTGTAAACCAGCTCCGGGACGATGCGGCAAATGTTTTGTCGGTAGCGCGCAAGGGTGTCCGGGTTCAGGGTATGATCGGGCTTAAACTGACACAGTGAGAAGCGTGCATTATGGCTTTTAATACCGTGACGCAGTACGCCCAGCGTGCCGTAGGTTCGGGACTGGAGATCGGTGGTGTTGGCATCGGCTTTTTTAAGCTTAGCGACCAGCGCGTCGAGGAAATGGCGTTCGGTATCGTTGGGATAAATACGGGCGAATTTTTCCCACTCCTGCGGCTGGGTGGCGTGGATAAATGAAAACGTATCCTGCGGGTAGAGTGCGCGTTGGCGATCGTAGATATCACCCTTGCCCAGGTGCCAGCCGTTTTGACACATCTCATGAATGATATCGGCCTGAAGGTTGGCTTCTTTAGTGATATCGGCGTTCATGCGATGGCCTCCTCAGCGGGTAAGTTGGCGTCGACGCTGATGGCGGGAGGTGCCCAGTCGCGGAGATCGATTTTGCCGGTAACGGCGGCGGCGATAAGGGCGGTACGGCGTTCTTTTAAGAGTTCAATTTGTTGGAGTTGTTTTTGGATTAAGGTGTCGATTTTTGCGGTTTTATTATCTAGAAAGGCCGTAATTCTTGCCTGCTCATTGTCTGGTGGGAGCCAAATTGTTAATCCTCGTAATAATGACTGCGTAATGCTAAATACTTTCACGCCTTTGACCGAGTATTGTACTTGCGTTCTAAATGCAGGGCCATCCATTATATAGGCATAATATCGATAATTTTTTTTACGTTCTGGACGCACTATTATCGTATGATAGCCTGCAAAAATATTGGCTTCACAAACGAGTTGCGAAAAGTTACCTGATCCGGCAACATCTTCAGATGTATCTGCGAAGATTAAATCACCAAATGAGAGTAAAGATTCCAGGTTTCCTCTTTTATAACTTTCAGAGATGCATTTTAGATGGTGAATTTTCGGGTTGACCTCGAAGCCATATTTGGAATGTATTTCACCATAGTTTATACATGGAATCCCTTCTTCCTGAAGGTTTTCTTTTGTAATGGTAAGGCCTTTTCCAAATGAAAAACAATATCTAAGTTTGCTTATCCTCCAATGCTGCGGGATCTTACCCAACCACTCAATCCCAGAATCTTTTAGCGGCGTATCGGGGTTTAGCCCTTTGGTTACAATATGGCTAATTAATGCCTGGCGTTTTTCTTTTAGGAGTTCGATGAGTTGCTGTTGTTTTTGGAGTAAGTTATCGATTTTTGCAGTTTCATCATTAATAAAAGTAGCGATCATATTTTGCTCATTAATTGATGTTAATGGCAAGTACAATGCACCAAATTGTTCATAACTTATAGATTTACCCTCTCTCATACTATCTGTCGATGCCTGTAAATTTGCAATGAAAGGAGTACATTTCAAAAGGTGACGATAATATTCATAACTAATTGGCTTAGCATGTGTTAGCACTGTGTATGCTGGT
The DNA here is from genome assembly GCF_918797525.1 of unidentified bacterial endosymbiont. NCBI lineage: Bacteria > unidentified bacterial endosymbiont. The sequence continues at coordinate 4,202,540 of NZ_OU963893.1, read as the reverse complement.
GAAACACAACCAGAATACTGGCTGTATTCAATGCCACCTTCGAAACTACGAAGGCTGATAACAAAATTATTTTTCTCTACATGTCGAAATGAATCAGTTCCTTTTAATGCAAGCATTACTTTTGAGTCATTCTTTATCATCATTAGGGATTGAGGAATGACGCCATACTTTTGGCTTGCTGCAAGATGTTCATCGCTTTTAAATGCAGTAGTAAGTACACGATGGAATAAGGTTTTCCCTGATAGAATATTCCAGTGTAAAGGTATTTCTCCCAACCACTCAACCCCAGAGTCCTTGTATTCCGGATACGCTTTATATTTAGCCATCAGGAATGTACCTCCTGCAGCAGCTTCATAATCTCCGCGCTCAGCGTGTCCAGCTCAGCGTCGATCTCTTCCAGCGGGCGCGGGGGCTTATACACATAAAAATGTCGGTTAAACGGAATCTCGTACCCCACAATTCCAACCTCACCGTCCCGTGCATCACGCTTGTCGGCATTTATCCATGCATCTGGCACGTGCGGCAACACCTCGGCCTTCACGTACCCTTCAATCAGATCGCTGGTCGCGACAGACGGACTAAGCGCTACGTTCTCGTTATCGCGCAGGTCGGCATCCTGTTCGAATTCTACCACCTGTCCACAGTAATCAAACGCGCCGTACAGCGGTTGGGCAGCTTCCTTAAGTACCTTTTTGATTACCGGTTCGGCATGCGGATTTTTACGGGCGATCGCCTCAATAAACTGCTTGTGCTCTTTCGCATCGAGCTTCACGGCGGCGGTTTTGATCGCTTCTTTTAGTGTGAGCTGGAACTGGTTAAAGTCATCGCTCGGCTGCCCTTTACCACCCGCTTTACCATCGAGCTGCGTCTGAATCTGCTGCGCTTTCATCATCAACGCACGCTGGTTTTGCCATAGCGACGCGTCAAGCAGATCTTTAATCTGCTTCTCTTTGAGCTCAGGGAATTCGGCTTTAATAATGGCACGCGCTTCGGCTTCGAGTGCAGCAAAACTGCCGTAGTTCTCGTTCTGCCAGAACGCACCGAAAGCCTCATACAGACAGACCATCGGGGCATTAAACGGTTTTGGGGCGAAGCGAAGTGCGGCAATAGATTCATCGGTGACCTGGGCCGTTAAACGCAGAGGACGTTCAATGGTCAGGCGGCGGAAGCCGAAATCAGTGCTGTTGAAGATCTTGCAGGAGAATGTGCGTTTGTCGCCAGCGTCTTTAAGATCCACGACCTCGAAGTCGCCAAAGGTACGGGTGATAAGCCGGATGTCCTCCTCGCTCATCATGTTGCGTTTCGCGCCCAATGATTTGCGCATTTTGCTGAACAGCTTGCTGGCATCGATCAACTGGATCTTACCCTTACGCTCAGCGCTTTTTTTGTTCGACAGGATCCACACGTAAGTGGCGATACCGGTGTTGTAGAACATGTCGGTGGGTAGGGCAACGATCCCCTCCAGCAGGTCGGCTTCAAGTATGTAGCGTCGGATTTCGCTCTCGCCGCTGCCCGCTCCGCCGGTAAACAGCGGTGAACCGTTAAGGATGATGCCGATGCGTCCCCCGGTATCAGCATCGCGCATTTTGCTGATCAGATGTAGCAGGAATAAAAGCGAGCCATCCGAGACGCGCGGCAGACCCGGCCCGAAACGCCCCTCAAACCCTTTACGATGCTCGTTATTTACATCGGCTTCGATTTTCTTCCAGTCCACGCCAAACGGTGGATTCGATAACATGTAATCAAAGCGGTCGACAGGAAGTTGATCGTTGGAAAGGGTGTTACCCAGTTTGATGCGGCTGACGTCCTGGCCTTTTATCAGCATGTCGGCCTTACAGATGGCGTAAGACTCCGGGTTTAACTCCTGTCCGAACGGGCGCATTACCGCTTTTGGATTGAGTTCGTGGACGTACTCCATCCCGGCGGAGAGAAAGCCGCCCGTGCCTGCCGTCGGGTCGTATAGAGTACGAATAACGCCGGCTCTGGTGAGGGCATCATCGTCTTCCATAAAGACCAGAGAGGTGGTGAGGCGCACAATATCACGGGGGGTAAAATGTTCCCCGGCGGTTTCATTTGAGCTTTCGGCAAAACGGCGGATCAGCTCTTCAAATACCAATCCCATATCATGATTGGAGATGGCCTGCGGACTAAGGTCGGTAGTGGCAAACTTCTGCACAATCTTGTACAGCAGGTTAGCGTCATCCAACAGTCCAATAAATTCGCTGAACTTAAAGTGTTCGAAAATTTCACGGGCATCGGTTGAGAAAGACTGGATATAGTTTTCCAGATTATCCCGAATATCGCTTTGCCCCAGCTTGCCCAGATCCAGCGGCGAGGCATTAAAGAACGTCAGGTGATTAGTGGCGCGCAGGATTAATTTCTCTTTCGCCTCTTCAGGCAGGTGCGAGGCACGGACGTTTTTGGCCTCGGCGACGACCCTGTCTTTGCTCTCTTCAAGCACGCATTCCAGGCGGCGTAGTAGGGTGAAAGGAAGAATAATGCGGCCATACTGAGACTGTTTAAAATCACCGCGTAGCAAATCAGCGACAGACCAAATAAAGGCTGCCGTTTGCGAGAAGTTGAGGGACGTCATAAAAGCACCCTTGCCCATGTTAGAGGCATTATTTTAGGAGGATTTAAAACTCTCTTTTTACCATGCCTTAAAGTATCATTCACTAAAAAACACGATCATTTTCAATATGTTATGAGTATGGTTTGCCAAATTTAATTGATACTATGAATATATTGCTTAAGCCGGGTGAATGTGCGAATACGTCAACGCTTCTCGCCATCAGCCGCTACAACAGCGATGCGCCAATCAGCGAGAAAAAAATCAAGACCATGGCTTAGCAGGGCCGCAAAATGCATCAGACTGCAGGTGATATTCCCGATCATTACATATGCAGCTCAAAGCCCGCGATCCTTTCTAAGAACCTTCCGGATATACCCAACTTTACGTCCGCGACCAGTCATTTTGACTACCCTTAATACCCTAAGCGGTAATTAAAGGAGATTCGATATGGCTTACCAGACAGTAAATCCTGCCACCAACCAGCTCATTAAAGAATATCCCTCCCATACGGATGCCCAGGTCGACGCGGCGCTGAAAGCGGCCGATGCGCTCTACCACTCTGAGTGGGCGAAAGGCGATATTGACCAGCGTTTGCCGGTGCTGCATAAGCTTGCCGACCTTATCGACGAACGCGTGGAGGATCTGGCAAAGATTGCCAGTCTGGAGATGGGTAAGCTCATCGAACAAAGCCGTAGCGAGGTTAAACTGTGTGCGCAAATTGCCCGCTATTATGCGGATAACGCGAAGCAGTTCCTGGCGCCGGTGAAATACAATACCGAACAGGGGGAAGCCTGGGTGGAACATCACCCCATCGGCGTGCTGGTCGCCGTTGAACCGTGGAACTTCCCTTACTACCAACTGATGCGCGTGCTGGCGCCAAACCTGGCGGCGGGGAATCCGGTGATCGCCAAACATGCCAGTATCGTACCGCACTGCGCCGAGACCTTTGCCCATCTGGTGCGTGAGGCCGGTGCGCCGGAAGGGGCGTGGACTAACCTGTTCATCTCCTCCGATCAGGTGGCGAATATCATTGCTGACGAGCGCGTGCAGGGTGCGGCGCTGACCGGTTCAGAAAAAGCGGGCAGCGTGGTCGCGGCGCAGGCGGCGAAGCATATAAAGAAATCGACCCTCGAACTGGGCGGTAACGACGTGTTCGTGGTGCTTGACGATGCTGACCTCGAGAAAGCAGTGAAGATCGGCGTTAACGCGCGGTTGACTAACGCCGGGCAGGTCTGTACTGCAGCGAAGCGTTTCATCCTGCATGAGCACATCGCCGATGCGTTCCTGAGTCAATTCACCGAGGCCTTCAGACAGGTGAAGATGGGCGATCCGCTGGACGAAAGCACCACGCTGGGGCCGTTGTCTTCGAAAGATGCCCTTGAGACATTGACCAAACAGGTCAACGAGGCGGTGAAAAACGGCGCGACGCTCCATTATGGCGGTAAGCCGGTTCAACGTGACGGGAGCTTCTTTGAACCGACGATCCTGACCAACATCTCGCGAGAAAATCCGGCGTACTTCGAAGAGTTCTTCGGCCCGGTGGCGCAAATTTATGTGGTGAAGAGCGACGACGACGCGGTCGCGCTGGCGAACGATTCGCACTACGGCCTGGGCGGCGCGATATTCAGTCAGGATATTGAGCGGGCGAAGAAAATGGCGTCCCGTATCGAAACCGGTATGGTCTACATCAACTGGCTGACCGATACTGCCGCAGAGCTGCCGTTCGGTGGGGTGAAGCGTTCCGGCTACGGCCGTGAGCTATCGGATTTGGGGATCAAAGAGTTTGTGAACCAGAAGCTGGTAGTCGTGCATAAGTCAACGAGGTAATAAAAAAACCTGCCGGTTGGCAGGTTTTTTCTTGTTTTTACAATACGTTAGAAGCTCACGCCGCCGCCCACGTAGGCACCGTCGATCAGGGTGTGGTTTGGACGACCGTCTTTGCCGTCAACGCTCACGTGGCGATAGCCCACTTTCAGCGTAACGGGTTTGATTGGGCTCCAGCTTACGCCGCCGTTGGCTTCAACGTAATTTTTTACGCTGTTGTTCATGCCGTCTGGTGCAACATATCCTTCACCGAACACCTTAACGCTGTCGGTCAGCGCAACGCTTACGCCGCCGCCTACCGGGAACGCCACGCCGTTATCCCCTTTTTTCGGGCCCACGTAGAGGGCTTTCGCGCCAGCATTCAGCATCACCGGGCCGACTTCGAAATTGTAGCCTGCGCCAACGCCACCGGTGGTAGTGCCGTCGTCGGTATTTTTAATCCAGTTACCTTCCGCGTACAGGCCGGAAGTCGATTTACCCATTTCCACATTCAGGTTGGTAAAGTTTTTACCCTGCTCAATGCTGCCGCCCATTGCCAGTGCGGAGCCAGATACAGCGGTAAGTGCGGAAAGAATAAGGACATTGAGCTTTTTCATAAGTATTTCCTCGTCATCAAATTAATATGAGGACACCTTAACAAGCGATGTTTACGACTGCAAATGTGATGGAAGTCGCGGTTTTATATTGATTTTGTTAGGTCAGTTGTCGCTTTATGTTGAGGGAAAGAGGGTTTTTTACTGCGTCAATGCATAATGTTTTAGTGTTTAGAATAAGTTTAATTTTTTTTCTAAACAGAGGGTGAACGAGACGGGGATAATCGTTTGAAATGCAGTAGTTGAAATGCTAATAATTTCCAAAAATGTTTCCTGTGTAATGGTTGAATACGTAATTTTACATTCAACTGTATAAAGTGTACGCGATCGTGCGCTTAATAAACGCATTGGCTGAGATGTTGTTTTGCGGGGGGCCGGAACGCTGAACACGAGCGTGCCGCTGGCAACGCTCGTAAAGAGAAGAGAGAGTTTTGTTTATTCAATTCCCAAAGCAAGCGGTGCCTAAAGGAATATATTTACCCTCTGCCACGATGAACTTCCTGTTCATGCCTTTTAAAGACGCTGATGCATAACGTTCACCGGGCAACATATGGAATTGGTGAGAGCTTTCGTCATCCCCCGTGCATCCCTTATGGATAATGACTCTAAAGAACGTGTTACCGCTGTTTTTCAATATCCCCTGGCTTTCATCGTAGGCATATTTCAGCACAGTATCCCTTGGCCGTACGATCAATATTGCGCTCATTGAAATAGTCGATACCACTTCAGTCGCTTTGGCATTTTTTTTGAAAGGGACGATGGTAACCGGCACCTCCCTGAAAATTATCCTGAAGTAGCGCTCTTGTCTGTCTTTCGGACCACGGTAGAAAACCTTGAAATAATCCTTGCCGCCAGGCGGGATAGTGATGTTAAGCGGGGACCAAATGACATCCTTTTCGTTCTCACGAACGCGATTCTCCCCTCCCTCACCGGGTTTATCAATTTTGAAGGCCTGCACGGAATAAATATTAGCCACAGACGTATTGTTCACTACCGGAATGGAAAGAAATGCGTCCCTGGCTTCAACTGAAAATACCGTTGAATTCAGATAAATGGCAGCCGCAGGCCATGCTGTGAGCAGTAAAGAACCGGCTAAATAAAAGAGTGTTAAAAATCGCATCAGCTTATCCTAACGGTTAACGCCAATCCAGGTCGCCTCAACCTTGATTTCGCCACTTGCACTGACTGTACCCATCCAGGTGTCACCCTCAAGTGTATAGTCAGAACGTGAATTATTCATCGGGAAAAGGAGCTTAAGGTTGGTGGTAAAAAAGTAGCCTTTATCCGTAGACGCATCCCAGGCCGTCTGTGTCCAGAGTGCGCCAGTTAAATCTACAGGCTCGTCTGCACAGCTATTGCGCTCCTTTATGGTCGCGCCAGTCTGCGAGGTATACGAAAGATATGCCGGAATCGGGACTTTAAATGTGTTATCCGGAGAACTAAAAAGGCAGTACGGCACAGAATCTATTGTTACTGAATTTCCGGTGACCTGAGCGGTAATACTGTCTGCCTGCCGTTCCGCAGACGTTGTCACCGTATATTCAAGCTCAATGGGCTGCTGACTGCCTATTTCCCCTGAGCCTTTTGGATGGGCTTGACCGTCGCTTGAGGCAATACTAATACCGTATTCTTTCGGTAAGATACTTAGCGAACTTGATGCTGTAAACTGATAATATCCTGATAAGGGAACGACCGCGTTATAAAAATTAAAGGTAAAGATTGAGTCATTATTAGTAATGGAAATACCTCTGTCCACGAGGTTCTTCAAAAATGTGTTCGACAGAAAAACATAAACATAACCATCACCAGCCTCTTTGAAGATGTTACTGTAAGCGGTACGTAAGCTATAGTTGTACCATGTTGCACCATCTCCGCTATATCTAATCGTACTGGCAGCAGGGCTGAAACCTAATGTGCCAGTATCGATGACCATACTGAAAAACAGGTTAGAAGTGATATTTGCTGAACGCTGGTAGTTATAAGAGACCATGCGGCATGTAATACCGTTGACATTATTAACGATAGCGATATTACAGTGCTCAGAGTTTAACGTGGTACTTGGCGTACCGTCGCTGGCGACCCATACCTCGGCAAGAGCGTTAGTGCTATAAAGTTTTAGATGGCCGACCTTAGTCAAGGTCATATTGACTGCACGCCACGCTACATTTGTGGTTAGGTCTTTACATCTCACCCCTGAAGCGTAGTCATAATTTGTGGTGGTTACACAAACATTCAGAACGTACGCGTCGTTTGCACCGACAGGACGTGAAGCAAAGTACTGATATGCTGAATCAGTCAGAGAGCCATAGGCAAAACTCCCGTTGTTTTCATTATTGCCTCCAAGCGTGTGATAAATACCATTGGCGTCAATAACATCTGCCGCTAAATATCCTGATGCGGGGCAGTTGGCACCATCTGTGATACAGCGAAGCCCTCGAAATGGCCTATTTATCGGAGAGTTATCTATCCAGATATCAAAATATCTATTAGGCTGATTCCATTGATGTCCCATAAAGCCCAGGCTGGTCTGGTTAGTATTGAATTTTGTCCATGTATTTGCTCCGGTAAAACGCGGGCTGAAGGTATTAGGTGTAATAAGATAGTCACCATCTACTTCATTTTCAATTAAAACATACGTATTGTTGCCATCGTTAACTGTCGATGGCGTGGCAGCAAATATTATTGAGGAATAAAATAATAAAACCAACAAAGTCAGCGCTGGTAGGCCATAGCCTAACCCTCTCAGGCCTGAATGTTTAAAAATATTTTTCATTAAATTGCCCCTTATATCCCGGTCATTTTTATACTTATGATTTCTGGCAGTATATATCACCAAGCCAAACAGCCCCGCGGGCTTTATGCAGATCCAGACTGGCTTCACACACTTCATTGTTTTTATTAAGAATGGCGATGACCGGATAGCGTTTGTCTATGTCCATAGAAAACTCGCCATATTCATCCGTTTGCGCTCGTCCGATATGATTTTTGATTTCTATCCCTGCCAGGGCATCACCGCCAGCAGGCTTTATTCGACCAAATACCGTAACAAGCTGCTTCACTTCAGGCTCGATAATACCAATATTTCCTGGGTAGAGGACATGATGGCTTTGACGTCCGCTGACCACAGACACGCTTTCTTCAGATTTTTTATCGTTCATCAGTTCGACTTTATACTCTGCATAAGGCGGCAAATTAATATAGTTTCTTTTCCCGCTGAGTGGATAGTTGCGTCCATTAATGTTAGCCAGCATGGCACCGTCATCTGCCAGATCGGTTTTAATCATGATCCCTGAATGTTGTGATCCTTTACCCATCGCCATGCTGTTTTTGGCCCAACCAACGCTTCCCTGGGTGCTCATATTGAATGTGGAAGTATTGTCTGAGGTGTGGGTCACAGAGGCGTTCCCGGTGTTGTATTTTGTGTCAAAGGCAAGGTATCCGTTGGCCGAATGTTCATTGTCTCGCCCGGAAGTGTCTTTTTCCTTTATTCTTTTCGACACAGATCCGCCTACCTGAGTAATGGCGCTATCATTCAGGCTTTTACGAATAGTGGCGTTGGCGAGCATGTTCCCATTTTCACTTGAGACACCCGCGCTGAACCACGTCGTGAGCGGTATCGAAACATTAATATTGACATATTTGTCGCGAGAAGTGTTTCGATCGTTGTAAGTATAGTTTTGAATGCCTGTCCGCAGAGAAACCGAGGCATGCCGGTTGGAAAAAAGCGACTGGCTATAGTCCATATTGGTGAATCTGTTACCTGCATAACGATCGTGCGTATTGCTCACGGTCAACGTCCCCAGCCAGGGCGACAATTTGTTTAAATTAGCCGTTGCCCCGAAAGAGAGGGCATCGCTTTTTTGCATATCAAGTCGATTACCGATCGCGCTTTTTTCCTGTGTTGTCCATAGACTGCCATATCCCTGGGGCAAATTGAGATTCAGGGTCGAAATACTCCGCCAGGTACTGTCGCTGGCCATGAGTACTTGCTGATTAGCGGTGAGCGCATCGCTGAAGATAACGTTGGCTTCAGTTTCGTTTACGCCATTGTTATCAAACCCATATAAGGTGGATTTTACATTCACCCCGGAAAACCAGGGTTGTGTAGTGGCTGCCGCCACGCCGGAAATCCAGGTCTCTTTTTTACGTTCACTGCTGTTGGGTTGGACATACATCCTGTTCATTTCAAGCGCGCCGCCAAAAACCTGCCATGAAACTTCCCCGGTTACGCTGGATTTTCGGGAAAACGTTTTATTGATTTGGGCGCTACGACTGCTGACCGTACGACCATTAACCACAATCTGAATATCGACGTTATACACGCCAAACGGCAGGCGGGCGGTGTCAATCTCATAGCTGCCCATTGGGAAGTTCTGAATGCTCAGCAGACGGTCATCGCGAAAGATATGCACCTCTCCAGCTGCGGGTAAGAACACGGTGATCGGAATTAAGGACAGGGTATTATCCTCAATCTGCGTACTGCTTCGGTTACCAAAGCTTGCACCATAAATCCGACTGGAATTTAAGGCGCTCATGCTTGCAATTGATTGCAGGTTCCAGGTATCCACCATCCCGAGCGCAAGCCGATGGCCGTCGCGATCTTTTTCATACATCGCGCGGTAGAGTTCACTGTTGCGGTGAGGTGTGCCAATACCATAAACCGAACCGTTTAGATTGATATGATGTTCGCGCCACGCTGCGGTATTATCGAGCGTGAGATAACTACTCGAACTCTCTGTGCTCTGTCGGCTTATATAATAGCTACCAAATGAGTAGTTCAGAACGTTGGTCACGCCCTCCACCGATGAGTTACTCAGCGTATTGGTACGAGGTATTATCGTTGGCGCTAACGCCTCCTCGGTGACATTCAGTTCAATGTAAAATGACTTTGATTCCAGCGAAAGAAATGCGTTTTTGGTCACGTCCAGCCGCGAGCCGTCGCCAAAATTTACGTCTTTCATCTCCATCAACTTTGCGCGCACGGCCTGCGATAACCCGGTTTGTTGCGGTTGATCCTCCAGGATGACCTGCTTTATTAGAAAGGCCCCGTCTTTGATACCCAGCACCACGTCGGCTATTTTTTGATCGCTACGTTCGCGTGACGTATCTCTGTCAAAGCGTATGAAAACAGGAACGTTCATCCCTTGGTTAAGTGCGTTGACAAAAACTGCCGGGATCACGTATTTATTGATACGAACTGACGCTGTTTGCGTTTCCGAAAGGGCATTTCCGGCTACGCTAATGAGCCCACCCGCAATGATAACCGTCGCGCGACTTAAATTTTTCATACCGCGTATTAATTTACATTGATGTATTTAGGTCCATGCCAGATCCCTATACGGGATTTGCTCTGGGTAAAATCAACATGCTGGAAATTGATGCTATCACCCGGCATCACATAGTAGCGTTCGCGGCATCCCTGGCCGGTATCTTTGTTTTTGTCTTTACAAGGTCCAAATGCAATAACGCGGAAAGAGCTATTTCCCGTATTCTCAACGCCGTTCCCTTTTTTTACAAAATCGAAACGTTCCTTGCGCGGGGAAACCACCAAAATGGTATTAATAATGGCCGACGTCATGGCCTGACCCTGTTTATTCGTCGTAGTGCCGTTATCATCGGTGACAGGTTCATCAGACCATGAAAGACGATAATAACGTTCTTTATCATCTGCGGGCCCATTATAAAAAACGCGGAAGTTTTCTTTAGAATTGCCCGGCATTATCATATTTGCTGGGGTAGAAAGCAGTTCTGATTTATTTTCCATCGGGATCACGACACCGCCTTCCATCGGTGACGATATTCTTTCTACCCTGAGACTCACAAGCCGTGCAGCATCCGTTGGATTACTGATTTCTTTGGCCAGGCTCGCTTCTGCCGGTAGCATAATAGAGGTCACTTCTCCCACATTTATCGCCAGCGACGGCAGGGAAGTGAATAACGTGGTCATAAATACGATGCTGCGATATGTATTTTTCACAAATAATCCTTAAAGGAGGCCGGAGCCTCCTTTTAAAATCAGCGTGTTGAGTTAATCAGATTCATGTTGTCAGGCAATTTAAGCTGTTTTGGCCCAGGTGGCGGTAAACTGCACCCGGACCTCTCCGTCCCAATAGCCGTCATCAAGCTCCTTAAAGGCAACAGGTTCCCCGCCGGCGGTCGCTGACTCAATGGAGAAATTAAAGGCCCCCTGAGTACTGGTGCGATCGGAGCCCGCATAGGCGGTACTCACGGCAAGCGCGTCAAGCCCAGCCGATACATTTTGGGATGTATCAATCATGGTAACCGGAGCCGTTTTGGTTAACGCCGTTCCGTTCCAGTCAACACCCACGCTCAGCGTTGAATCATCCGTGGTACGAGACAGGGTGTTGTTGACCAGTTGCGATGTTAGGGTGAAATCCGTTGCGCCGGATTGGCCCTGAATCGTGATATCAAATGCGCCAGACTGAGTATTAAAAGCCTCGGTCCCTTCTGCGTACTGGAAACTGAGCGACTTAAGCGGCGTTACAACCAGTGAGCTTTTCGTATCCTTCGTTGCACTTGCGTCCCAGCTTGCTGTAGCGGAAGCGGTCACATTAGCTAATGCGCCGAAACTGCAAAGCGAGATGGCTGCTGCGGTACAAACTCCAGTAATGCGCTTTGTCATTATTTTCTCCTCTATGATTCGCCTGTATTGAGGCGATTTATTACGTTAATTCTCAGGCAATAATTACGGCATGGTTTTATACATGCCGCGAAACAGGCCTATTTCCAGGCGTGCTGGTGACTATTTTTGGTCAGCAGATTCTGCAGTTAATTAATTAAATTAACTGGGATCCTGAAGACGTAAAAAGTCGACTTAAACGAGCGAAGACTGGACGTCCAAACTTGTGATAATATCTGGCCTTTGACGATTTCTTTGGTATTTTGTATAAATTGATTTAGATCAAATTTTGTTTGTTTAAGGTTTTCTCATGAAAGTGGAATAAGTCAATTATGCATAAACCTATTTTGATCGTCAATGTCGATCAAAAATGGATAATTAATTGGTGATATCAATTAAAGATATTCTACCGATCGGCAAGAATGATCACGCAGCGAAATATTTATTTACAACCATTTGAAATATATGAACTTACTGGCCTGCAAAATAATAAATTAAACATATTAGTAGACTTTCAGTTACAAAAATTAATTATATATTTTACATGTGCTGTTTTGGTTTTGTTTAATAACGGCGTGATTTGAGGAGATAAATGAAGCTTTCTTTGAGTTACTTTACGAACAGGAATTTATCGTGAATGGGATTTATTTCATTTTTTGCCCGCAGTGAATGTACGTCGGGCTTTTCATACTCTTTAAAGCAAGCAATTGACTGACCGAAGGAGGGGAATCGTTGCAGCCCGTTATAATGCAATAGTGCTGCAATGAAGGTGATTATTAGCAGAATATTCGATGAAGAAATTAACGCAGGTGGAGCACGGTTGCGGGCAGATAGTATGCGTTGGGATCCCTCAGCCCACAGGATGAGGGAAAGGGCTGCATCGCTATTTGCGTAACCCCGCAAAAGCCGCGCGGATCTTATCTTCCGGCAGCATCAGCCCAATAAACACCATCACGCTTCCCGGCGTTTCTTCGCCCCAGGGCCTGTCCCAGTCGGCGCTGTATAAACGCTGCACGCCCTGAAACAGCAGGCGATTAGGCTCGCCGTCGATCCATAGCATCCCTTTATAGCGCAGCAGCTTATCGGCATGGGCGAGCAGGAGATTTTCCATCACCCGCGAGACGTCGCTAATATCTACCGGATAATCCAGTTCGACCACGACAGAGGTGACGTCGTTTTGCTTGTCCGCCATAAAGTGAAAACGTGGTTTCGACGTGACGTTCTCTTCCAGCATAAAGCCGTTGGTGTTGAACAACACGGAGAGGTCGATATCGCCGTGCGTCACGGTGTAAATCGGCGCACGTGAGTTTATACGCGTCAGACGTTCACGCAGTTTTTCACTCTCACCCGCCACGTCGGTTTTGGTGAGCAGGATGCGATCGGCGTAGCCGACCTGCGACTGGGCAAGGGTGAACTGGCTCATTTGATCGTCAGCGTGTACCGCATCGACCAGCGCAATCACGCCGTCCAGCAGGTAGCGCTGACAGAGGATTTGATGGGAGAAAAAGGTCTGAATAATCGGACCGGGATCTGCCATGCCAGTGCATTCAATCACCAGACGATCAAAGGCGATCTCACCGCGATCGCGGCAGTCGAGCAGATCGAGCAGGGCGTCTTCTAGTTCGTTAGAGCGGGTGCAACAGATGCACCCGTTCGTCAGGGTTTTGATCTGCGTAGCGCGGTCGCCAATCAATCGATCGTCTACTGAGACTTCGCCAAATTCGTTCTCAATTACGGCAATTTTGAAACCGTGCTGCGCGTTGAGAATGTGGCGCAGCAGGGTGGTTTTGCCAGCGCCGAGAAAACCGGTCAGCAGGGTGACGGCAATCGGTGTCATGATTTCTCCTATAGCAGCATTATCGCCGTATTTATTTGTTTCGCTTACGTTACCAAATATCAGGCCATCCAGACAGGAAAGCCCCTCACCCTAAAACCTGGGGTGAGGGGGTGTTTGTGGATTAATGATGTGATGAGGTCTTCACGCCGCCTTCCGGAACTGGTACGAACGAGGTTTCTTTGTCCGTACGGCCGTCGGCATTACGCACATTCATCCAGGTCTTGATGCCGTAGAAGATGATGCTGTAGACCACCACCAGGAACAGAATGCTCAGACCTGCGTTGGTGTAGTTGTTCACCACAATATGGTTCATGTTGGCGATCTGCTGGGCAGTCAGCTCCCCGCCGCCTGCGGCAATCTTCTCTTTGTACTGGTTAGCCATGTAAAAGAAACCTTCCAACTGCGGGTTGGCGCTAAACAGTTTCAGGCCAAGCGCCCAGGTGGTGCAGAGCAACAGCCACAGCGCAGGTACCACGGTCACCCAGATGTATTGGGTGCGTTTCATTTTCACCAGCACTACGGTGCCGAGCACCAGAGCAACCGCCGCCAGCATCTGGTTAGAGATACCGAACAGCGGCCACAGGCTCTTGACGCCGCCCAGTGGGTCGACAACGCCCTGATACAGCAGATAACCCCACAGGCCAACGCAGCCTGCCGTACCCAGTACGCCCGCGACCAGAGAGTCGGTTTTCTTCAGGAACGGGACAAAGTTACCCAGCAGATCCTGCAGCATGAAGCGGCCTGCACGCGTACCGGCGTCCAGCGCGGTGAGGATAAACAGGGCTTCAAACAGAATACCGAAGTGGTACCAGAAGCCCATGTCCGCCCACGGTAGCACTTTGTGGAACACATGCGCGATACCCACGGCCAGCGTCGGCGCGCCGCCTGCACGGTTCAGCACGGAAGGCTCGCCAATATCTTTCGCCGTTTGCATGATTTGCTCAGGGGAGATAACAAAGCCCCAGGCGCTTACGGTCGCTGCGGCGTGTGTGCTCGCCTCTTTCAACTGCGCCATGATCAGCGCCGCGTTGTCACCACCCATCTCATGCAGGTTTGGCATAGTAATGCCCAGCCCTGCCGGTGGGGTGTTCATCGCGAAATAGAGTCCCGGTTCAATAATGGACGCTGCCACCAGCGCCATGATTGCCACGAAGGACTCCATCAGCATCGCGCCGTAGCCGATCAGCCGTGCGTCTTTCTCGTTCGCCAGCAGCTTCGGGGTAGTGCCGGACGCAATCAGCGCGTGGAAGCCAGAGACCGCGCCACAGGCGATGGTAATGAACAAGAACGGGAACAGGGCGCCTTTCCACAGCGGGCCGGTACCGTCGATGTACTGGGTCACTGCTGGCATTTTCAGTTCCGGGTTAATCACCAGGATGCCGATCGCCAGACCAACGATGACGCCGATTTTCAGGAAGGTTGCCAGATAGTCACGCGGGGCCAAAATCAGCCATACCGGGAGCAGGGCGGAAACAAAGGCATAACCGATCAGTGCGAAGGTAATGGTGGTATCTTTGAAGGTCAGCGTCGGGCCCCAGTAAGGGTCGTGCGCAATTACGCCGCCGAAGTAAATAGACGCGACCAGCAGCACGATTCCGATGACCGACACTTCCCCCACCCGACCCGGGCGGATAAATCGCATGTAGATCCCCATGAACAGCGCAATCGGCACGGTTGAGCAGACGGTAAACACCCCCCACGGACTTTCGGCCAGCGCTTTCACTACGATTAACGCCAGCACCGCCAGGATGATGATCATAATCAGAAAGCAGCCGAAAAGGGCGATAGTACCCGGTACGCGTCCCATCTCTTCTTTAACCATCTCACCCAGAGACGCGCCGTTACGACGAGAAGAGATAAACAGCACCATAAAGTCTTGCACCGCGCCCGCCAGCACTACGCCTGCGAGCAGCCACAGGGTTCCTGGCAGGTAGCCCATTTGCGCGGCCAGTACCGGGCCGACCAGCGGGCCCGCACCGGCGATGGCGGCAAAGTGGTGGCCAAATAGCACGTAGCGGTTGGTGGGAACGTAGTTCAGGCCGTCATTGTTAATAACCGCCGGCGTGGCGCGCGTCGGGTCGAGTTTCATGACCTTCTGCGCAATGTATAAACTGTAGTAGCGGTAAGCCACAAGATAGACGGAAACAGACGCCACCACGATCCACAAGGCGCTAACGTGCTCGCCCCGGCGTAGTGCGACAACCGCCAGACAGAAAGCGCCGAGGATCCCGAGTATTGCCCAGGGTACGTGCTTCAGTAGTTTTTTAGTATCCATAATAGACCTGGTTTTTTATGTAAAGAAAAAAGGGTCGAGGTGCGTTGTGCGGGGGTATTGATTAATGCTGATGCGATCGTGCCAGAGAGTGACGCGTGTAAAGGAAGGTAAATGGGTGAGTGGTTGAAAGTGCGAGCTGAGCGGTCAAAGGCGGCGGTGAGTGGTCCAGGCTCGCCGCCAGTGGCTAATATTATGTGATTGAGATCACAGGGTTAACTCAGCGGCGTGTTCAGCAAGCCAGGATCGCGCCGGGTGAAGGGATGTGAAAGGCTGTTGCTGATAAATCATTTCACAAAAAGTTTGTATGGATGAATCACACGGTTTTTTCCTTATGAACTTTCTGGCAGATGCTGCGGTTTACCACTCTGTTTACTTTGGCATTTTTGCATCACCCTGCCCGGGGCCGGGGGTATAAACCCTACGCGCAATGTGATTTCCGTAAAGTTTTTCTTTTCCAGGCCGAAAATTATGTTATCCGTCTGAAGGAAAGAGAAAACATGTTAAACCGTATCAAGATCGTCACCAGCTTATTGCTGGTTTTAGCTATTTTTGGTCTTTTACAGCTCACTTCCGGGGGGCTTTTCTTTACTGCGCTTAAGCATGACAGAGAGAACTTCACCGTCCTGCAAACCATTCGCCAGCAACAATCTACGCTAAACGGCAGTTGGGTGGATCTGCTGCAAACCCGTAATACCCTTAACCGGGCGGGTATTCGCTACATGATGGATCAGAACAACATCGGCAGCGGCGCGACCGTTTCCGAGCTGATGCAAATTGCTGCCGCGTCGTTGAAACAGGCGGAAAAATACTGGGCTGACTACGAAGCCCTGCCACGCGATCCGCGTCAAAGCGATGCCGAGGCGGTGGAAATTAAACGTCACTACGATATCTATCACGGTGCGCTGGCGGAGCTGATTCAGCTTCTGGGCGCGGGAAAAATTAATGACTTCTTCGACCAACCCACCCAGAGCTATCAGGATGAGTTTGAGAAGCAGTATGTGAGCTACCTGGAGCAGAATGACAAGCTGTACGAGACGGCGGTTAACGACAGCAACAGCTCTTACAGCCAGGCTATCTGGGTGCTGATTAGCGTGCTGATTGCCGTGCTGGTAGTGATTGTCGGCGTCTGGCTGGGCATTAAGCAGGCGCTGATCTCTCCGCTGAACCGCCTGATTGACAGCATTCGTCATATCGCCAGCGGCGACCTGGTGAAACGCATTGATGTGGAGGGTTCTAACGAGATGGGGGAACTGGCGGACTCGCTGCGTCACATGCAGGGGGAACTGGTGCGTACCGTGGGTGACGTGCGTAATGGCGCCAACGCCATTTACAGCGGCGCGAGCGAAATCTCAATGGGGAACAACGATCTCTCTTCCCGTACAGAACAGCAGGCCGCTTCCCTGGAAGAGACCGCTGCCAGCATGGAACAGTTGACCGCGACCGTGAAGCAGAACGCCGAGAACGCCCGCCAGGCGAGCAACCTGGCGCTGAGCGCCTCTGAAACCGCGCAGAAAGGCGGCAAAGTGGTGGATAACGTGGTGCAAACCATGCGCGACATCGCGGGCAGTTCGCAAAAAATCGCTGATATCATCAGCGTCATCGATGGTATCGCCTTCCAGACCAACATCCTGGCACTGAACGCGGCGGTAGAAGCGGCGCGTGCGGGCGAGCAGGGACGCGGGTTTGCCGTTGTCGCAGGTGAGGTGCGTAATCTGGCGCAGCGCAGTGCCCAGGCGGCACGTGAAATTAAGAGCCTGATTGAAGATTCCGTGGGGCGTGTGGAACTTGGTTCGACTCTGGTAGAAAGCGCCGGCGAAACCATGGGTGAGATCGTTAATGCGGTCACCCGCGTAACCGACATCATGGGTGAAATCGCTTCCGCCTCTGACGAGCAGAGCCGCGGTATCGACCAGGTGGGCCTGGCGGTGGCTGAGATGGATCGCGTGACCCAGCAGAACGCCTCGCTGGTGGAAGAGTCAGCGGCTGCGGCCGCGGCGCTGGAAGAACAGGCAAGCCGTCTGACTCAGGCTGTTGCGGTGTTCCGCATTCAGCACGAGCAGGTAAAAGCGCGCGAGTATGCTTCGACAAAATCCGTTGCCGCCCCGGTAATGGCCCGTAACCCCGCACTCGCCGATGCAGGCGACAACTGGGAAACCTTCTAAACACGCCCGTTTGCCGGGGGCGGTTTCGCCAGACCCGGCAAACGGTTCAGGAGTTGTAAAGGCCCGCCGCGTTAACCTGCATCACTGACAATTTTGACTTCTACCATGCCGATCCCGAGCTGTCGCGGAGCGTGGCCGAGAATATTCCCTTCGTTGGTTGACTGCGGGGCGGGCGGCACAATCACCAGGGTATTGCTACGCAACGGATTGTCGAAATGCAGCGTGGTGGTGGTGACCTCTTTTTCGAGGGTCAGCGTCTGCTCGACATTCCCCACTCGCACCGGAATCGGTCGATTAGCGTTGGGGCCAAACGCCCTTGCCGTAATCACCAGATCGAACTTTTCCGGCAGAGGATGGGTGTATTCAATTTTCACCTCATTGCCCAGCTGTGCGTTCGACCAGCGTCCCCATGTCTCAGGGCGAGAGATGCCGCTAAACTGCTTCACCTCTTCCGGCGCGCCAGCCACGTTGAAGATAAAGCTGTCTGCTTTATAGCGAATGTCGTTATCGACGATTTTCAACATGTCCACGTTGCGCTGGTAGCGCGTGGTATCTATGACCGACTCTTTAAACGCGGTTTTCCCATTCCACTGCGCGGTGTCGACGTGCTGGACCGTTTGCTCTCCACCAAGTTGCCCCTGAGAAACACACCAGTCTGTCGACAGCGACAGCGGCTGTGACCAGAGCTGGCCCATTTTGTAGCATTTATCGATCCAGATAAAATTATCGCGCGGGGCAAAGTCGGCCAACTGGAAACGCAGCGGTGCCGAGTATTCACTTTCCGGCAGCGGTTCTACGCGCTTGTCGGACACGCGCAGCAGCAGCGGCAGGCGGAAATGGCTGCCCGAGAAGGCAATCATGCCTTTGTCCTGATCGATGGTGAAATCTTTAATCTCTTTCGGGAAGTTCCACAGGCGGATGATATCTGGCTTCCAGGCGAGGATTTTTTCCTTAATGTTGAGGAAGACTTCAGACAGAGATTGCCCCGACAACGTACTGCGGCCAAGGCCAATAAAGTTATCGCCGCCCAGAATATCCAGCACCGTGGCACCGTTATCCATAGCGTTTCGTTTAGTGGCGATCACCTCTTGTTGCGGCTTGTCACCGCGCAGGACGAAGAACAGATTGCTGCGATCCTGTTTGTTAAGTTCATCCCATGCGCTGTTTTTCATCGCCAGGTGGTCGGATGAAACGACGATCACCGTGTTCTTAAAATACGGCGAAGCTTTGATTTTCTCGATTAACGCGGCGATATGTTCCTGGCTGCAGCTTACGGCGCTAAAGGACTTATTGCTCTTACCATTGATGTCATAGCTTTTACGCTTACAGGTCCGCGAGATAAAACCGTCGGGATGATGGGTGTCCACGGTCAGGGCAAAGAGAGAGAATCGCTTACCGGCGCGGGATAATGCCTCGAACTTTTTCCAGGTCTCGTCCAGCACCGTATCATCGTAGAATCCCCAGTCGTTACGGTAGTCCGGATCGGCGACCGTGGTTTTTAACTCTTCTGAGCCGTAAAGGTGATCAAAACCGTGTGATTTCAGAAACACATCTTTACCGGCAAAGCGCAGGTTGGCTCCCTGCATAAAATAGTTCTCGTAGCCGGAGTTTTTAAGGATATCGCCAAGACAGATATTTTGCGGGAAAAAGCTCGACATGGACGCGGATGCGTTACCTTCAAACGGCGCAAACAGCGGGATGCCGCACTGCGAGGCGACCATTCCGGCGATGGTGTAATCGGTGCCGGGGAGCTGCATCGTGCGGCTAAAATCGATCCCTTCATCTTTAAGCGCTCCCAGTTCCGGGGTCAGGTTCGGGAACGTATCGCTATTAAAGTAGGTACGTTCCAGACTCTCGCCGTAGATATAGACCAGATTAAGCTTCGGATGAGCTATCTTTTTCGCCGGCTCTTTGTAATAGGCTAGAAAATCAGGATCGCCGTCACGGGACTGAGATTTCACCAGCTCGGTTATCTGATGGAACGCCGGGCTGGCATCCACGGAGGCCAGCGCCAGGAACAGCGCCAGCAGGCTGTAGCCGTGATGGTGCGGATGATGTCGACGCCGACGCAGCATCCAGGCGAGGGTGCCAAAAATGGTCGCCAGAGCAACAAGCACACCTAAACCCGGAAGTATGTACTTACTAACACCTGCGCCCGTCAGGCTATTGGTCAGGGTGTAGAGTACCGCATCGTTAATGCCGTCCCCGGTAAAGTAATCACTGGCGTATAAAGTGATGTTTAAAACAATAAAAATGCCGAGCACCACCAGGGTGGCAATGAACCACCAGGTATTACGACCGGCTTTCCAGGCGTAAACGCCGACGGAAGCCAGAAAGAGAAAGAGGGACATTAACTCTGACAACTGCCTATCCTCATGATGCCAGTATCGTAGATAGCTAACTGATTATTTTTGGGTGTTACAATGTAATAGTGATGTCGCTTAGCTGCAATTTTAGCGTCACGAAAGTGTGCTGTTGTTAGGATTTAGTTTATAAAATCGTTTTTTTTGAAGGTGGTCGCATCCTGACATACGGGCGTTCAGACGCTGGCAAGGGATTAAAATGCTCGTTTAACGCCGCGTTGTAAGACTAACGTAATAAACACGGCGTGTTGTGGCAGAAAATGGGGAAATCAGGAGAGGAAATTAACGCCTTGTTTCAGCACCAGATCGCAGGCTTTGGTTTTCACCTGTTTCGCCAGGGAGGAGTTACCGAGGGTGCTCAGGTCAAGCTGCTGGCCGTTTTGCGCATTAAGCAGGCCCTGAATACCGTCCATATAATTGGTGTCGGCCTTCTGCTGCTGGGTATCGAGGCCCAGTTTGCCCAGCACCTGGTCTTTTACGCTTTGCGCGTCGGTCACCGAAGCCAGTTTTTGCTTCGCGCAGTATTCCAGAACGCCTGCTGCATTGTTCATCGTCCCTGCGCTCAGGCTTTGGGAACTGTTGCCGAGCAGGCTGGTGAGAGACGAGAGCGACAGCCCGCCATCTGGATTGCTGCTCTCTTTGGTCAGCTCGTTAGCCGCGCTGGTCAGTGATTCCTGCCACGAAGCTGACTGTGCTGCGCCGGTGACTAACAATGCGCTTAACGCCGCGCCGGCAAGTAATTTTTTATTCATAATAGGGTACTCAAACAGGTCCGTTAGGGGCCAAAGTATCACCAGTATAGCCCTCGGGGCCACTGGCAAATTCTGGAAACATCCTAATACTCTTTGCCGGTGACGCGGCTGCGATAGCTTTCCCAGTCAAAAATGACGTACAGGCTGTTACCCAGCTTCATGCGATCCATTACGCGTTCGCCCAACAAACGGGTCATTTCGTCGATATTGTGGTTAGTCAGCATGCCGGTTGGGCGTTTAGATGATGAGCGACGATCCACTATCTGGTTGATGATCACTTTTTCATAACGTGATTCCGTCTGGACGCCTATTTCGTCAATTACCAGTAAATCGACGTTGCTCAGGTCATTAAGCAACTGCTCTTCGCTGACGTCGCGGTTACTGAATGTGTCTTTCATGGCGGACATGATATCGGCCACGGTGATGATTAAGACCGATTTTCCACGCAGGAGCAGTTCGTTGCAGATCGCCGCGGCGAGATGGTTTTTACCGGTCCCGGGTTTGCCGCTAAAGATGAAGCTGGCAATATTACCGTCGAATTCATCCACGTACTGGCGTGCGGCCATCAGGGCATGCATCTGCCCATTGGTCTCAATTTTGTAGTTATCAAAGGCGCAGTTCTGGTGCAGCGGACGAATACCCGAGCGGTTGAAGGTCCGCTGCATTTTCATCGCCCGGTTTTCACGGGCGAGGGCGGCAGCACGGATCTCGCCCTGCTCTTTTTGCCACGCCAGCAGCTCTTCACCTGTGGTAAAGGCAGGCTTAACGTTGGCAGGCATCATTTTTTGCAGACGTTTCATCAGGTCGCCGACGTTTTTCATTTTGCACCTCGGAATCCATTGGGGATCTGTTTATCCGGTTCTGAAAAAGCGTTGATATCGCGTTTGGGCTGGCCATTGTTGCTGGCGCGGTTGATTTGCATACTGCGGGCCAGCTTTTGTTGCCACTGCACATGGTGAAATACTTTCCCTTCAGCCTGCCAGTAAGCGGTAAATGCCGCCAGTTCTTCAGGCGTCACCGGCTGCGAAAGCGCAATACCCCATAGCGCCGCCTGGCGCTGAAAATCCGCGTCCGGTTGCCAGCCAGCGTACATCGCAAACTTCCCGAACGGGACTGCGACGGGGGCATTTTCCGGCTCGTCAAAGAACTGATTATCAAGGGTTATATCACTTGGCGGGCGCGACAGTCGCGCTTCGATATCCAAAAGCTGGGCCAGACGTTCCGGCGTAATTGCGTAAAACGCCGGAGCGTTATTGGCAAACACCGCGAGCGTACCGCTTTCGGCATTGGTCAGTACGCCGCGGGGATCGCGCATAAAGGCCTCAATGCCAGCAATGCTGGTGGTCAGAATTCTGGAGGACATAACACTTTCTCTACTGATGACTACGGGCGTGATATGGGCTTATGGTAGCACAGAGAAGGGGCGGGAAAGGAGGGGATTTCCCCGGTGGCGCTACGCTTCCAGAGGCGATAACCCCAGAGCTACTAAGCGTAACGCCATCAGGCAGTTATCAGGCAATAATGTTTAGCGTCACGTCGATATTACCGCGCGTTGCATTTGAGTACGGACAGACAATGTGCGCAGCATCGATCAGTTTTTTGGCTTCTGCCGGGTCCATGCCTTCTACGTGGATGTTAAGCTTCGCTTCGATACCAAAACCGGTTGGCAGTGGGCCAATGCCGACTTCACCTTCGATAAAGGCCTCTTTCGGCAGAGCGAATTTGTCACGCGCGGCGACAAACTTCATGGCGCCCAGGAAGCAGGCAGAGTAACCGGCAGCAAACAGCTGTTCCGGGTTAGTGGCTTCTCCGCCCATGCCGCCCATCTCTTTTGGCACACCCAGCTTAACGTCCAGGACGCCATCGGAAGAGGTCGCACGGCCGTCACGGCCTCCGGTTGCTTTGGCTTTGGCGGTATAGACAACGTTTTCTAAAGACATAACTAATTCCTCATCTCATTTTTGTGTGCTATTAAATAGTGTGCGATATATATGGGTAAATAAATACGCGTAAAGTACAGCTTTACGCGTGATGTAACTGGTGTCGCAAAAGCTCAAGCTGCTGCTTCAGCGCCAGCATCGTGTCGGTATCACATTGCGCCGCACAGCCTACCGCGTGAGGGATATTCTGGGCCTGTTGCTGAAGGGCGCGTCCCGCATCGCTAAGTGTGACAGCCACCTGACGCTCGTCCTGGCGCGATCGCTGGCGGTTTATCAGCCCCGCGATTTCCAGACGCTTCAACAGCGGCGTCAAGGTGGCAGAGTCAAGAAACAGCCGTTCGCCAATGTCCGACACCGTTATGTCATCCTGCTCCCACAGCACCAGCATCACCAGGTATTGCGGGTAGGTCAGGTTCAGCGGCGCCAGTAGTTGCCGGTACAGCTTATTAAGCGCCAGGTTTGCCGAGTAGAGGGCAAAACAGAGCTGGTTATCCAGCAGAAGCGCTGCGGTGGTGTCGGTCTTGTTTGCGTTCATGGGTTGAATATAAATAGTACACGATATAATTGCAAGCGATTTTATGGGCAGGTGTAACGAAGCGCCACCTGAACCGCCATTTTCCGGTAGTGCTGGCGCTGCGCCTGTTCATCCGCACCCTCTTCAAACAGCAACGTAAAGGTGTAGCTGTTGGCGACGTAATGAAAGCTGAAGCTGCTGATCAGTCTATGGAGATCGCGGGCATTCACCGTGTGGTTAAACAGCTGCTTTTCTTTTCCTCGCTGCAGGATCGCCTCGAGCAGTTCCAGGGCGCTGCGGTTGACCTGACGCAGATAGCTGGATTGCTGTATAAAGCGCCCGCGCTGCATATTTTCCATGCAGATAATGCGTATATAGTCCGGATGGTCGGCATGATAGTCAAAGGTGGCTTCCACCAGCTGCACCAGCGCTTCGACAGGCGGCATACCTGCAAGGCTTAGCGCTTTTTCACTGGCGCGAATTTGCGTGTAAACATACTCAAGCGCCAGAAGATACAGGTTCTCTTTGTTTTTAAAGTGATACACCACCATCCGTTTGGTCGTACCCGCTCTCTCCGCGATTTGTTCCATGCGGGCGCCGTTCAGCCCGTATTCGGCAAACAGTGCGATAGCGCTCTGAAAAATACTCTCTTTCAGGCTGGAGCCTTCATTGTGCTCGGGGAGTTCGCTGCCGGGGTTAGCCACATCCTTTCCTTATCGTCACCAAACGGAAGAGGGGATTATCCCTACGGCCGTGAAATAACACAAATATCAAACGCGTGGGCGTTTACGGTACAGCCACAGCCCCGGGATCGACAAACCAATCGACAGCGCCCCGACAATGGAAGACGCCTTAAGGAAGTTGCTCAGAAGAAGGATCATTTGCGGCTCGCTGTAGCCAAAGTGGCTAATCTTCACCGCTGAAATCATAGCCGTATAGGCTGAGATGCCCGGGAACATGGGGATTACGGCGGCGACGGTAAAGACCTTTGGATGCGCCAAATACCAGCGCGACCACTGAATGCCAATGCTGCCGACCAGCAGGGAGGCCATAAATGTCGACCATTCGATATTAAAACCGGCCGTCATCATGACCATCCGCGATCCGTGACCTACTGCTCCTAATAGCGCACACCACGGTAGCGCACGCTGGGGCACGTTGAACACCATGGCGAAACCGACGGCAGGGATGGCGGCCAGGAACATATCCTGCGCCAGTGCCAACAGAAAATCTATCACGCCCATCCGCGTAACCCCCATAGCGTCATGGCCATGACCACGCCAATACAGGTGGCGAGCGTTAATAAACTGGCAATCGCCCAGCGCGCGAGGCCAGTATTAATATGCCCTTTAAACATGTCGGCAACGGCATTAATTAACGGGAAGCCCGGCACCAGCAGGAGAACGCTGGCCGCCATGGCAACGGTCGACGTGTCGACGAACTGTGGCAGGCGCAGCAGCAGGCCTGAGACCGTGGTGGCAACAAACGCTGTGATGCAAAAGTTAATTTGCGGATGCAAATGTCTGAGCGTCAGCAACTGGCGAACAAACATGGCGATGCTGCTGGCGAAAAAGGTAATGACTGCGCCATCCCACCCGCCTTGATTGAGTTTACAAAAGCAAGCGCAGGATAGCCCCACCATCATGACAACCAGCCAGCGTGGGTAGCGTAACGGCTTAATGTGGTTGAAGCGTTTTTCGATTTCCCGCAGGTCGAGAAGCCTATGCTCAGCCAGAATGACGATATGCTGAACCTGGGTAACGACGTGCATATTAATCCCGCGGTCATGGTTTTTGCGCGTAGAGGTCAAGCACTGACCCTCTTTAATGGTGGTCAGCACGATGGCGTTTGAGGAGATAGCGCTTTCCACGCTATCCATACCCAGCGCCAGCCCCAGCCGTGTTGAAAGTTCTTCAACCAGGGCGCTTTCCGCGCCGTGCTGGAGAAGAAAAAGGCCGCATTGAATACACAGTCGCGTTGCCACACGCTGCATTGACCGATCTGCCTGCATGTATTGCCCTGAAGAGAAAATGGATAGCTTGCCTGACGGCACGGTATACCTACTTTTAGCACAGAGTACAGCCTCCTTTACGCTGGGTTAGATCAAGAATTATGCAGAGAGATGCAACCCGAATCGGAAAAAAAGAGGGGTTAATTATTTATACTGTGAATTTCTTAAATCTTAAATATAGAAAATATATATTTAGTTATTCTAACTTTATATTTTTATTAATCTAAGGCTGTTGCAATTAAATTTTATTGTTATTTGTGCGATATTAACACTTTCTTGGGCGATTATTAAATCTTAAAAAAACCTTTAGCGTTACGCTAAAACAGTAAAATGAAAATGGACACGGAGGGTCTATGTTGCCAGTAAATGGTAAACACGGAGTAATAATTAGCAGGATACCCGTTATGCAACACGGGTTAGGTAGTGTTATGACACGCCACTTACCTGAGTTCGAGGTAAGCTATTGCCGAACGCTGCAAGAGCTGACGTTGCTACAATTACGTTGCGCTGACGTTATTATTGCGGACGTTTCAGGTGATTATC
Source organism: unidentified bacterial endosymbiont (assembly GCF_918797525.1). Classification (NCBI taxonomy): domain Bacteria; species unidentified bacterial endosymbiont. Next base: position 4,176,514 of record NZ_OU963893.1, on the reverse strand, counting down.
AGAACCCCCGAGGCGCACTCGAAGAATATTACGACTTATTGAGCCAATATAAGAATATCCACTGGATTTTTTTAGTACCTCGTCCTCTTTATTCGATTGCCGTTGAACTACTGATGCGTCCTGAGAGCACGTTGCTCTCTGATATTGAATCTGTTGACGGCGTCATTGATGCAATACGTACTGGTCGTAATCTAACGGCACGGATCAGCCAGACATTATTGCAATCAGAGCCTCCAGTCTCTGAAGATGAAGACGCGTCATTTATCGTTCTCACTCACTCTGAACGTAAGGTCTTGCGTCTGCTGGGTAAAGGCTGGGGTATTAACCAAATAGCCACGTTGCTTAAGAAGAGTAACAAAACTATTAGCGCACAGAAAAACAGCGCCATGCGCCGGTTGTCACTGCGTACCAACGCTGATTTGTACGCCTGGATCAGCAGTGCTCAGGGAATGAGAGAGCTGAGTTTACTGTCAGCCTATGGAGAGTATGAGGAATGGAAAAGACCGCTTCAGCAGGACATATCGCCGTCATTGAAAACTGCACAATGAGTGCTGTAGGGCTACGGCATCTGTTTGCATTGCCCGCGTTTAGCCGTTATGAGTTGCATCTGTTTAGCGAGTTCAAGAGTTTTAAGGCAGCACTTCCCCACATCTCCTTTTTCTCAGTGATCTATTCACTTTCCGATGCGCGTGAGGAGCGCCGTAACTGTCTGGCATCCTTGCGGGATCTTGCCTTTACGCATTGTGATATCCAGCGCATTATTCTGGCGTCGGATGAAATGGAGGCGCGTTTGATTAGCCATCTGTCGCCTTCACGGCTGCATGGCATCATCAGTAAATCGGCATCGCTTGGCGATTTGCAGGAGGCGTTGATGGCCTTGCTAAAGGAAACGCGCCGAATAAATGACAATATGCTCAACCACTATTATATGAGCCATAACAGGATGTTAAGTCCAACGGAACGTGCCATATTGCGCTATATGTCCTGCGGGTATTCTATCCCTGAAATCGCGGCACGGCTTGAGCGCAATATTAAGACTATTCGGGCACATAAGTTCAATGCCATGGTTAAGCTGGGTGTCAATTCCGACGTCGGGTTGCTTGATGCTGCAGATATCCTTGCTCATCTTCCGGCAAGAGAAACGCGTGGTTCCGCTTTAAGTACCAGTACCCCGGGGTTCTTATAAGGCCTCTTTATGCGCCAGACCTTCGCTGGCGCCTTAATCAAATACAAACATCGACCCACTTTGCAAGGGTCAGCTCCGCCATCCGGTCAGGGGAGATGCGCACGGCACTGTGAATTGCACCGGCTGCAGGGAGCACTTCAGCATAGTTTTTTAAGGAAATATCACAGTAAACCGAAAGTGGGTTTTCCAGCCCGAAGGGGCAGACGCCACCAACAGGATGACCGGTAATGATGACAACTTCATCACTACTGAGCATCCGTGCTTTCGCGCCGAAGGTGTCTTTCAATTTTTTGTTATCCAGCCGCGCATCACCTTTCGCAACAACCAGAATCACTTCATTTTTTACCTTCAGCGACAGGGTTTTGGCGATTTGCCCAGGCTCCACGCGATGGGCTGCAGCGGCCAATGCTACGGTTGCGGTACTTTGAGCCAGTTCGATGACCTTAATATCCGGCGCGTTGTCGGCAAAAAACTGCTGTACAGACTGCAAACTCATTGTTTCCTCCTGGAAAATATCCTGCGTAATCTGTCATAAGAAATTATGCTCTGTAAATATCTCTTAAGTAACAAATATCCCACAGGCACGATTTCTGGATCGCCTTCACATTCACAGAAACCGGTTACAGTAACCGGTTGCAGAGCGTGAATGAGAGATTAATACTGATTACGTAACGACCCCTGTATCCAATAATAAGAGCAAAAAATGAAATCATTCCGTCTGAGCAGTACCGCTGGTCGTCCAGCCAGCAAGGTTGTGAAGCTGATGTATGGAACAGCGTATGGTGTCAAAACACCCGTAACGAACGTCTGACAGGAGATCTGCTATGTCTGCCAACCATGCTGCGTTTAATCTGATATTCCGGTTCGTTGAAAATTACGTCAGCCCCATTGCCGGGCGGATCTCATCCCAGCGCCACGTCATGGCTATCAGGGATGGTTTTATCTCAGCCATGCCATTCATGATTGTTGGTTCATTCTTGTTAGTGTTTGCGTATCCACCGTTCTCACCCGACACCACCTGGGGCTTTGCACGCGCCTGGCTGGATATGGCGAAGCAATTTGAAGGCCAGATCCTGACGCCGTTTGATATGACGATGGGAGTGATGTCTATTTATATTTGTGCGGCCATCGCCTATAACCTGGGCAAACACTATATGAAGTCACATCAGTTAGATCCCTTTATGTGTGCCATGCTGTCGCTGATGGCCTTTCTGCTGGTTGCGGCACCTAAAACGAAAGGGGCCTTGCCCGTAGATAGCCTGGGTGGGACGGGGATTTTTACCGCTATTCTGGTGGCAATCTACTGCGTGGAGATGATGCGTTTTCTGAAAGCGCACAACATTGGCATCCGTCTGCCCGACCAGGTGCCACCGATGATCAAAAATTCTTTTGATCTGTTGATCCCTGTGCTGGTGGTGGTACTGACGCTCTATCCGCTGAGCCTGCTGATTCAGTCTCAGTTTGGGATGCTGATCCCGCAGGCCATTATGTCGGTATTTAAACCCCTGGTTTCCGCTGCTGACTCCCTGCCTGCGATCCTGCTGGCGGTGCTGATTGGTCATTTGCTGTGGTTTGCGGGGATCCACGGAGCCGCCATTGTTTCCGGGATGCTGCAGATGTTCTGGTTAACTAACCTTAGCGCTAACCAGACTGCGCTGGCAGCCAGTCAGCCATTACCTCATATCTTTATGGAAGCCTTCTGGACGTTTTTCATCGTTATTGGCGGATCAGGGGCAACGATGGGGTTGGTGCTTTGCTATCTGCGTAGCCGTTCTGCTCACCTGCGTTCGATTGGGCGTTTGAGCGTCGTACCCAGTTTCTTTAATATTAACGAACCCGTTATCTTCGGTACGCCGATAGTGATGAACCCGGTGTTCTTTATTCCGTTCCTGCTGGCGCCAATGGTTAACGCCGTGCTGGCCTGGGGAGTCATGAAGTTAGACCTGATTGGTCGTGTTATCTCTGTGGTGCCGTGGACGGCGCCAGCACCTGTAGGTGCCGCATGGGCACTGGGCTGGGACTACCGTGCCGCGATTCTGGTGATTGTGCTGGCCTGCGTGTCGGCCATTATCTACTTCCCGTTCTTTAAAGTGTACGAGAAGCAGTTGCTGGAGCAGGAAGCAGAAGAAGCACTGCGCAATGCTGAAGAAGACAACCAGCAGGTTGCCTAGGTAAAAGCAAAACGGCGACCCAAGGTCGCCGTCTGTACTCTTAGCGCAACGACTTAAGCGTGCAATCCCCACACTGCTGAACGTCTGGCAGGCGATATCGCTGGCAGCAGGTGCGGCGAACCAGAAGTCCGTCACGAGGGACGACAGTGCGGAATAACGGGTTATCCCGGCCATCGGAAAGCTGTTTTGCAAAGAAGCAGGACTGGCGCAGGGCATCGACTTTCTCTTCATCCAGCAGCGGCTTCATCTCTGTTAGATACCAGTGGATGAGATACCCGGTATTGCTCCAGATAAGCTTGCCGTTAATTTCTCCCGTCTCTTCCAGGACATCAACTACCGGAATCAATGCGCGAGTCACAAGCCGTTCCATACGATCCTGAGCAGAAAGGTGACTTGCATTCTGGTCTTCATGAACGTCAACCCAGAAACAGGCGGCACGACCGGTTTCGTGAAACTCGACATGGAAATGATCCGGGGAGAGATCCAGCATTGCGTCCTGGGTTAACAACGCCAGCATAACGGGAGGCACCATCAACCCGATATACCATTGCGCCCAAAGTGACAGCAGGGGTTTATCTTCCCGCGCCTGAGTCGGTTGGTTACGGTAGATATGGTCGGAATAGGCGGCCAAAAGCGACTGACGCTCCGCAGGGCGCTTCCACTGGGCAAGCGTCATGGCAGCGTGCGGGTGGGCTTCATCAAGCTTGATAAATTCCAGCAGATGAGCGCGGGTTTCAGCGATTTTATCCCGAATGGCCTCTGCAAGCGTCATGCTCCCCGTGGAGAGACGGGCTCGCCAGATAAGGGGGTCAGCGGCTTGTAGAGTGCGAGTGGCCATAGTATGGATAGAAATCTAAATGATAATGATTGCCAATCCTAACTATTGCTCAAACCGATAGCAAGCCTTTTGTCCCAGGGTCAGGACGGCGCCCTCACGCCGTCTGCAACTCTTCGCTGAGGAGAATATTATTACGGCCCATATGCTTCGCTTCATACAGCGCTTTATCCGCTTTTTGCAGTGCGCCTTCGACATCTTCATCGGCGAAAATGGCAATGCCAATACTGATCGTAACGTTGGTGGCGACACGTGCATTAAACATATGCGGGATTTTCAAATCATATACTTTTTGGCGGATCTGCTCTGCCGTCTGGCGGGCATGTTCGAGGGAAATGTTGGTCAACAGCACCATAAATTCCTCTCCGCCAAAGCGAGCGACGATATCGCGTGAGCGTACCGCATCGCGGATCGCCGCTGAGACGCGAATTAACGCCTGGTCGCCCATCATGTGCCCGTAGTGATCGTTATAGGCTTTGAAGTGGTCGATATCGAGCAGCATCACAAAGTGTTCGCCTTTATCCCCTGTCGGCAGGTTTTCGAGACGGCTTTGCAGGCCGCGGCGGTTATACAGGCCGGTAAGTGGGTCCATCATGCTTAGATCGGTAAGCGTTTCGCGTTCTTCCAGTAGCCTCGACAGCAGCGCCTGCGCGAAACGATCGTTACGTCGTTGTAGAACGTTATGAATGCCGATCGCCACGACAGGAAGCGCGAAGAAATAAACCATTGTTAACCCGCTGTCAGAGGTGCTCAGCCACAGGCAGACAATAAACGAAGGTAATGAATGCAGGGTAAAGGCTCTGATATTGCTGGCGAATGCCAGCGAACCGATAAACAGCACCGTGAGCAGCGCCATAATTAAATAAGTGGCGTAATCCTGGGTGATTAACGAAAATTTTGAGGCAATTTGCCATGCCCACAGGCAGCCAAAGACGGCTGAAACTAAAGGGACATTAACTTTACGGGTGCCGTTCTTGCCATGCCAGATGAGCAAGCCCGCGCTTATCGTAAACACGGCAATCATTGGAACAGACCACACGCGCACCGAATAGAGCGGGTTTGTTGCCGAGAACAGCGCTGATAATGCGTTCAGAAAGAGGAATAAACGTAAAGATAACTGATATTTACTATTAACCAAAGACCGCCAGGATTGTGATGTCATATTCGTGCGTTTTTAATATTATTAATTAAAACAAATAAATAGTTGTTGTCTGGGAATTGTGCATGCAAAGAAATAGAATTATTATTATCAGAAAAACTGTATAGGAAGTTAACAGGTGGGCAATTTATCACCTTACCCATTTCCTGTCATTACAGGAAAGGTAAAGGCCGGCGGATTTTGATTATCCATGCTGACAAATGATAATTATTATCATATGATATTGGTTATCATTATCGGTGTGAGAGGTCGAAACATGTTGAACAGGGCGCTGGGAAGTGGTTGGGGAGTCTTGCTGCCAGGGGCAATCCTTGGCGGTCTGATGTTTGCCGATCTCTCAATCGATATCTGGAAAGCCATCATCGTATCAGGGCTATTGGCAACGTCTGCCATGATCTGGCATAAGCAGTTACGCCACTTTGTGCTGCTGCCATCGTGCGTTGCGCTGGTCAGTGCCATTCTGGTTATACTGATGAGTTTGAAATAACAGGGAAAACCAGAGGTACAGTAGAAGGGATGTAAGATAATTGGTGCGAGGGGGGGGACTCGAACCCCCACATCCTAAGGACACTAACACCTGAAGCTAGCGCGTCTACCAATTCCGCCACCTTCGCACAGTCATCTTACTTTTTTGATATCGCCTCGTTGGTGCGAGGGGGGGGACTCGAACCCCCACATCCTAAGGACACTAACACCTGAAGCTAGCGCGTCTACCAATTCCGCCACCTTCGCCCAGTGCGAGCAATATCAACGTGATTTATGGTGCGAGGGGGGGGACTCGAACCCCCACATCCAAAGGACACTAACACCTGAAGCTAGCGCGTCTACCAATTCCGCCACCTTCGCATACCATCGATACTGTAAAAGTATCGTCACCACGGAGGCGCATTCTAGATGTTTTCAGCTTTACGTCAACTGAAAAGTGCGCGCCATTTATTATTTGCTGTAAAAATGGTCGGAACAGAGGCGCCTGTTTGCCGGATAGCGCAAGCATCATCCGGCAACCAAACAGGGCGTATTATCGCTTTGCCTGACGCGTCATCACGGTACGGTAGACCTTAAAACGGCCGGTTTGGGCAATGACTTCATGGAAACCAAAGGTTTCATCCAGCACTTTCGGGTAGGCCAGGAAAGCGTTGGCGACGATACGCAGTTCACCGCCACTGTTAAGATGGCGTACTGCGCCACGGATTAGCGTTTGCGCCGCCTCAAGGCTGGTCTCCATGCCGTCATGGAAGGGCGGGTTAGAGATTATCATATCAAAGCGACCCGTTACGTCAGAGAAGACGTTGCTGGCAACCACTTCACCTTCAAAACCGTTTGCCGCAAGCGTTGCACGGCTGGCTTCTACCGCTGGTGCGCTGACATCACACAGCGTTAAACGCACTTTGGGTGAATGGCTGGCAAGCACCGTCGCCAGTACGCCCGCCCCACAGCCCACGTCCAGCACCTTGCCTTTAGTATGTGGCGTCAGGGTGGAGAGCAGCAGTTTACTGCCGACATCCAGATAGTCGCGGCTGAACACGCCCGGCAGGGTCTTGATGGTTAAATCGTCGAGCAGATACTCGCCCCAGAATTTCTCTGCATCGAAGACAGGCTGCTTTTCCAGACGACCATAATACAGGCCGCAGCGACGAGCGCTGTCGACTTTGTTCAGCGGGGCATACTCTTCCAGCATCTGCTCTGCGCTCCGCACGCCGCTACGGTTTTCACCGACCACGAAGATATCGCAACCCACCGGCAGCAGGGAGAGCAGATTCATTAGCTGGAACTGGGCTTCCGGTTTGTTCTTCGGCCAGTAGTAGATCAGTGTGTCGCAATCGGCAATGTCGCTCTGCTCCGCCACCAGGCTAAAGCGTGCGCGTTCACCCATCTGGCGGCTCAGCGCCTGCCAGTGGTGATAATATTGGGTATGGGCACGGCTTTCAGCACAGTCGAAACGCGCTGGCAGGTCATCCTGCATATCTCCGGCAAACAGAATACGGCTTTGTTCGAAATCATCACTGTGGCGCAGCAAGACTTCACTTGCCGGGGTAAATGCAGACATGAATTGTTCCTCAATAAACTCAGGCGGGGATTATAGTAGGTAGATGGCGCACTTTCGACACATTTGCTATATTTGCGCGCCTGAGAGACAGGAGTTTTCGCTATGACATCCCGACGAGACTGGCAGTTGCAGCAACTGGGCATCACCCAGTGGGCCTTGCGTCGCCCGACGGCATTGCAGGGCGAAATCGCTATTTCCCTTCCGGCGCATGTGCGGCTGGTGATGGTGGCGGAAGAACTGCCTGCCCTGAATGAACCCTTCATTGGTGATATCCTTCGTAGCCTGAAGCTCACCACCGAACAGGTTATTCAACTGACGCCAGAACGGGTCGCGATGCTTCCTCCTGACAGCCGCTGTAATAGCTGGCGACTGGGAGAGACAGAGGCTATCTCCCTGCAGGGGAGCCAGCTCTGCTCGCCAGCGCTTGAAGAGCTGAAGGCCAACCCACAAGCGCGTAGCGCGTTATGGCAACAAATTTGCGAATATGAACACGATTTCTTCCCTCACGACGCCTGACCTGGCAACAGCGTTCGCGATTGAAACACGCGCTCATGCGTTTCCATGGAGCGAAAAAACCTTCGCCAGCAACCAGGGTGAACGGTATCTGAACCTTCGTCTGGACGTTGACGGCAACATGGCCGCGTTTGCGATTACGCAGGTCGTCCTTGATGAAGCGACGCTGTTTAACATTGCTGTCGACCCCGCGTTTCAACGCCGTGGGCTGGGAAGGGCACTGCTCGGGCACCTCATTCGTGAGCTCGAAACCCGTGACGTTTTCACCCTGTGGCTGGAGGTGCGCGCATCGAACGTCGCCGCCATCGCGCTCTATGAAAGCTTAGGCTTTAACGAGGCGACAATCCGCCGCAACTACTACCCTGGCGCCGAGGGACGTGAAGACGCCATCATTATGGCTCTGCCGATTGGATAACAAAAATAAGGTTGTAACGATGAAGTGGGACTGGATTTTCTTTGATGCCGACGAAACGCTGTTTACGTTTGACGCGTTCGGTGGCCTGCAGCGGATGTTTATGGATTATAGCGTGACCTTCACCGCTGAAGATTTTCAGGACTATCAGGCGGTGAACAAACCGCTGTGGGTGGATTACCAGAACGGGGCCATCACCGCGTTACAACTTCAGCACCAGCGTTTTGACGTATGGGCGGAACGCTTAAACGTCAGCCCCGGTCTGCTGAACGACGCGTTTCTGAACGCAATGGCCGCTATTTGTGTCCCCCTGCCAGGGGCAGTTTCTCTGCTGGATTCGCTGAAAGGTAAGGCGAAACTTGGCATCATTACCAACGGTTTTACCGCGTTGCAGCAGATCCGTCTTGAGCGAACCGGCCTGCGCGATCATTTCGACGCGCTGGTGATTTCTGAAGAGGTAGGGGTCCCTAAACCGGATCCGCGTATTTTCGATTATGCGCTGGCGAAAGCCGGTAATCCTGACCGCGATCGCGTGCTGATGGTAGGCGATACCGCAGAGTCAGATATTTTGGGCGGCATCAGGTCTGGGCTATCAACCGTCTGGCTAAATGCGCATGGTCGCGTACAGCCTGACGGTATTGCGCCGACCTGGACCGTCACGTCATTGAACGAACTGGAGCAGCTCCTGTGTAAACAATGATTGCCTGCCCCCTGTTGATGGGTAAAATAGCCGCAATTTCGTATTCCATGATGCGTGGCGTACTGCTACGCTTATAAAAGAAGATTCAATTATGACGTTGTCTCCTTATTTGCAGGAGGTGGCCAAGCGCCGCACTTTTGCCATTATTTCGCACCCGGATGCCGGTAAAACGACCATCACCGAGAAGGTGTTGCTGTTCGGACAGGCGATCCAGACCGCTGGCACCGTAAAAGGCCGTGGCTCCAGCCAGCATGCAAAATCTGACTGGATGGAGATGGAAAAGCAGCGTGGTATTTCGATTACCACCTCCGTGATGCAGTTCCCGTATCACGACTGCCTGGTGAACCTGCTGGATACCCCGGGCCACGAAGACTTTTCCGAAGATACCTACCGCACGCTGACCGCGGTCGACTGTTGTCTGATGGTGATCGACGCCGCAAAAGGTGTCGAAGATCGTACCCGTAAGCTGATGGAAGTTACCCGTCTGCGCGATACGCCGATCCTCACTTTCATGAACAAACTTGACCGCGACATCCGCGATCCGATGGAAGTGATGGATGAAGTCGAAAGCGAGCTGAAAATTGCCTGTGCGCCCATTACCTGGCCAATCGGCTGCGGCAAGCTTTTTAAGGGCGTTTACCATCTTTATAAAGATGAGACGTACCTGTATCAGACCGGTAAAGGGCACACCATTCAGGAGGTGCGCGTTGTTAAAGGGCTGGACAACCCTGAGCTTGACGTCGCGGTAGGTGAAGAGCTGGCGGCGCAGCTGCGTGACGAGCTGGAGCTGGTACAGGGCGCGTCCCACGAGTTCGACAAAGCGCTGTTCCTGGCGGGTGAAATTACCCCGGTCTTCTTCGGTACCGCGCTGGGCAACTTCGGCGTTGACCATATGCTTGACGGTCTGGTGGAGTGGGCGCCGCGTCCAATGCCGCGTAAAACGGATACCCGTGTGGTTGAAGCGCAGGAAGAGAAATTTACCGGCTTCGTCTTCAAAATTCAGGCCAATATGGACCCGAAACACCGTGACCGCGTGGCCTTTATGCGCGTCGTCTCCGGTAAATATGAAAAGGGTATGAAGCTGCGCCAGGTGCGTATCGGAAAAGACGTGGTTATCTCCGACGCCCTGACCTTCATGGCGGGTGACCGTTCGCACGTTGAAGAAGCGTACCCGGGGGATATCATTGGTCTGCACAACCACGGTACTATCCAGATTGGCGATACCTTCACCCAGGGCGAGATGATGAAGTTCACCGGCATTCCGAACTTCGCCCCGGAACTGTTCCGCCGTATTCGCCTGCGCGATCCGCTGAAGCAGAAACAGCTGCTCAAGGGCCTGGTCCAGCTTTCCGAAGAGGGGGCCGTCCAGGTCTTCCGCCCAATCGCGAATAACGATCTTATCGTGGGGGCGGTCGGTGTGCTGCAGTTTGATGTGGTCGTTGCGCGATTAAAAAGCGAGTACAACGTGGAAGCGATTTACGAATCCGTAAACGTGGCCACTGCGCGCTGGGTTGAGTGTTCTGACGTGAAGAAATTTGAAGAATTTAAGCGTAAGAATGAAATACAGCTGGCGCTGGATGGCGGGGATAACCTGACCTTTATTGCCCCAACTATGGTTAACCTCAACCTGACGCAAGAACGTTATCCTGACGTTCAGTTCCGCAAAACGCGCGAACACTAATCGTCTCTCAGAGCACGGCAGCGCCGTGCTCTTCTTTTATTCCTGTCTTATTAATCCCTTGCGGAATGTTCTTAAATCACCGCATTTTCACGTTGTTTGCACGTTTTTTATTCGATTATCAACGCGATGTTGTGAGAGTGATCTATATTTAACTCAGTGTTTAACACCGGGCGTGGATGAATTAACTGTTCAATGCATGTCCATGAGTTCTCAATAACGCTCTGGTGTTTATTCGCAAAATATAAAACTCATAAAGGAAGTTTGTCGCCCGAATGACGGGCAATACACAGGAATACAGCGATGAATATGACAAAACTGAAGATTTCTAAAACTCTGCTGGCTGTGACATTAGGTAGCGTTCTGGTAAGCGGTTCTGCGTTCGCGGAAACCACTGCTACGGAAAAAGCGCACTCTACCGCCGACACCGCAGGTGAAAAAATCGATAGCTCTATGAATAAAGTCGGGAATTTCATGGATGACAGTTCAATCACAGCTAAAGTGAAAGCGGCGCTGGTGGATCATGACTCCATCAAAAGCACCGACATATCCGTTAAAACCGACCATAAAGTTGTCACACTAAGCGGCTTCGTTGAGAGCCAGGCCCAGGCCGAGCAGGCTGTCACTGTAGCGAAAGGCGTGGAAGGCGTGACGTCCGTGAGCGACAAACTGCACGTACGTGACAGCAAAGACTCTTCCGTGAAAGGCTATGCCGGGGATGCGGCAACCACCAGCGAAATCAAAGCTAAACTGTTAGCGGATGACATCGTGCCATCCCGTATGGTGAAAGTCGAAACCACCGATGGCGTGGTTCAGCTTTCCGGTACGGTAGAGTCTCAGGCGCAGGTTGAACGTGCTGAAACTATCGCCAAGGCGATTGATGGCGTGAAAAGCGTCAAGAACGATCTGAAAACGAAGTAAATCCATGAAAGTCGCCCGTCTGTCTGAGGCTGGCGGGCGAAATAAGAACGACACTGGAAGAACGCCGGTGAGTGAGATGAGCACTCATATTTAGCGGCCGACATTAACTATGGTAAAGGAGAGGCTTATGTTTCGTTGGGGCATTATATTTCTGGTTATCGCGTTAATTGCCGCCGCATTGGGCTTTGGTGGGTTAGCGGGTACAGCGGCATGGGCAGCAAAAATTGTCTTCGTCGTCGGTATTATCCTGTTCCTGGTGAGCCTGTTTACGGGCCGACGTCGCCCGTAGCAAATCGCAATATTATGTCAACAAAACAAAGCCAGTCCCCAGACTGGCTTTTTCTTGTTTGAGTCTCAGGCAGGGAGTGCGTTACTGTGTCAGAACCAACAGGTGAAAACAGGACAGAAGAGGTGGGGCAGCGAATTCCCGTAACGCTCGGCAACATAGCGCCACTGGCGTTAAAGCCGTTTCGCGCAGGTAAGCTTGCGCTGGTATGCGAAGGCGGCGGACAGCGCGGTATTTTTACGGCCGGAGTACTGGACGAGTTTATGCGTGCGCAATTCAACCCTTTTGACCTGTTCTTTGGCACCTCTGCCGGGGCGCAGAACATTTCCGCCTACGTGTGCAACCAGCCCGGTTATGCGCGCAAGGTGATCATGCGCTACACCACGTCGAAGGAATTTTTTAATCCGATGCGCTTCGTGCGCGGCGGAAACTTGATCGATCTTGACTGGCTACTGGATTCAACCGCCAGCCAGATGCCGCTGGCAATGGATACCGCGGCGCGCCTGTTTGATACCGGCAAAGAGTTCTGGATGTGTGCCAGCCGGGGCGATGACTACTCACCGGGCTATTTTTCGCCGCAGAAGGAGAACTGGCTGGACATCATTCGCGCCTCCAGTGCCATACCGGGTTTCTATCGTTCGGGCGCACTGCTGGACGGCATCAGCTATCTGGACGGCGGCATCAGCGATGCCGTTCCGGTACAGGAAGCGGCGGGGGGCAAAAACCATGGTGGTCATCCGCACCGTACCCTCGCAAATGTACTACACCCCGCAGTGGTTTAAACGCATGGAGCGCTGGCTGGGTGACAGTAGCCTGCAGTCGCTGGTCAACATTGCGAAGCAGCATGAGAGCACCTACGGGGCGATGCAGCGTTTTATTGAAAAACCGCCGGGTAAACTGCGTATCTTCGAGATTTATCCGCCGAAACCGTTGAAGAGTATGGCGCTGGGCAGCCGTTTACCGGCATTGCGTATGGATTACAAAACCGGACGGCTGTGCGGGCGTTACTTCCTGGCGACCGTGGGAAAAATGCTGGCGGAACAGCCGCCTCTCTATCGACATCAGCGGATTATCACTCCGCCTGCTATCGTGGCTAACGACGCGCTGGCGATGCCGCTGGTGGATGCGCCGCAGGCTAACGATGTGCCACTGGACAATGAGGATCTGGCGTGACGCTTCGCTTTATCGATACCCATTGCCACTTCGATTTTCCGCCGTTTACGGGTGATGAAGTGCAAAGTCTAGAGCGCGCCGGGCAAAAAGGCGTACAGGCGATTATTGTCCCCTCGACGGAAGCCGCCTGTTTCGGGCGGGTGCGCGAACTGGCCCGGCACCACAATGCGCTGTATGCCGCGTTGGGCTTGCATCCTATCGTTATTGAGCGCCATCGCGATGACGATATTGACCGGCTGGAGGCTCACTTACATCCGGCCGACAGAAAGCTGGTTGCCATCGGTGAGATCGGCCTCGATCTTTATCGTGAAAATCCCCAATTTGAACGCCAGCAGACGATCCTTGATGCCCAGCTTCGGCTGGCAAAGCGTTACGATCTGCCGGTGATCCTCCATTCCCGACGCACCCATGACAAACTGGCCATGCACCTGAAACGTATCGATCTGCCACGCCGGGGCGTCGTGCACGGTTTCTCCGGTAGCCTTCAGCAGGCGCAGCGTTTTATTGCACTGGGCTATAAAATTGGCGTCGGCGGGACCATTACCTACCCGCGCGCCAGCAAAACCCGCGATGTTATGGCGCGTCTGCCGCTCGACGCGCTGTTGCTGGAAACGGATGCTCCCGATATGCCGCTCAACGGTTTTCAGGGTCAGCCCAACCGACCGGAGCAGGTGGCAGGCGTATTTGCAACATTGTGCGAACTGCGCGGGGAGCCGGAAGAGGTGATTGCGGATGCGCTGCTGGAAAATACACGCTCCCTCTTTGGCATTAGGCTTTAGATAAAGCGCCAGGATGCCGCCTCACCACCTGCCGGCGGCAGCACGTTGCCACTTACCGGCATCCGGTTACAGTTGTTCTCAGGTATGCAGGCTTCAGGTTATAAATAAAAACATAACCATTAAAAAGTGATTAGATTAATAATGGAAAACCCTGGTAGTCCCTGGCGAGAGAAAATGTCATTATGTACCATGAGGTTTTTGTTTATATCTAAGGAAACATTATGAAAGTTAATCCAGTTGGTTCAATATCAGGCCACAAATTTTATAATAATAATACAGATAAGATAAATATCATCAATAATAACTTATTGATGATAGAAAATGAACTTTACCGTACAACTGAGCCTGATAATAAAAGAAAGCGTGAGATTAATGATTTAATATTTGGTTTTATCAACAAGATAGAACGTGAACTGAAAGCGGACTATGGGTTGCCAAACAAAATAAAGAAAGAGCTACAGGTATTAAATATAAAGTTTGGCATGGCTGCGATGAAAAGCGGAGACACTGACTGGGAGAGTTTTAATTTATCAAGCGAAGTACATGATAATAATGAACTGTTTGTAAGTCAAAATTATTTTGCTCTGTCCCTTGACGAGCTACAGACGCAAGGGATAACTGCAGAAAAAAGAACGTTTGCATGGAACTGTTGTCAATATAATTTTGCGCATGCGCTTATTTATAGCGAGATATCAGCTCCTGCGGATAAAATGCAGGAAGCGTTTGCAACTCATTTTGAACAGTACAAAAAACAGGGGGCTTCGGAAAGCATCGCGGTAGCCGCAGCAAATGCCAAAATTGCAGAAAAATTGTGTAGAAACAGTTTTGATACTGAAAAAGAAGCACTAAGTGACCCATTATTTATTGCCAGTAGAAAACTTAATCGATTTTATGATGATTATATAAAATGTGAAAAACCTGAAAAGGACGCAGACCTCAGATTAGAGGGAGAAATTTTGTCTAAACATATGTCAGTGTTCATCCCGACAGAAGTTAAGGTGATATTAAATATTAGCTAACAAACTTAACGGCTGCCTACTGAAAACGGTGGATTAGCGCTCCTGGCGTCAAGTCATTGAAAATCGTCGAATTGTGCATCTTGTAGACGCGCATGAATCAAAAACAGTTTAAGAATTGTAGCTTAAGCCAACTAAAAGATGGTGCTTTTAACATTTGTTAGGCTTTGTTGAAATAAAAAGGCAGGCTGAAGTCGCTACAAATGCCTGCCAGCAAGTACAGTGAACCCTTGCTAACTCCCAAAACCCCCTTTTGTGAAAATTTTATCATTCATCGGACCATGGGCAATATACAGTTTACTGTGTCGGGCTGCATACGCTCACGGTCGCGTCAGAAACGTTTTCTCGGTTGTCCATCTCCCCTTATGTTAGAATTATAACATGCTATACCACACCGCGCTGGCCCAGAAAGTTGTGTAAAGATGTGACGAAAAAAAAGATGATTCTGATCTCACTACGGTAATGCAAATTTGTATGTAGATTTGATTAACTGTGATGAATATCGAAGTGTGAGCGCGGGTGAATGTTAAAATACTCACAGACCCGCAAGGTAAACTATATACGGCACTGCCGTTGGAGAATGTTATGACCGATTTAACTGTAAGCAGCCTGCGCGCGTTGAAACTGATGGACCTGACCACCCTGAATGATGACGACACTAATGAGAAAGTCATCGCCCTGTGCCATCAGGCGAAAACGCCAGCAGGTAACACCGCCGCCATCTGTATCTACCCGCGTTTCATCCCGATTGCGCGGAAAACGCTGAACGTGCAGGGCACCCCGGACGTGCGTATTGCTACCGTCACTAACTTCCCGCACGGCAACGACGATATCGACATTGCGCTGGCCGAAACCCGCGCGGCGATTGCCTACGGCGCAGACGAAGTTGACGTGGTGTTCCCGTACCGCGCGCTGATCGCCGGTAACGAGCAGGTGGGGTTTGATCTGGTGAAAGCCTGTAAAGACGCCTGTGCCGCGGCAAATGTGTTGCTTAAAGTGATCATCGAAACCGGTGAACTGAAAGAAGAGCGTCTTATTCGTAAAGCGTCTGAAATTTCCATCAACGCGGGGGCGGATTTCATCAAAACCTCAACCGGTAAAGTGCCGGTTAACGCCACCCCGGAAAGCGCACGCATCATGATGGAAGTGATCCGTGATATGGGTGTGTCCACAACCGTTGGTTTCAAACCTGCGGGCGGCGTGCGTACCGCCGAAGACGCGCAGCAATTCCTGGCGATTGCCGACGAGCTGTTCGGCGCAGACTGGGCCGATGCTCGTCACTACCGCTTCGGCGCCTCCAGCCTGCTGGCAAGCCTGCTCAAAGCGCTGGGCCACGGCGACGGCAAGAGCGCAAGCAGCTACTAAGATTTGAATTGCCGGGGGGCGCGACGCTCACCCGGCCTACTTCGGAGGTTACCGTGTTTCTCGCACAAGAAATTATTCGTAAAAAACGTGATGGTCATGCATTAAGTGACGAAGAAATCCGCTTTTTTATCAACGGCATTCGTGACAACACCATCTCAGAAGGGCAGATTGCTGCGCTGGCGATGACCATTTTCTTTCACGATATGGCGATGCCTGAGCGTGTTTCGCTGACCATGGCGATGCGAGATTCAGGAACCGTTCTGGACTGGAAGAGCCTCAACCTTAATGGCCCGATTGTCGATAAACACTCAACCGGTGGTGTGGGCGATGTCACCTCCCTGATGCTTGGCCCGATGGTCGCGGCCTGCGGCGGGTACATTCCGATGATTTCCGGGCGCGGCCTGGGGCACACGGGCGGTACGCTCGACAAACTGGAAGCCATTCCGGGCTTTGATATCTTCCCGGATGACACCCGCTTTCGCGACATTATTAAAGACGTTGGTGTGGCGATTATCGGCCAGACCAGCTCACTTGCTCCGGCAGATAAGCGTTTCTACGCGACGCGTGATATTACCGCGACCGTTGACTCCATCCCGCTGATCACCGCCTCGATCCTTGCCAAAAAACTGGCCGAAGGTCTGGATGCGCTGGTCATGGACGTAAAGGTGGGCAGCGGCGCGTTTATGCCTACCTATGCGCTTTCTGCTGCGCTTGCCGAAGCGATCGTTGGCGTCTCCAACGGCGCCGGTGTGCGCACGACCGCACTGTTGACCGACATGAACCAGGTGCTGGCATCCAGTGCCGGTAACGCTGTTGAAGTGCGTGAAGCTGTCCAGTTCCTTACCGGCGAATATCGCAATCCATGCCTGTTCGATGTGACCATGGCGCTGTGCGTTGAAATGCTGATCTCCGGCTCGCTTGCCAAAGACGACGCCGAAGCCCGCGTGAAACTGCAGGCGGTGCTGGACAACGGTAAAGCGGCGGAGATTTTTGGTCGTATGGTGGCGGCGCAGAAAGGCCCGACCGACTTCGTGGAAAAGTACGCCAGATACCTGCCAACCGCGATGCTCAGCAAAGCGGTCTACGCGGATAGCGAAGGTTTTGTCTCCGCAATGGATACCCGTGCGCTCGGCATGGCGGTGGTCTCAATGGGCGGCGGTCGTCGTCAGGCGTCCGACACCATTGATTACAGCGTCGGTTTTACCGATATGGCCCGTCTGGGCGACAGCGTTGACGGCCAACGTCCGCTGGCGGTGATCCACGCCAAAGACGAAGCCAGCTGGCAGGACGCGGCAAAAGCGGTGAAAGCGGCAATTACGCTTGACGATACAGCACCGCAAACCACACCTACTGTCTATCGTCGTATCACTGAATAGCGGTATACTGATCTGATCGCATTTTTATGAAGCACTACGTACAGAGAACAATTATGAAACGTGCATTTATTATGGTACTGGACTCATTCGGCATCGGCGCAACCGAAGATGCAGAACGTTTTGGTGACGTGGGTTCCGATACCATGGGTCACATCGCTGAAGCCTGTGCAAAAGGCGAAGCGGACAACGGTCGTAAAGGCCCTCTGACTCTGCCAAACCTGACCCGTCTCGGTCTTGTGAAAGCACACGAAGGTTCTACTGGCAAGCTTGCCGCCGGTATGGACGGCAACGCGGAAGTGGTGGGCGCATACGCCTGGGCTCACGAGCTCTCTTCCGGTAAAGATACCCCGTCCGGCCACTGGGAAATCGCCGGTGTGCCGGTTCTGTTCGACTGGGGATATTTCTCCGATCACCAGAACAGCTTCCCGCAGGAACTGCTGGATAAACTGGTTAAACGTGCCAAACTGCCGGGCTACCTCGGTAACTGCCACTCTTCCGGTACCGTGATACTGGATGAGCTGGGTGAAGAGCACATGAAAACCGGCAAGCCGATTTTCTATACCTCGGCTGACTCTGTGTTCCAGATTGCCTGCCACGAAGAGACCTATGGCCTTGATCAACTGTACGAGCTGTGCGAAATCGCCCGTGAAGAGCTGACCGAAGGCGGCTACAACATTGGTCGCGTGATCGCGCGTCCGTTTATTGGCGACAAAGCGGGTAACTTCCAGCGTACCGGCAACCGTCACGATCTGGCCGTTGAGCCACCGGCAGCCACCGTGCTGCAAAAACTGGTCGACGAGAAAGACGGTCAGGTGGTTTCCGTGGGTAAAATCGCCGATATCTACGCTAACTGCGGCATTACCAAAAAAGTGAAAGCCACCGGCCTGGATGCGCTGTTCGATGCCACCATCAAAGAGATGAAAGAGGCGGGCGATAAAACCATCGTCTTCACTAACTTCGTGGACTTCGACTCCTCCTGGGGCCACCGCCGCGATGTAGCAGGTTACGCTGCGGGTCTGGAGCTGTTCGACCGCCGCCTGCCTGAGCTGATGGCACTGGTGGGGGAAGATGACATTTTGATCCTCACCGCGGATCATGGCTGTGACCCAACCTGGACCGGTACCGACCACACCCGCGAGCATATTCCGGTGCTGGTGTATGGCCCGAAAGTGAAACCGGGGTCGCTTGGTCACCGTGACACCTTCGCGGATATCGGCCAGACCATTGCGAAGTACTTTGGTACGTCCGATATGGAATATGGCAAGGCCATGTTCTAAACACATTGGGTGCGGCCTGATGCCCTCACCCCAGCCCTCTCCTGCCGGGAGAGGGAGAATTTTATATGAAAAGGAACTGAAGATGGCAACTCCTCACATTAATGCAGAAATGGGTGATTTCGCTGACGTGGTATTGATGCCTGGCGACCCGCTGCGTGCGAAGCACATTGCAGAAACCTTCCTTGAAGACGTGCGTGAAGTGAACAACGTTCGCGGTATGCTGGGCTTCACGGGTACCTACAAAGGCCGCAAAATCTCCGTTATGGGTCACGGTATGGGTATTCCATCCTGCTCCATCTACACCAAAGAGCTGATCACCGATTTCGGCGTGAAGAAAATCATCCGTGTAGGCTCCTGCGGCGCGGTACGCATGGACGTTAAACTGCGTGACGTGGTGATCGGTATGGGTGCCTGCACCGATTCCAAAGTCAACCGTATGCGTTTCAAAGACCACGACTTCGCGGCGATTGCCGACTTTGGCATGGTACGTAACGCGGTTGACGCGGCAAAAGCGCTGGGCGTAGATGCCCGTGTGGGTAACATCTTCTCTGTGGATCTGTTCTATGCCCCGGACGGCGGCGAGATGTTCGACGTAATGGAAAAATACGGCATTCTGGGCGTAGAAATGGAAGCGGCAGGCATCTACGGCGTTGCGGCTGAGTTTGGCGCTAAAGCGCTGACCATCTGCACCGTGTCTGACCACATCCGTACGCATGAGCAGACCACTGCAGCCGAGCGTCAGACCACCTTCAACGACATGATTAAAATCGCGCTGGAATCCGTTCTGCTGGGCGATAAAGAGTAAGAACTGTTGTGCCGGGTGGCGGCTTCGCCTGACCCGGCCTACGGTTTTGTAGGCCCGCTAAGCGCTGCGCCAGCGGGCTTTTATACTAGCGCACGGCCTGTGCAATCCACGCCGACAGCTCCCGCAGCTCTTTTTCCTGCTCGGGGAAATCCCCGAGCAATGCGTCGCATTCCTGCTGCAGCATATCCGCCCGATACAAACAGCCCTGCAAACGTGCCGCGAGGGCCTCCAGCGGCGCCGGGTTCAGACTGTCCGTAAATACCTGCGTGCGGGTGATGTGGCCTTTCTCCACGTCAACGTGCAGCTCAACGCCGCCCCAGGTGAAGCGTTCGTCCAGCAGGTGCGAGAATGAAGGCGCCTGACCAAAGTTCCATTCCCAGCTGCTCTGGCGGGCGAAGGTTTCCGCGAAGTTGGGCAGATCCGGTGTCTTATCCGGGGAGATTACTTCCGCGTCCACGCGCTCGCCATAGTGGGCAAAGAACGCCTCGCGGACGGCATGGCAGATTTGCTCATGTGTAATGCCCGGCAGCAGCTCCACCAGATTCGCCACGCGGCCGCGCACGGAGGTGATCCCCTTGGCCTGCAGCTTTTTCTTGTCCGGGTTGAGGTAGTTAGCCAGACGGCTCAGGTCGGCATTCAGCAGCAATGTGCCGTGGTGGAATCCGCGGTCCCTCGTTTCGCGATAGGCTGAGCCCGACACTTTGCGGTCACCGTCAGGCGTTTTCACCACCAGGTCATTACGGCCTGAGGCTTCTGCCGTGACGCCGAGCGAATTCAGCGCGTTGAGCACAATTGAGGTAGAGATGGTTTTATCGTACTCCGGTTTAGCCGCCATAAAGGTGAAGCAGGTATTTCCGAGATCGTGAAACACCGCTCCGCCGCCGCTGCTGCGGCGCGCGAGGCGGACGTTGTCCTCTTCCATGCGCCGGGTATTGCACTCTTTCCACGGGTTTTGCGCGCGGCCAATCACCACCGTGTCGGCGTTGCGCCAGAGAAACAGTACGCGCTGCGTGGCGGGCATCTGGCGGAAGATGCACTCTTCCACCGCGAGATTAAACCAGGGATTGTAAGAGTCAGAGATAAGCAGGCGTAACGTCGTCATGGCAGAGTTCCTTTTCCGAATCGTTCGCCTACTTTATCACTATTCTTTCTTCTCGCTCTCTTCGTCTTCGGGAACCGACTTGCTGGCGGTCAGCAGGAACGGTGACTGCTGCCAGCGGGTGCGTTTGCCCTGCAGCAGGGTACGCGCCAGGACGACGCCCAATGCCAGTGAGAGCAGCAGCATCAGGCGCAGAATATTGGTGGTATTATCGACCTGCTTGGCTTCGGTTGGCAGGGTATGCGTGTCGAGCGTCAGGCGCAAATACCCCAGCGGGCCATTCTTACCCGGAATAGGTTCGACGATCTGCTGGTTGAAATAGCCCCCGGCTTTTTTGCCGTCCAGCGCCAGCCTGTCACGCACCTCGACGTGCTCGCCCGCACGGGCTATCAGGTCACCCTGTACGTCGTAGACACCCGCATCCAGAATGCGGCTGTTCTCCGTTAACAGGCGCAGGATCTGGCCTATCCGCTTATCGTCCGGCGTTTCGGTCAGCATGGACGGAGCCACGTTGAACGTCACCTGACGCGCCAGCGTGCGTGCCAGCTCTTCAAATTGTGGGTTACGTTGCCGTTGATGGTTCTGGCTAAACCATGATGCCCCTTGCATCAGCACCACTAAAAGTGCGAGACAGATAAGAACAATCACGGCACGATGAAGCCGGAATTTCAGTTTTGCGCGAGCCATATTCCACCTGCTGAAAAATTACGGCTTAATGTTGCCAGAAGTGATGGTTACAGGGTAGCCTCATGCGTTATTTTCCCTCTGGAACCTTCCGGCGCGAACGAAATTACAGGAGCTTCAATGCCAAACATTACCTGGTGTGACCTGCCAACGGATGTCTCTTTATGGCCAGGATTGCCGCTCTCTTTAAGTGGTGATGAGGTGATGCCTCTGGATTACCACGCTGGCCGAAGCGGCTGGCTGCTGTACGGACGCGGCCTGGATAAGCACCAGTTGACTCAATACCAGACCAAACTGGGTGCGGCGATGGTGATTGTTGCCGCCTGGTGCGTGGAAGATTACCAGGTTATTCGCCTGGCGGGCTCCTTAACCCTGCGTGCCACGCGCCTGGCGCACGACGCCGGGCTGGACGTGGCTCCGCTCGGCAAAATCCCGCATCTGAAAACGCCCGGGCTTCTGGTCATGGACATGGACTCCACCGCCATCCAGGTTGAGTGTATCGACGAAATCGCTAAACTGGCGGGCAGCGGTGAGCTGGTGGCAGAGGTCACGGAACGCACGATGCGCGGCGAGCTGGATTTCACCGCCAGCCTTCGTCAGCGCGTAGCAACGCTAAAAGGCGCCGACGCGAACATTTTGCGTCAGGTTCGCGATGAATTACCGCTGATGCCCGGGCTGACACAGCTGGTATTAAAGCTACAGACGCTGGGCTGGAAAGTGGCGATAGCCTCCGGAGGGTTCACCTTCTTCGCCGAGTACCTGCGTGACAAGCTGCGTCTGACCACCGTGGTGGCGAACGAACTGGAAATCATGGACGGTAAGCTCACCGGTCAGGTGATTGGCGATATCGTGGATGCGCAGTACAAAGCCAACACGTTAACCCGTCTGGCGCAGGAGTATGACATCCCCGTCGCGCAGACCGTGGCCATCGGCGACGGTGCTAACGATCTGCCGATGATCGGCGTAGCCGGTCTTGGCATTGCCTATCATGCCAAGCCAAAAGTCAATGAAAAGACGGAAGTCACTGTCCGTCATGCTGATCTGATGGGGGTGTTCTGCATTCTCTCCGGCAGCATCAATCAGAAATAACGAGGTAAACCGTGGTGAAAGCTCCAAAACGCGCATTTGTCTGTAATGAATGTGGTGCGGATTATCCGCGCTGGCAGGGGCAGTGTAGCGCCTGTCATGCCTGGAACACTATCACGGAAGTGCGTGGTGTGGCGGCTTCGCCGAGCGTGGCCCGTAATGAGCGCCTGAGCGGGTATGCGTGCAACGCCGGGGTGTCGAAGGTACAAAAGCTTTCGGACATCAGTCTGGAAGAGCTGCCGCGTTTTTCCACTGGATTCAAAGAGTTTGACCGCGTACTCGGTGGCGGCGTGGTGCCGGGCAGCGCGATCCTCATCGGCGGTAATCCGGGGGCGGGAAAATCGACGTTACTGCTGCAAACGCTCTGCAGGCTCGCCGAGCAGATGAAAACCCTCTACGTCACGGGGGAAGAGTCGCTCCAGCAGGTGGCGATGCGTGCGCACCGTCTTGGCCTGCCGACGGGCAACCTCAATATGCTCTCGGAAACCAGCATTGAGCAAATATGCATGATCGCCGAAGAAGAGCAGCCGAAGCTGATGGTGATCGACTCCATCCAGGTCATGCACATGGCGGACATTCAATCCTCGCCGGGCAGCGTGGCGCAGGTGCGTGAAACGGCCGCCTATCTTACGCGCTTTGCCAAAACCCGTGGCGTGGCGATAGTGATGGTGGGCCACGTCACCAAAGACGGCTCACTGGCGGGGCCGAAGGTGCTTGAGCACTGTATCGACTGCTCCGTGATGCTCGATGGCGATGCGGATTCCCGGTTCCGCACCCTGCGCAGCCATAAAAACCGTTTTGGCGCGGTAAATGAACTGGGCGTCTTTGCCATGACCGAACAGGGGTTGCGTGAAGTCAGCAATCCGTCGGCTATCTTCCTCAGCCGTGGGGATGAAGTGACCTCCGGCAGCTCGGTGATGGTGCTATGGGAAGGGACGCGTCCGCTGCTGGTCGAGATTCAGGCGCTGGTGGATGTCTCAATGATGGGTAACCCGCGGCGCGTGGCAGTGGGGCTGGAGCAAAACCGTCTGGCGATCCTGCTTGCCGTACTGCACCGTCATGGCGGCCTGCAAATGGCGGATCAGGATGTCTTCGTCAACGTGGTGGGTGGCGTTAAGGTCTCGGAAACCAGTGCTGACCTGGCGCTGCTGCTGGCGATGGTCTCCAGCCTGCGCGACAGGCCGTTACCGCAGGACCTGGTCGTCTTTGGCGAGGTGGGGCTGGCCGGGGAGATCCGTCCGGTGCCAAGCGGGCAGGAGCGTATTTCCGAGGCGGCGAAACACGGTTTCCGCCGGGCAATTGTTCCCGCCGCTAATGTGCCGAAAAAAATCCCGGAAGGGATGCAGGTATTTGGCGTAAAAAAACTCGCAGATGCGTTAAATGTCTTTGACGACTTATAATTACGTATTCGATTTTGCAGGAGGCACCGTAATTTATGTCATCATTTGACTACATCAAGACCGCAATCCGCCAGAAAGGCTGCACGCTACAGCAGGTAGCTGATGCCAGCGGCATGACCAAAGGCTATCTTAGCCAACTGCTGAACGCCAAAATCAAAAGCCCGAGCGCGCAGAAGCTGGAAGCACTACACCGCTTTCTGGGGCTTGAATTTCCGCGTCTGCAAAAGAACATCGGCGTGGTGTTCGGCAAATTTTATCCGCTGCATACCGGGCATATCTATCTGATCCAGCGGGCCTGTAGCCAGGTCGACGAGCTGCACATCATTATGGGATATGACGAAACGCGTGATCGTCAGTTGTTTGAAGACAGCGCCATGTCGCAGCAGCCGACGGTGTCCGACCGTCTACGCTGGCTGCTACAGACCTTTAAATACCAGAAAAACATCCGAATTCATGCTTTTAATGAAGAGGGCATGGAGCCGTATCCGCACGGCTGGGACGTGTGGAGCAACGGCGTGAAAACCTTTATGGAAGTGAAGGGCATCGCCCCGAACTGGATCTACACCTCTGAAGAGTCCGATGCGCCGCAGTTCCGCGAGCACCTGGGCATAGAACCCGTGCTGATCGATCCAAAACGCACCTTTATGAACATTAGCGGGGGGCAAATTCGCGAAAACCCGTCCCGCTACTGGGATTACATTCCGACCGAAGTAAAACCGTTCTTTGTCCGTACGGTGGCGATCCTCGGCGGCGAATCGAGCGGAAAATCGACGCTGGTCAACAAGCTGGCCAATATCTTCAATACCACCAGCGCGTGGGAGTATGGGCGTGATTACGTTCTGTCTCACCTCGGCGGCGATGAGATGGCGTTGCAGTATTCTGACTACGATAAAATCGCACTCGGACATGCGCAGTACATTGATTTTGCAGTAAAATACGCTAATAAAGTCGCGTTTATCGATACCGATTTTGTGACGACTCAGGCGTTTTGTAAAAAGTACGAAGGACGTGAGCACCCGTTTGTGCAGGCGTTGATAGATGAATACCGCTTCGACCTCGTTATCCTGCTGGAAAATAATACCCCCTGGGTAGCCGATGGGATGCGCAGCCTCGGCAGCTCTGTGAACAGAAAAGAGTTCCAGACCATGCTGGTGGAGATGCTGAATGAGAACCACATTGATTTCGTCCATGTGGAAGAGTCGGACTACGATTCCCGTTTCCTGCGCTGCGTCGAGCTGGTGAAGGAGATGATGGGGGAGCAGGGATAACCGTTCCCCTGCACGTTAACGCTCCGTTTAAGCCGCTTCAGCTGAATTCGCCTGCGCTATATCGAGTTGTGATGCAGTTTGATGAAGTGAAATGGTTTTACGTGGAGGAGTGACGTGTGCGGCCTGATGCCCAAGAGGGTACAAAAATAAATTACGGCAACCTGAGTTGCCGTTGTGCTTTTATTTTGCAATACGCTTGTACTTAATACGCTTCGGCTCCAGCGCGTCAGCGCCCAGCGTGCGTTTCTTGTACTCTTCGTATTCGGTAAAGTTACCTTCGAAGAACTCCACTTTACCTTCATCCTGGTAGTCCAGAATGTGGGTGGCGATACGGTCCAGGAACCAACGGTCGTGCGAGATAACCATGGCGCAGCCCGGGAACTCCAGCAGTGCGTTTTCCAGCGCGCGCAGGGTTTCGATGTCCAGGTCGTTGGTGGGTTCATCGAGCAGCAGAACGTTACCGCCGACCTGCAGCAGTTTCGCCAGGTGCAGACGACCACGCTCACCACCGGACAGCTCGCCGACGCGTTTACCCTGGTCGGTGCCTTTGAAGTTAAAGCGACCCACGTAGGCACGGCTTGGCATTTCGGTGTTGCCGATACGCATGATATCCAGACCGCCAGAGACTTCTTCCCACACGGTTTTGCTGTTATCCATCGCGTCACGGAACTGGTCAACGGAGGCCAGCTTCACGGTCTCACCCAGGGTGATAGAGCCGCTGTCAGGCTGTTCCTGACCGGACATCATGCGGAACAGTGTGGATTTACCCGCGCCGTTCGGACCAATGATACCCACGATGGCGCCTTTCGGTACGGAGAAGCTCAGGTCGTCAATCAGCAGGCGATCGCCATAAGACTTACGCAGGTTGCTCACTTCAACAACTTTATCCCCCAGACGTGCTCCAGGTGGAATAAACAGTTCGTTGGTTTCGTTACGCTTCTGGTATTCGGTATTGTTCAGCTCTTCAAAGCGTGCCAGACGGGCTTTACCCTTGGACTGACGGCCCTTAGCGCCCTGACGAACCCACTCCAGCTCTTTCTCAATGGATTTACGGCGAGCCGCTTCCTGAGAGGCTTCCTGCGCCAGACGCTGATCTTTCTGCTCCAGCCAGGAGGAGTAGTTACCTTCCCACGGAATACCTTCACCGCGGTCCAGCTCCAGGATCCAGCCAGCGACGTTGTCGAGGAAGTAACGGTCGTGGGTAATCGCCACCACGGTCCCTTCGAAGTCGTGCAGGAAGCGCTCCAGCCAGGCCACGGATTCTGCATCCAGGTGGTTCGTCGGCTCGTCGAGCAGCAGCATGTCCGGTTTTTCCAGCAGCAGGCGGCACAGTGCCACGCGGCGGCGTTCACCCCCGGAGAGCTTCTCAACTTTTGCATCCCAGTCTGGCAGACGCAGAGCGTCCGCCGCACGCTCCAGTTGCACGTTCAGGTTGTGACCATCGTGCGCCTGGATTATCTCTTCAAACTTACCTTGCTGAGCGGCCAGCTTGTCGAAGTCCGCATCCGGTTCGGCGTATTTGGCATACACTTCATCTAGGCCTTTCAGCGCATTAACCACGTCGGCAACCGCTTCTTCAACAGATTCGCGAACGGTATGTTCCGGGTTCAACTGAGGTTCCTGCGGCAGGTAACCAATCTTGATGCCGGGCTGCGGACGGGCTTCACCTTCGATGTCTGTATCAATCCCGGCCATGATGCGCAGCAGGGTGGATTTACCGGCACCGTTGAGACCCAGGACACCGATTTTTGCGCCGGGGAAGAAGCTCAGCGAGATATTTTTAAGAATATGACGTTTCGGCGGAACCACTTTGCCGACACGATGCATGGTATAAACGAATTGAGCCACGTGGACTTCGCCTCTTTTATCGTTGAGTTTGGAATTCAGCCTCGAAGTGTAGCCTTTTTCACGGCCTAATCCCAGCCAGGAACGTCAGGAGTGTTAAAACGCGCCAAAATGGTAAAAAAGTGTTCACGACGTGGCGCGTTGTTGGATGCCTGGTTAGCATAAGTTGATGAGATTTTGACGCGGCAAGACGCTGCAATTGATAAAAAAAACAATGAGGAGAGCTTGTGGGAAAAGCCAAACAGGTGGTCTGGCGTCTGCTGGCTGCCAGCGTATGCGTAATGGCGGTGAGCAAGGTGGTGCAGGCCGATTCACTGGATGAACAACGCCATCGCTACGCCCAAATTAAACAGGCGTGGGACCGCAAGCAGATGGATACTGTGCAGTCGCTGATGCCGACGCTAAAGGATTATCCGCTCTATCCGTACCTTGAGTATCGCCAGATCACCGACGATCTCATGAACCAACCAACGGTAACCGTGAATAACTTTATTCAGGCGAACCCAACCCTGCCGCCCGCGCGCAGCTTAAAATCCCGTTTTGTGAATGAACTGGCGCGACGCGAAGACTGGCGCGGGCTGTTGGCTTTTAGCCCGGAAAAACCGGGCAACACCGAGGCGCAATGTCACTATTACTACGCCAAATGGGCCACCGGTCAGCAGGATGAGGCCTGGGCAGGGGCGAAAGCGCTGTGGCTGACGGGGAAAAGCCAGCCGAACGCCTGTGATCCACTCTTTGGCGCGTGGCGCGCCTCCGGTAAGCAAGATCCGCTGGCGTATCTTGAGCGCATCCGGCTGGCGATGAAAGCCGGGAACACGCGTCTGGTGACCGCTCTGGCGGGACAAATGCCGGCGGACTATCAGACCATTTCTACGGCGATAATCGGGCTGGCGAACGATCCGAATTCGATCATGACCTTTGTCCGCAGTACCGGAGCCACCGACTTTACCCGTCAGATGGCGGCGGTCGCGTTTACCCGCGTGGCGCGTAGCGATGTTGAAAACGCGCGGTTGATGATCCCTCAGTTGGTGCAGGCGCAACAGCTCAATGAAGAACAGACCCAGGAGCTACGCGACACCGTGGCGTGGCGACTGATGGGGACAGATATTACCGACGAGCAGGCCCGCTGGCGTGACGACGCAATAATGCGTTCACATTCCACGTCGCTTGTGGAGCGCCGCGTGCGCATGGCGCTCGGCACGGGGGATCGTCATGGGCTCAATACCTGGCTTGCACGCCTGCCCATGGATGCCAAAGAGAAAGACGAATGGCGTTACTGGCAGGCCGACCTGCTGCTCGAGCGGGGTCGTGATGATGAAGCGAAAGAGATCCTCCATGCCCTGATGCAGCAGCGTGGGTTCTACCCAATGGTCGCTGCACAGCGGTTGGGTGAGGAGTACACCTTGCGCATCGACAAAGCGCCAGCCAACGCGAGTCCGACGCTAACGCAAGGGCCAGAGATGGCGCGCGTACGGGAACTGATGTACTGGAACCTGGATAACACCGCGCGCAGCGAGTGGGCGAATCTGGTGACCAGCCGCACGACCGATGAAAAAGCGCAGCTTGCCCGCTATGCCTTTGATAACCGCTGGTGGGATCTGAGCGTACAGGCCACGATCGCCGGTAAGCTTTGGGATCATCTTGAAGAACGTTTCCCGCTGGCGTACAGCGATCTGTTTAATCGCTACACCCGCAGCAAAGAGATCCCGAAAAGTTACGCAATGGCGATCGCCCGTCAGGAGAGTGCCTGGAACCCGAAAGTCCGTTCTCCGGTGGGGGCCAGCGGCCTGATGCAGATTATGCCAGGTACTGCGACGCACACGGTGAAGATGTTTGACATTCCGGGATATAGCAACCCTTCGCAACTGCTGGATCCGGATACCAATATTAACATCGGCACCCACTACCTGGAGTACGTCTACCAGCAGTTCGACAATAACCGTATCTTCTCTTCCGCGGCGTATAACGCAGGCCCGGGGCGTGTGCGCACATGGCTTGGTAACAGCGCGGGGCGTATCGACGCGGTGGCGTTTGTCGAAAGCATTCCGTTCTCAGAAACGCGTGGCTACGTGAAGAACGTGCTGGCGTATGACGTCTACTATCGCCACTTCATGGGGCAAAAAGATACCCTGTTGAGCGATGCCGAGTGGCAGAGACGTTACTGATCGGCGTGGGTTGTGTTATGCTGTACTCGTTAATGAGTACAAGAGGCGGCATAACATGACCCAGCATTCCCCGTATTCCTCGGCGATGGCCGAACAACGCAACCAGGAGTGGCTTCGTTTTGTGGCGTTACTCCGCCAGTCATATGACCAGGATCTGCATCTCCCCTTGCTGCAACTGATGCTGACCCCCGACGAGCGTGAAGCGCTGGGCACGCGGGTGCGGATAATCGAAGAGTTGCTGCGCGGAGAGATGAGCCAGCGCGAGCTGAAAAATGAGCTGGGCGCGGGTATCGCCACGATCACCCGCGGATCAAATAGCCTGAAGTCTGCGCCGGTCGAGTTGCGTCAGTGGCTGGAATCTGTGCTGTTGGGCGCTCAACGGTAAATCGCGTTATGGAACGGGCTTAACGCCAGGATCACCGCCTGGTGGTAAACGCCTGAGCGCGTCAGCCTGCCAGCAGTAAATACGCCAATGGCTCCCTCTTTACGGCCAATCTCATCAATACCGGTGTACTGCGACATCACCGGCCCGAGCGCTTCACCTGCACGAACTTTGTCCAGAACGATCTCCGGCAGGGGCAGCGTCGCGGATCGTGCCTCGCCACGCTGGTCGCAGCGTTCAATCACCACCCAGCTAAAAGTTGCCCCTTCGTCGATACCCGCTTCGATGGCGACCCAAAATTCCGCGCCCGGTGCGGCAGCTTTCGCGTTCGCCACGCGATTTCGTGCCCCGGCACGTGTTTCCTCGCTTCCAAACGGCTGTTCAGGAACACCGCTGTCGACGCCGATGGCCTCGATATGGCAGGATCCTTCGCCGAAGATCTCTTCAAATGCCTTTAGAATTGCCTGAATTTTGGCAGGATTAGTGGTAGCAGCGACAACCTGGTGCATAATTAGACCTAACTTTAAAAATTTCATCGCAGTATAACGGAAAAAAAGCATGTTACAGGTTTACCTTGTTCGCCACGGTGAAACGCACTGGAACGCCGAGCGACGTATTCAAGGCCAGTCGGACAGTCCTCTTACAGAAAAGGGGGTGCAGCAAGCGTGGCAGGTGGCGGAACGCGCCAGAACGCTCGGCATCACTCATGTTATCACCAGCGATCTCGGTCGCACCCAGCAGACGGCACGCATTATCGCCGATGCCTGCGGCTGTGATATCACGCTTGAACCACGGCTGCGCGAGCTGGATATGGGCGTGCTGGAGCGGCGTCCTATCGACACGCTAACCGAAGCGGAAGAGGGCTGGCGTCGCACCCTGGTCAACGGTACTGAAGATGGCCGTATTCCTGAAGGTGAATCCATGCTGGAGCTGAGCGCGCGTATGCATGCCGCGCTGGCAGAGTGTCTGAACCTTCCGGCGGGGAGCCGTCCGCTGCTGGTCAGCCACGGTATCGCGCTGGGCTGTCTGGTCAGTACTATTCTGGGTCTGCCGGCTTACGCTGAGCGCCGTTTACGCCTGCGCAACTGCTCAATTTCCCGTATTGATTATCAGGAAAGCGCGTGGCTGGCGTCGGGTTGGGTGGTGGAGATGGCAGGAGACATTTCGCATCTTGATGCCCCTGCGCTGGACGAACTGCAGCGTTAACGACGTATCGGAATTAAGAATTCCATACGCAAATCGATTGGGCGTTCTTCCGGCTTAACATTGCTCACCGGGTAGTAACGCTCAATGTCCTGACCTTTACGACGGTTCAGGTTCAGCATCGGCATGCAGGTTCCGTAAACGGTCAGGATAAACTCCTGCACCCCCGTTCCCAGCCCTTCGTAGGTGAACATCACGTACTCACCGCCTCCCAGCAGGACCGGTTTTGAACCCTGAATATAGCCATTGGCCAGCTCTGGCGTTAACGCGGTGGTGTAGAACACCTCCTGCTCATCGTCTTTTTCCTGGCTTGGATGCGTTTCGTTAAGACCATACAGGATCGGCGGAATAGCCGGAGCATGGCTGAGGAAATCGCGCCAGAACTGGACGCGCATTTGATGGCGGAACTCGGAGATCTGCTCCAGAGAGCAGGAGTAACTCTGTGTTGTGCCCACCAGATGGGTATCAGGCAGGGTGATGATTTCATACTTCGGCATGGCAAATTCGCCCAGACGCAGCGGCGGACGCATACCGAATGAGCTCCAGTCTGGCGAGCGGCGATAAAGCGCTGGCGTCAACGAGAACTGCTTTTTAAAGGCGCGCGTAAAGGTTTGCTGCGAATCGAAACGATACTGCAGGGCAATATCCAGAATAGGGCGCGCGGTCAGACGCAATGCCACAGCAGATTTTGATAAACGACGCGCGCGGATATAAGCACCGATAGCATGACCGGTGACATCCTTGAACATCCTTTGCAGATGCCACTTGGAATAGCCTGCTTTAGCCGCAACATTGTCCAGTGACAAAGGCTGGTCCAGATGACCTTCCAGCCAGATTAGCAGGTCGCGAATAATTCCAGCCTGATCCATATACTATCCTCATCCTTAAAACAGCAGGTGCCTGATAACAGGTTAGCGGATAATAGCATTTTTTGACGTTTTAGCATTCAGTGTTTTTTTTGCGCATTAATG
The DNA here is from genome assembly GCF_918797525.1 of unidentified bacterial endosymbiont. NCBI lineage: Bacteria > unidentified bacterial endosymbiont. The sequence goes on along the minus strand of NZ_OU963893.1, from coordinate 4,144,712 downwards.
CCTTTTGACCCATATTTATGGCAAATATATTCTAATCCTGTGATCTTGCTACATTTTTATCTAAAGTGTTGAATAATCGCACAATGCAATTTTAAAGAATGGTAACAATATGAAATACAAGACATTGATCTTTACCGCTGTCGTGCTGTTGGCTGGACGTGGCGCGCAGGCAGAACAGATTGGTTCTGTCGATACCGTGTTCAAAATGTTTGGCCCGGACCATAAAATTGTGGTGGAAGCATTCGACGACCCGGATGTGAAAAACGTTACTTGCTACGTTAGCCGGGCGAAAACGGGGGGGATTAAAGGTGGGCTGGGGCTGGCTGAAGATACCTCCGATGCCGCAATATCCTGTCAGCAGGTCGGCCCGGTTGAACTGAGTGACAAAATTAAAAACGGTAAGGCGCAGGGGGATGTTGTGTTCCAGAAACGTACTTCGCTGGTGTTCAAAAAACTGCAGGTGGTGCGTTTCTACGATGCCAAACGTAATACTTTGGCCTACCTTGCCTATTCCGACAAAGTGGTGGATGGCTCGCCTAAAAACGCAATAAGCGCAGTACCAATTATGCCGTGGCATAAGTAAAAAAAACGGCGCGATGCGCCGTTTTTTAATGCGTTACGTGCGGATTATTCCTGCAGGTCACCGCAGAAACGGTAACCTTCGCCATGTATTGTGGCGATGATTTCCGGCGTATCAGCCGTAGATTCGAAGTGCTTACGAATGCGACGGATGGTTACGTCCACGGTGCGGTCATGAGGCTTCAGCTCGCGACCGGTCATTTTCTTCAGCAGTTCTGCACGGGACTGAATTTTGCCCGGGTTTTCACAGAAGTGCAGCATCGCGCGAAACTCACTGCGCGGCAGTTTATACTGCTCACCGTTAGGGCTAATCAGCGAACGGCTGTTGATATCAAGTTCCCAGCCGTTGAATTTGTAGCTGTCTACGCTACGACGCTCTTCGCTGACCGTACCCAGGTTCATGGTGCGGGACAGCAGATTGCGGGCACGAATGGTTAACTCGCGAGGATTAAACGGTTTGGTGATGTAATCATCCGCGCCAATTTCCAGGCCAAGAATTTTATCAACTTCGTTGTCACGGCCCGTCAAGAACATTAACGCCACATTCGCCTGTTCACGCAGCTCGCGTGCCAGAAGAAGGCCGTTTTTGCCCGGCAGGTTGATATCCATAATGACCAGGTTGATATCATTTTCAGAAAGGATCTGATGCATCTCTGCGCCATCGGTCGCTTCAAAGACATCGTAGCCTTCTGCTTCGAAAATGCTCTTTAACGTGTTGCGTGTTACCAACTCGTCTTCAACGATAAGAATGTGCGGGGTCTGCATGTTTGCTACCTAAATTGCCAACTAAATCGAAACAGGAAGTACAAAAGTCCCTGACCTGCCTGATGCATGTTGCAAATTAACATGACCGGCCTAACGTGACTAAAGTACGTAATTGCGTTCTTGATGCACTTTCCATCAACGTCAACAACATCATTAGCTTGGTCGTGGGCACTTTCCCTTTGGACCCGACAGTGTCAAAAACGGCTGTCATCCTAACCATTTTAACAGCAACATAACAGGCTAAGTGACACCGGACACCCAATAAAACTACGCTTCGTTGACATATATCAAGTTCAATTGTAGCACGTTAACAGTTTGATGAAATCATCGTAGCCTAATGCTAGCCTTTATCACAATTTTTCAACAAACCAATTAGTTGCGGATATTGATTTATAAATAACATGAATCCAATTATAAGGGGATATTCCCGTAGTGATTATCATTATAAAACATATGGATAATAAGCTTCTGTTAACATTCTAACTGATTGTTCAGTCACAAAATAGTTTAGCGCTTTTAATTTGTTATGAAACGCTATTTCGGTGATTTGTGTTGCAATTTTGTAAATTTGTGCTGCGTAATATGTTGAGGCGCATCACATTTTTACCCGCTAACTGACTAAAAAGAGAGCATAAATGCATCTGTCGATTGTACTGGTTGCCCCAGCCAGAGCCGAAAATATTGGCGCGGCGGCGCGTGCCATGAAGACCATGGGTTTTAGCGATTTGCGTATCGTAGATAGCCGCGCCCATCTGGAACCAGCGGCCCGCTGGGTGGCGCATGGATCGGGCGATATTCTCGATAATATAAGCACTTACGCTACGCTCGCCGATGCGTTGCACGACGTCTCTTTCACCGTGGCGACCACCGCGCGCAGCCGGGCAAAGTTCCATTATTACGCCACGCCTGCCGAACTGGTGCCGATGCTGGAAGAGAAAAGCCGCTGGTTGAACAACGCTGCCCTGGTGTTTGGTCGTGAAGATTCCGGGTTAACCAACGATGAACTGGCCCTGGCAGACGTTCTTACCGGCGCACCGATGGCGGCTGATTATCCGTCGCTGAATTTAGGCCAGGCGGTAATGGTTTATTGCTATCAATTAGCATCTTTAATGCAAATACCGCAACCGCCGGTTGTTGAGACGGACGAAAACCCGCTGGCCGCGCTGCGCACGCGCGTGACGAGTCTGTTATCGCAGTTAGGCGTGGCCGACGATAAAAAAATGGCGGACTGGTTGCAACAGCGTCTGGGACGTCTTCAGCAACGCGACACGGCAATGCTGCACCGATTGCTGCACGATATCGAAAAAAAGTTAGCCGAGTAAAATGCTGTCATAGGTTTTAAATATGGCTTAACACACTGATATTATGGTGCGCTTATGGCTGAATCGGATGAAAATAAAACCTCAGGCAGCCAGACGTAAGAGTCGGCTCAATTGTGATAAAATCAAAAAATCATTGACTTAAAGTGTCCAATCCTTTAACCCTAAAAGGATACTGCACAGACAGATAATAATGACAGAGTACACAATATCTATGACACGCATCAGCATCACCACTATTACCACAACCATCATCATTACCACAGGTAACGATGCGGGCTGACGCGTACAGGAAAAACAAGAAAAAGCCCGCACCTGAACAGTGCGGGCTTTTTTTTTCGGCTAAAGGATAAGAGGTAGAACCATGCGAGTGTTGAAGTTCGGCGGTACATCAGTGGCAAATGCAGAACGCTTTCTGCGCGTTGCCGACATCCTTGAGAGCAACGCCAGGCAGGGGCAGGTTGCAACCGTGCTCTCTGCCCCGGCAAAAATCACTAACCATCTGGTGGCGATGATTGAAAAAACCATCGGCGGCCAGGATGCACTCCCGAACATCAGCGACGCCGAGCGTATTTTTGCCGGGCTGTTGCAGGGGCTCGCTAAGGCACAGCCGGGCTTTCCGCTCGTCCAGTTGAAAGCCTTTGTCGAACAGGAGCTTGCTCAACTTAAACATGTTCTGCATGGTATCAGCCTGCTCGGACAGTGTCCGGACAGCATCAATGCGGAGATAATCTGCCGCGGTGAGAAACTCTCAATCGCCATCATGGCGGGTCTGCTGGAGGCGCGCGGTCACAGTGTGACGGTGATCGACCCGGTTGAAAAACTGCTGGCGGTGGGCCACTACCTCGAATCGACCGTTGATATCGCCGAATCAACCCGTCGCATCGCCGCGAGCAAAATCCCGTCTGACCACATAATCCTGATGGCGGGCTTCACCGCCGGAAATGAGAAAGGTGAACTGGTGGTGCTGGGTCGTAACGGCTCTGACTACTCAGCAGCCGTTCTGGCTGCCTGCCTGCGTGCAGACTGTTGTGAAATCTGGACTGACGTCGATGGTGTCTATACCTGTGACCCGCGGCAGGTGCCCGATGCCCGACTGCTGAAGTCAATGTCATATCAGGAAGCGATGGAGCTTTCCTACTTCGGCGCTAAAGTGCTTCACCCGCGTACCATCTCCCCGATTGCCCAGTTCCAAATCCCTTGCCTGATTAAAAATACCGGTAACCCACAGGCGCCAGGTACGCTGATTGGCGCCCGTTCCGATGACAATGATCTCCCGGTAAAAGGGATCTCTAACCTGAACAACATGGCCATGTTCAGCGTTTCCGGGCCGGGCATGAAAGGGATGATTGGCATGGCGGCGCGCGTCTTTGCCGCAATGTCCCGTAAGGGCATTTCAGTGGTGCTGATCACCCAGTCGTCTTCAGAATACAGCATCAGCTTCTGCGTACCGCAGGGCGACTGCCAGCGCGCGCGTCGTGCGCTGGAAGAGGAGTTCTTCCTCGAGCTGAAAGAGGAACTGCTGGAACCGTTATTCATTCAGGAACGTCTGGCAATCATCTCCGTGGTCGGTGACGGGATGCGTACGTTGCGCGGGATCTCTGCTAAATTCTTTGCCGCGCTGGCGCGCGCGAATATCAACATTGTGGCGATTGCCCAGGGCTCCTCCGAGCGTTCTATCTCCGTTGTTGTTGATAACGACGATGCCACCACCGGCGTGCGCGTGGTTCATCAGATGCTGTTCAATACCGACCAGGTCATCGAGCTGTTCCTGATCGGCGTGGGGGGCGTGGGCGGCGCGCTGCTGGAGCAGGTTAAGCGACAGCAGGCGTGGCTCAAAAAGAAACATATCGACCTGCGCGTGTGCGGGATCGCCAATTCAAAAGCGTTGCTAACAAACGTTCACGGTCTGAACCTGGAAAACTGGCAGGCGGAGATGAACGAGGCGAAAGATCCGTTCAACCTGGGCCGCCTGATCCGCCTGGTGAAAGAGTATCATCTGCTTAACCCGGTGATTGTCGACTGTACCTCGAACCAGGCGGTGGCCGATCAGTACGCCGATTTCCTGCGTGAGGGGTTCCACGTGGTGACGCCGAACAAAAAAGCCAACACCTCGTCGATGGATTACTATCACCAGTTGCGTCTGGCGGCGAGCAAGTCGCGCCGTAAGTTCCTGTATGACACGAACGTGGGGGCAGGGCTGCCGGTTATTGAAAACCTGCAAAACTTGCTCAACGCGGGGGACGAACTGCAGCGCTTCTCCGGTATTCTCTCTGGATCACTGTCGTTTATCTTTGGCAAGCTGGAGGAAGGGATGAGTCTGTCAGAGGCAACTCGTGCCGCACGTGAGCTGGGCTATACCGAGCCGGACCCGCGTGACGACCTTTCGGGGATGGATGTGGCGCGCAAGTTGCTTATCCTGGTGCGTGAAACGGGCCGCGAGCTTGAACTGTCGGATATTGTGATTGAACCGGTGCTGCCGGCAGCGTTTGATGCCAGCGGTGATATCAGCGCCTTTATGGCGAAGTTGCCGCAACTTGACGATACCTTTGCCGCACGCGTTGCGAAAGCCCGTGATGACGGTAAGGTATTGCGCTATGTTGGCAACATTGAAGACGATGGCGTGTGCCGTGTGAAGATTGCCGAAGTGGATGGCAACGATCCGCTGTTCAAAGTGAAAAATGGCGAAAACGCCCTGGCGTTTTACAGCCACTATTATCAGCCATTGCCGCTGGTGCTTCGCGGCTATGGCGCAGGGAACGACGTGACGGCGGCGGGCGTGTTTGCCGATCTGCTGCGTACCCTGTCATGGAAGTTAGGAGTTTAACATGGTCAAAGTTTATGCCCCGGCTTCCAGCGCCAATATGAGCGTCGGATTTGATGTGCTGGGTGCGGCGGTCACACCGGTAGAGGGGTCGCTGCTGGGCGATACGGTGACGGTTGAAGCGGCGGAAAGCTTCAGTCTGAATAACGTGGGCCGCTTCGCCAGCAAATTGCCGTCTGACCCGCGGGAAAATATCGTTTATCAGTGCTGGGAGCGTTTTTGTCAGGAGATCGGTAAAAACGTGCCGGTCGCCATGACGCTGGAAAAAAGTATGCCAATTGGCTCAGGGCTCGGCTCCAGCGCCTGCTCCGTGGTCGCCGGGCTGGTGGCGATGAATGAGCACTGCGGCAAGCCGCTGAACAACACTCGCCTGCTGGGGCTAATGGGCGAGCTGGAAGGGCGTATTTCTGGCAGCATCCATTACGACAACGTGGCGCCGTGTTTCCTTGGCGGGATGCAACTGATGATTGAAGAAAATGGCATCATCAGCCAGCAGATCCCAGGCTTCGATGAGTGGCTGTGGGTACTGGCTTATCCGGGCATTAAGGTCTCTACCGCAGAAGCGCGGGCGATACTGCCTGCGCAGTATCGTCGCCAGGACTGTATCGCTCACGGACGCCATCTCGCGGGCTTTATTCATGCCTGCTACACCCGTCAGCCGCAGCTGGCGGCAAAATTGATGAAAGACGTGATTGCTGAGCCGTATCGCACCAAACTGCTGCCTGGCTTCAACGAGGCGCGACAGGCATCACTGGATATCGGCGCACAGGCGTGCGGCATCTCCGGCTCCGGCCCGACGCTGTTTGCCTTGTGCGATAAGCCAGACACGGCACAGCGCGTGGCGGACTGGCTCTCTAAACACTACCTGCAAAATCAGGAAGGCTTTGTTCATATTTGCCGTCTGGACACGGCGGGCGCACGAGTACTGGGATAACAAATGAAACTCTACAATCTGAAAGATCATAACGAGCAGGTCAGCTTTGCGCAGGCGGTGACGCAGGGACTGGGCAAAAATCAGGGGCTGTTTTTCCCGCACGATCTGCCTGAACTACCCCTGACCAATATTGATGAATTGCTGAAGCTGGACTTTGTCACCCGCAGCGCAAAGATCCTTTCTGCCTTCATCGGGGATGAAATTCCGCAGGCGCTGCTGGAACAGCGCGTACGGGCGGCATTTGCCTTCCCGGCGCCGGTGAAGCAGGTAGAGCCTGATATAGGTTGCCTGGAGCTGTTCCACGGCCCGACGCTGGCGTTTAAAGACTTCGGTGGCCGTTTTATGGCCCAGATGCTGACGCACATCAGCAGTGATAAGCCGGTGACTATTCTCACCGCCACCTCCGGTGATACCGGTGCGGCCGTGGCGCATGCCTTTTACGGCCTGAAGAATATCCGCGTGGTGATCCTTTACCCGAAAGGCAAAATCAGCCCGCTGCAGGAAAAACTGTTCTGTACGCTCGGCGGCAACATTGAAACCGTAGCCATTGACGGTGATTTCGATGCCTGTCAGGCGCTGGTCAAACAGGCGTTCGATGATGAAGAGCTGAAAGTGGCGCTGGGTCTGAACTCGGCCAACTCCATCAACATCAGCCGTCTGCTGGCGCAGATTTGCTACTACTTCGAAGCGGTGGCGCAATTACCGCAGGAAGCGCGTAATCAGCTGGTTATCTCTGTACCAAGCGGAAACTTTGGCGACCTGACGGCGGGCCTGCTGGCGAAATCCCTGGGGCTGACGGTGAAACGCTTTATTGCCGCGACTAACGCTAACGACACCGTGCCGCGTTTCCTGAAAGACGGAAAATGGGCGCCAAACGTCACTCAGGCGACGCTTTCAAACGCCATGGACGTGAGCCAGCCGAATAACTGGCCGCGCGTGGAAGAGCTGTTTCGCCGTAAGGTATGGCGTCTGGGGGAACTGGGTTACGCTTCGGTGACCGATGAAACGACCAAAGCCACTATGCGCGAGCTGAAAGCGGTGGGATATACCTCTGAACCGCATGCGGCGATTGCCTACCGAGCGCTGCGCGACCAGCTTAATCCCGGTGAATACGGCCTGTTCCTGGGAACTGCCCATCCGGCGAAGTTTAAAGAGAGCGTGGAAGCGATTCTGGGTGAAACCCTGCCCCTGCCAAAAGCGCTGGCTGACCGCGCCGACCTCCCTCTGCTGTCCCATGAGTTGCCAGCGGACTTCGCCGCGCTGCGTAAGTTGATGATGACTCGCGGATAAAAATCCGCTGCTACAGAGAAGGCTATTCCAGGGCCGGGTGGGCGAAGCCGCACCCGGCTTTTTTACTGCTCGTGACGCTTAAACACCAGCTCACCCTTTCCTGATGCTTCTTCGTCAAAGAAATAGCCGTCGGTGTTAAATTCGCTCAACTGCTCCGGCTTTGTCAGGCGGTTCTGAATGATATAACGGCTCATCAGGCCACGCGCTTTTTTGGCATAGAAGCTGATGACCTTGAACTTGCCGTTTTTCTCGTCGAGGAAAACCGGCTTGAGGATCTGCGCCTCCAGTTTCTTTGGCTTCACTGATCTGTAGTATTCGTCGGATGCCAGATTGATCACGATGTCATCGCCCTGCGCATGCAGCGCTGTGTTGAGCGTGTCGGTGATGATGTCGCCCCAGAAGTGATACAGGTCTTTCCCTTTGGCATTCTCCAGGCGAATCCCCATCTCAAGACGATAGGGTTGCATCAAATCCAGCGGGCGCAGTACGCCATACAACCCCGACAGCATGCGCAGATGCTGCTGGGCAAAATCGAAATCGGCTTCGCTAAACGTTTCCGCCTGCAGGCCGGTATAGACATCGCCTTTGAACGCCAGAAGCGCCTGGCGCGCGTTGCCCGGTGTGAACGCCGGATGCCATTCATGAAAACGGGTGGCATTCAGATCCGCCAGTTTGTCGCTGATGCTCATCAGCGAGGCGATTTGCGGCGCAGAGAGCTTACGGGCTTCGTGGATCAGCTGTTGCGAATAGTCCAGCAGTTCAGGCTGGGTATAACGCTCGGTGGCGAGCGGGCTCTGGTAATCGAGCGTTTTTGCAGGTGAAATCAGAATCAGCATAGCCAGTCCTTGCAGGAAATGTAGAGCGACTTTAGCAAAAAATCGCCCTGAATTGATCGATAGCTGTTATTGCCGTGGCAAATCATCCCAGGAGCCCGGGGCGATTTGCGCTTCGATTTCGGGATAGCGCGTGGGATCAAACACTGGCTGAACCCCCAGTTTACGCTGGCGCAGATAGTCCCGCGCGATAAGCGTGACGACCGGCGAGAGCAGTAAAATCGCCGTCAGGTTGGTTATCGCCATCAGGGCCATAATGACGTCCGCCAACTGCCAGACCAGCGGCATGCTGAGCAGGGAGCCTGCCACCACCATCAGTATCACCCCAAGGCGCAGCAGCCTGAGCGAGTGGCGTGAGTCGCGCTTAAGAAAGATAAGATTGTTTTCGGCATACATGTAGTTCATCACCACTGAGCTGAAGGCGAACAGAATTACGATCAGTGCGACAAATCCGGCGCCCCAGCTCCCGGCAAGATTCACCATTGCCTGCTGAAGGAGCTGTATCCCGGCAGTCTCCGTGCCGTGCGGGGCAGGATCGGCTAACAGCAAAATCATGGCGCTGGCGGAGCAGATGACGATGGTATCGGTAAAAACGCCAATCATCTGCACAATGCCTTGCGCCGCCGGGTGAGGGGGCCATGAAGCGGCGGTGGCGGCGGCATTCGGTGTGGAGCCCATTCCGGCTTCATTAGAGAGCATGCCGCGCTGAAAACCTGCCGTCAGCGCCTGACTAAGGGTATAACCCATTGCTCCCGACGCCGCTTCTTGCCAGCCAAAGGCACTTTTAAAGACGGTCGAAATGATCCATGGCACCTGGTCGATGTGCTGCGCAGTTACAAACAGGCTGGCGGTTATCCACACCAGCGCCATTACAGGGACCATCCACTGCATCATACGGGCGACGCCTCGAAGACCGACTGAAATAGCGATAAGGATAAAGGCGGCTAAAACGACACCGGATAGCCACTCGGGAAAGTCAAAGGCGTAACGCAGCGCATGCGCGACAGAATTGGCCTGCACGGTGTTAAAAATAAGACCGTAGGCGATAAGCAGAAAGAGTGAGATCAGGACACCCATCCAGCGCATTCCTAGCCCGCGAGACATATACCAGGCCGGGCCGCCGCGAAACTGGCCGTTCTTATCCTTCTCTTTGAAAAGCTGCGCGAGCGAACATTCGGCAAACGAGGTCGCCATGCCGACAATCGCCGTGACCCACATCCAGAAGAGCGCGCCCGGTCCCCCGGCGCTGATGGCAAGCCCAACGCCCGCCAGATTGCCGCTACCGACGCGTGCGGCCAGGCTGATGCAGAGGGCCTGAAACGAGGTCAATCCACCCGGCTGCGGGGTCAGGCTGTTTTTGAGACTTTTGCCGAACTTGCGGATATAGCGAAACTGGATAAAATCGCTGCGCAAGGTGAACCATATACCTGCTCCCAGTAGCAGATATATCATGATTGAACCCCACAGAACTTCAATTATAAAATAAAGAAAATCAGGCACTAACGTCCCTCTTGTTGTTGCCAGTGTGAATATGTAAGCGCTACCACTGATTGACCATGCTGTTACTTAGCAGCCTGTTAATAAGTCGAGTTTATCATACTCTGCCTCAGCGCACTGTCTGCGGTTGCGCTACCCCTCTGTCGTGTTATCATCAGGGCAGACCGGTTACATCCCCCTAACAAGTAAACCTGTCATTTTTCCGCTGCAGGCATGCTGTCGGTAGCGTGAATTATCCAGGGCACGTTAAAAGAGAAACACTATCATGACGGATAAATTGACCTCCCTTCGTCAGTTCACCACTGTCGTAGCTGACACCGGAGATATCGCGGCAATGAAGTTGTACCAGCCGCAGGATGCCACAACTAACCCTTCTCTGATCCTTAACGCCGCGCAGATCCCTGAGTATCGTAAACTGATTGATGACGCCGTGACCTGGGCGAAAGCACAGAGCACCGACCGCATGCAGCAGGTTGTGGACGCCACTGACAAACTGGCAGTGAACATCGGTCTGGAAATCCTGAAACTGGTGCCTGGCCGTATCTCTACCGAAGTGGATGCTCGTCTGTCCTACGATACCGACGCGTCTATCACCAAAGCAAAACGTCTGATCAAAATGTACAACGATGCGGGTATCAGCAACGACCGCATCCTGATCAAACTGGCATCTACCTGGCAGGGCATCCGCGCTGCAGAGCAGCTGGAAAAAGAGGGGATCAACTGTAACCTGACTCTGCTGTTCTCCTTCGCTCAGGCGCGGGCGTGTGCAGAGGCGGGCGTTTATTTGATCTCGCCATTCGTGGGCCGTATTCTGGACTGGTACAAAGCTAACACCGACAAGAAAGAGTATGCAGCGTCTGAAGATCCAGGCGTAGTGTCGGTGACTGAAATCTACGAATACTACAAACAGCACGGCTATGAGACCGTGGTAATGGGCGCAAGCTTCCGTAACGTCGGCGAAATCATCGAGCTGGCTGGCTGTGACCGCCTGACCATCGCGCCTGCGCTGCTGAAAGAGCTGGCAGAAAGCGAAGGCGCCATTGAACGTAAGCTGTCTTACACCGGTGAAGTGAAAGCGCGTCCTGAACGCATCACTGAATCCCAGTTCCTGTGGCAGCACAACCAGGATCCCATGGCGGTAGACAAACTGGCGGACGGGATCCGTAAGTTTGCCATCGATCAGGAAAAACTGGAAAAAATGATTGGCGACCTGCTGTAATCATTCTGCGTGACCGGGCTCCCGGTCACGCGACGTCTTATGTACTCTGTCTGAATTTCCCCGCTGCGTGTATCATTCCCTTTAATCAGTACTTTTTGAATGGAATGGCTATGAATACCTTACGTATCGGCTTAGTGTCGATTTCTGACCGCGCCTCCAGCGGTGTTTATCAGGATAAAGGCATCCCTGCTCTGGAAGCGTGGCTGAACAACGTGCTGACAACTCCTTTTGAAATCCAGACCCGGTTAATCCCGGACGAGCAGGCGATCATCGAACAAACGCTGTGTGAGCTGGTGGATGAGATGAGTTGTCACCTCGTGTTAACCACGGGAGGAACCGGGCCAGCACGCCGTGATGTGACCCCGGATGCCACGCTGGCGGTTGCGGATCGTGAAATGCCTGGTTTCGGTGAACAGATGCGCCAGATCAGCCTGCACTTTGTGCCAACCGCAATCCTTTCCCGCCAGGTCGGGGTGATCCGCAAGCAGGCGTTAATTCTGAATCTGCCTGGCCAGCCGAAGTCGATCAAAGAGACGCTGGAAGGCTTAAAAACCGCCGACGGCAGCGTGATCGTTCAGGGGATCTTTGCAAGTGTACCGTATTGTATACAGTTGCTGGACGGTCCGTATGTTGAAACCGATGGTAAAGTGGTAGCAGCATTTCGCCCGAAAAGTGCCCTCCGCGAAACAATCACCTGAAATTAACCAATGTCTGGCATTAGTTGACGACGCTGTAGCGTGGCTAAATTTTTACGGTATAGTAATTTTTTCTTTACGAATTCTGTAAAATTACATCCACAACCACGCTACCAGGGTTAGCTTATGCCGCTTAACGCCCGACCTCTGAATCGACAGGATTATAAAACGCTCTCGCTTGCCGCACTGGGCGGCGCGCTGGAGTTTTATGACTTCATCATCTTTGTTTTCTTTGCCGCCGTCGTAGGAGAACTCTTTTTTCCGCCGGACATCCCTGACTGGCTGCGCCAGGTGCAGACGTTTGGTATTTTTGCTGCCGGTTATCTGGCCCGTCCGCTGGGCGGCATTGTGATGGCGCATTTTGGCGATCTGGTCGGACGTAAAAAGATGTTTACCCTCAGCATATTGCTGATGGCCGTACCGACGCTGGCCATTGGCCTGCTGCCAACCTATGCCTCACTGGGTATCGTTGCGCCACTCCTGTTGTTGCTGATGCGTCTACTTCAGGGAGCAGCCATTGGCGGCGAAGTGCCCGGGGCATGGGTATTTGTCGCCGAGCATGTGCCGGCACGTCGTATTGGTATCGCCTGCGGGACCTTAACTGCGGGACTGACCGTCGGCATTTTGCTGGGGTCGGTGGTTGCTACTCTGGTCAATACCAGCATGACGCAGCAGGCGGTGCATGAGTGGGGCTGGCGTCTTCCATTCCTGCTGGGCGGGGCGTTTGGTCTGGTGGCTATGTACCTGCGCCGCTGGCTGCAGGAGACGCCGATTTTCCTTGAGATGCGCCAGCGCAAGGCCCTGGCGCAGGCGCTGCCGGTTAAGACGGTGGTGATGCGGCACAGAGGTGCGGTTGTGATGTCGATGCTTCTCACCTGGCTGCTGTCTGCAGGGATCGTCGTGGTGATTTTGATGTCTCCGGTCTGGCTGCAAAAACAGTATGGTTTCCCCCCGGCCGTGACGCTGCAGGCCAACGGTATCGCCACGGTTATGCTCTGCTTTGGCTGTCTGGCCGCAGGGCTGGCCGCTGACCGCATTGGCGCGAGCCTGACTTTTATCGTGGGGAGCCTGCTGCTGGCGGTATCGAGCTGGGCGTTTTACCATCTTGCGGGTAGCCATCCTGAACAGCTGTTCCTGCTGTACGGTGCGGTGGGGCTATGCGTGGGGGTTGTTGGCGCGGTGCCGTATGTGATGGTCCGCGCCTTCCCGGCAGAGGTGCGTTTCTCGGGGATCTCGTTCTCCTACAATGTCGCGTATGCCATCTTCGGCGGACTGACCCCGATTGCCGTCACGGTGCTGATGGGTGTGTCGCCGATGGCCCCGGCCTGGTATGTGCTGGCGCTGGCGCTGATGGGGCTGGTGCTGGGGTTCTGGCTGCGTCAGAAACCGATGGACCAGCCGATACTGGCTGGATAAGCCTTACTGGAAGGAAAGACGTGCCCGCAGGGCGGGCACGACGAAAGATTAGTGTTTTTCACCAATCGGCAGCACGGTGCGGCCAAACTGTTCGTTCAGCACTTCGCCCATCGCCAGGTAGATGGCGCTTGCGCCGCACACCAGGCCGACCCAGCCTGCAATGTGAACGATGCCTTCGTTATCCGCCAGGTGGCCTATGGCCAGCAGGGCGAACAGTACGGTCAGGCTAAGGAAGACGAACTGCAGGGCGCGGTTTGCCTTTAGGGTGCCAAAGAACATGAACAGCGTGAAGACACCCCACAGACCCAGGTAAACACCCAGGAAGTGCGCGTTCGCTGCGTCTGCCAGGCCCATGCCAGGCATCAGCAGGATGGCGACCAGGCTCAGCCAGAAAGAGCCGTAAGAGGTAAAGGCGGTTAAGCCGAACGTATTGCCTTTTTTATACTCGAGCAGGCCCGCGAAGATTTGCGCGATACCGCCGTAAAAAATGCCCATCGCCAGGATTACGCCATCCATCGGGAACATCCCGATATTGTGCAAGTTTAGCAGGATGGTGGTCATGCCAAACCCCATCAGGCCCAGCGGAGCCGGATTAGCCAACGTAGTGTTGCCCTGGTTCGAAAAAGTGATACTTTCAGAATGTTTATTATTCTCTGTGTTAGCCATGAAAAAACTTTATTCCTGTATAGGTTGGTCTACTGACAAACAGACAGGGAACATATCCCTGGCGCGTCAGACTGAAAAAGCGAAACAATACGCTGCAATTCATGGTTTGGAGTACGTCCAGATCCTGGATGCGGGCGTCTCTGCGTTTCGCGGCAAGAATACCACACGAGGTGAATTTTATGGATTCATTAACGCTGTAAAAGTTGGGGTTATTTCATCTGATTCGTGGTTGTATGTTGAGAACCTTGACCGCCTAAGCAGACAGGGAGTGATGCCAGCCCCTAAGCTATTCACCAGCTTGTTAAATTTTGGTTTGACAATCGTTAGTGTCATGGGTGGGAAAACCTATACAGAGGAGAGAGTCAGTAACAATGTTCACGATTTATTGTCGAGCTGATTATGCCGCTATCGGTCCCGTGACAGTCAGTAAAGCGATAGATAAGACGCTGACACGTAATTATGACAGGACAAGCAATGCTACCTTTGGAGAGGCAGATAAAACCTGACGCTTAGGGTGATAAGCGTTGCGGATATAAAATGTATACCCGTCGAAGAAATATTTGCTGTTTTTCCTCAGGCACCGTTGGCCATTCTTGTGGAGTAGCGGTTGCAATTTTTATACAACCGCCTGTGCTTGCCTATTACGGTGGATTTCGGTAGTCGTCTTTTGGAATGTAAAAGATAGCTGTTTCCATTTCCCCTACGAATATCCCAATTGTGACAGAACGTCGTTGCCAGAATGGCGTTGGGATGTGCTCAGCCGGGTAAGGAAGCGTCTCTGAAGTGGGTCTAAGGTTGTTACAATTCTCAGCATTATAGGCGGGCGTAAGGGCTGGTATGCCGCAAATATAAACAGTCCCTGTAAACCTTCTTTTGATAATTTAAAAGGAGATATAATGAATATTACCGAATTTTTTAAAGATTTAAGATATTAACTGCTATCTAATCATTCTTTTTACTGGTATTGATTTTTGGCTGTTTATTCCAGTACAAGCAAGTTAATTTCTGGAAGTATTGGCTTGTTAATAACATTAATTATTTTAATATTTATACAACCGCCGGTAATCTCATATAAATCCTGGCGATTTTGCAGGTTAAAACGGATCTAATTTGTATTGATAAGATCAAAAATCGCCTTCGCTTT
Organism: unidentified bacterial endosymbiont; assembly: GCF_918797525.1. Classification (NCBI taxonomy): domain Bacteria; species unidentified bacterial endosymbiont. The sequence goes on along the minus strand of NZ_OU963893.1, from coordinate 4,129,531 downwards.
TACGCCATAACCCAGAATTTTCATGGTCAGCCTGGGTTTGCCTGTGACTGTGATTTTTTGGTAGTAATTTTTTGGTAGTAATCTTTTGGAATATAACGAAAAAGTCGCCGGGCTTCTGCTTTTCTGGATAAACCAAATAGTGTATAAACACTTGTATTTAGGGAGATCGCTTTGTAAATTGCGAGCCCCGCTTCAGGTTTGAAACCCATAAAGATAGCTTTTTCCATTGCCTCTTCAGCAAAAATACCTTCTGACTTTGATTCTTGACCATGCAGGATTTTATCAACTCCTTATGCTATTTGCACCATCTACGACAAGAAATGCACATGCCAATATCCCTATTGGCGTGCCTGTAGCAATCATTATTACACCACGAATAGATGCCATTCCGGATATAAAAATATTCACAGAAGAAATAATATAGCCGAGGATTTTATTGTTTTCCCGAACAAACTCCACCTGCGTATAAAACTGTGCCGCCCTGGTCCTTAGCAGACGATCCTGTTGCTGCAAATGCTTGCTCAACAACCCGTTTCGTCTCCTCAATGAACTTGATGCGCGTTAGACCCTCAAGGACCAGGCTAACGAGAAATGCTTTACAAGCTAAAAGTTCAATTTTTCAGTAGGATACATTACACCGCCTTGGCTCTATGGGCAGCGTTTCGCGTGAGTTTTATAAACGAACAGGTACAGCTTGTTACAGATAACGCAAAGTATTGTTCCGTTTTCAGCCGCTGTCTGTACCGAACTGCTTATCATTACGATTTCATCAGGGAGAAAATGAAAAATTTTTTATCTCTCCCCCTTGATGGATGCTGTAGTGACCCCATCTAGTAGTCAACCGCAGTGTGTGGACCTGAAAAAATATCAAATCTGGACAGTTGAAAAAGCACCTTCTGCCCTTATTACAGGTACACAACCACATGTTGACTGAATTTTTAGTGGAGACGTTTAGATGGGTAAAATTATTGGTATCGACCTGGGTACTACTAACTCTTGTGTAGCGATTATGGATGGCACTACTGCACGCGTGCTGGAGAACGCCGAAGGCGATCGCACCACGCCTTCTATCATTGCATATACCCAGGATGGTGAAACTCTGGTTGGTCAGCCGGCTAAACGTCAGGCAGTGACAAACCCGCAAAACACCCTGTTTGCGATTAAACGCCTGATTGGTCGCCGCTTCCAGGACGAAGAAGTGCAGCGTGATGAAGCCATCATGCCTTACAAAATCATCGGTGCTGACAACGGTGATGCATGGATCGATGTTAAAGGTCAGAAAATGGCACCGCCGCAGATCTCTGCTGAAGTGCTGAAGAAAATGAAGAAAACGGCTGAAGATTACCTGGGCGAACCGGTAACTGAAGCGGTTATTACCGTACCAGCATACTTCAACGATGCTCAGCGTCAGGCAACCAAAGATGCTGGCCGTATCGCAGGTCTCGAAGTCAAGCGTATTATCAACGAACCAACCGCAGCGGCTCTGGCCTACGGTCTGGATAAAGAAGTTGGCAACCGTACTATCGCGGTTTACGACCTCGGTGGCGGTACTTTCGATATCTCTATTATCGAAATCGACGAAGTTGACGGTGAAAAAACCTTCGAAGTTCTGGCAACCAACGGTGATACCCACCTGGGCGGTGAAGAC